>CAYQJO010000006.1:10214-46163 GCA_964417785.1 uncultured Anaerolineaceae bacterium | reverse complement strand
AGACGGTGATGTAACGGCAGGTATCTTTGCCGGTCATCTCACGCCCGAACAGGGTGCGGTAGGTGATCTCCCCGATGCATTGTTGTTTGTATAGAGTAATCGGCTGCTCGGTCCAGGTGGACGGGTCGAGATTCAGCATGTCGAAAATGAAAACCCCATCGGACTTCAGATGACGGGCGATGTTGTCCAGCAGTGACCGGTGCTGGTCGTCGGTCAAAATGTGGGTGTGGATGCCGTGAGCGTAGATGAGGCGAAACTGCCGTTCTAGATCGAAATCAGCAGCCGCACCAGGAACCACCGTGATATACGGGTGGACCTGCGGTTTCTGCATGATCTTGACCAGACAGGCCGCCAGCATCGCCTCTGAGGGTTCGATGCACCACACCGGTATGCCCTGTTCGGCGATGGGGATTGCCAGCCGACCGGTCCCCGCGCCGATCTCTAAAGCTTCTCCAGCCCGCAGTGCATGGTGAAGATAAAAGCGGACGTCGGTCGGGTTATCGACCGCCATATCGAAAAAATGCGCGTTGAAATAGTCTTCGTGTGCCATGCGGGTATTCTACCGCGAAGCACGCCAGGAGTCTTCCTCGGTTTCCAGCGGAATCAACTCGCCATCCTCACCGATGACATAGGCTTCTTCATCGTCATCGAAGACTTCATCGGCGAGGTCTTCGTTTTTGGCCTTGCCGCCGACCTGATGGCGCAGTTTGACCTCACGCACATCTTTTTCTAGCTCGCGCCCGCGCACCTCATTCCGGATGTACTGGTTGAGCAGGGTCAGGCCGATGACAGCACCGATGACGATCACCCCGATGAAGAAAGCGACCAATCCACCACGCAGCAGCCGCATGGATGCCGCCGCCAGAATGACACCCATGAAGTAGAACAGCGTCAGCCACAACAACCGGCTGCGGTAGTTCCGGTAGGCGTCCAATCGTTCGTAGAGATGACTCAGTTCCTCAAAATCGTTCATGGCAAAACCTCCATGACTTTAGCATACCATCCCTTTCGCCCAGGAATCCCCCAAAGATCGGGGGAGCGTCCTATGAGTCGTCCGTCGCTGCTGCGTCGATACGATCCCCATGCACTCTATTCAAAACAAAAAGCGTGCCGAGAATGGCACGCCGCAGAGTTCAATGCAAGGTCGTAATGCTACACGCGGGTGACGTAACTGCCGTCTTCGGTCTTCACGCGGATGACATCGCCTTCCTTCACGAACATCGGCACCGTCACCACCAGACCCGTCTCGGTTGTAACCTTCTTGGTCGGACTGTTAGCCGTATCACCAGCCACTGCCATCTCCGACTCGGTGACTTGCATTTCCATCGTGGTCGGCAGTTCGTAGTCGATCAACTCACCCTCAAAGCGCAGCAGTTTGAGCGATGTACCTTCCTTGATGTACTGTACATCCTCACCGAAGGTCGTCCTGGAAAGCTGCGGCTGCTCGAAGGTCTCGTTGTCCATGAAGGTCAGGAATTGGCCGTCATCGTAAAGAAACTCAACATCGGTGGCCTCCATACGCACATCCTGCACCCGGCTGCCCGTGTTATAGGTCTTCTCAAAGCTGGCCCCGCTGCGCAGATTGCGGACGCTCACGCGCACGTTACCCGCGCCGCGTGCGGTCTTGTTGTGATGATAGCTCAGCACTTTATACAATTCGCCGTCTTCGACATAAGTCGTTCCCCGGCGAAGCTGGTTCACATCGATCATGTTCAGGGTTCTCTCATTGTTAGTTTTCGGATACGAGCCGAATTATAGCAAGTTGGTCCTAATAATCGTAGACCCGACCATTGCCGGAAGGAAGCGAATTGAGAAACTCTTCGTTGGTCTCATACTGGCGGAAATTGCTCAGCATTTGCTCGGTTGCGCCTACCGGACCAGCCTCTTCTTCCGATAGATGCGACCACATGCGCCGCAAGGTATATACACGTTGCAAAATGTCAGGACCGAGCAAGAGTTCTTCGCGCCGGGTAGAGGACTGCTCAATATCGAAAGCCGGGAAAATGCGCCGCTCCTGGAGCTTGCGATTCAGGTGAAGCTCCATGTTGCCGGTGCCTTTGAACTCCTCGTAAATCACATCGTCCATCTTGCTGCCCGTGTTGACCAGACAGGTTGCGATGATCGTCAGGCTGCCGCCTTCTTCCACATTACGCGCCGCACCAAAAATACGCTTGGGCGGCTGCACGGCTGAGGGATCGAGGCCACCGGAGAGCGTGCGACCGCTGGTCGGTACAACCAGATTATAGGCACGCGCCATACGGGTGATGCTGTCCAGCAGCAGAACCACATGGCGCTTGATTTCAACCAGACGCTTCGCCCGTTCCAGCGCCATCTCCGCCACCTTGACATGATGGTGGATGGGATCGTCGAAGGTGCTGGCGATGACCTCCGCATCGACCGAGCGGTCCATATCGGTCACTTCTTCTGGACGCTCACCGATGAGGGCGATCATCAGATGGATATCGGGGTAATTCTGGCTTATGGCGTTGGCGATGTCTTTGAGGACAGTCGTCTTACCAGCTTTCGGCGGTGACACAATCAATCCACGCTGGCCGCGCCCGACGGGGGCGATCAGATTGAGAAGCCGGGTGGAGAGAACACGCGGGTTGGTCTCCAGGTCAAAGCGTTCAGTCGGGAAGATCGGCGTCAGTGACTCGAAATTCACCCGTCGCTTGGATTCTTCCGGGTTCAGGCCGTTCACAGCGTCCACGCGCAGTAAACCGTAGTATTTTTCCGAGTCTTTGGGAGCGCGGACCTGACCGATCACCATGTCGCCGGTGCGCAGATTGAAGCGTTTGACCTGCGATTGGCTGACGTAGACATCATTGGGACCGGGCAGATATTTTTCTGCCCGCAGGAAGCCAATACCGTCGTCCATGACTTCCAGGATACCGCCGCGCAGCTTATGGCCTCGGCGTTCTGCCTCAGAGCGCAGCAGGCTCAGAATCAAGTCCTGCTTCTTAAGGCGGCTAAAACGCGGAACGCCAGCATCACGGGCCAGACCACGAAGTTCGTCAAGGTTTTTGTGTTCAAGTTCTGCTATGTCCATAGAGTAATTCGCTGCGGCATGGAGGGCCGCATCCTTTCATCATGATAAATCGATCAACCGTATGTGATGGTTAGCCAATGGTTAGTCTCCGCTTGATGACGGTGTGACACGCCGGAGATGAGTACATTTGCGATGTGTGATAATATCCTGGCTGGATTGACACGAACCAGATAAAGAGAGTGTGGGTTGGACAATCTTAGAAGGGCTACGTGTCTTATATCAAAATATAGCATACATCTTTCGCAAGGTCAAACTTCATTATTCATAGCGTAAAACGTTTAGAACGCGCTCACGCACTGCTGTGTTGGCACTCAACAAGGTCGCCGCTGCACCGATCAACACGGCGGCGATGACCAGCCCAACAGCCACCGGGCGGGCATCACGCGGCACCAGCACCAGTTCGTCCAGACCCAGCAGCGACATCACCGCCACGCCCAGTACACTCAGACCGATACCCAGCACCCCGCCGAGCAGGCTGACCAGTGTGTTTTCCAGCAGCATAATCGAAAGTACCCGACGGCTCTTGAGACCGACCGCTTTCAGGATTCCGATCTGCCGCCGCCGTTCCAGAGTCGCCAGGGCGACGGTGTTTGCCATGATGACCGCCGCCGCCCCCAATGACAGGATACCCACCAGCAGCGGCAGGGCGCTGAACTGGTCGATGAAACGACGCACAATGCCGTCGATGAATTCGACGTTGAGCGGGAAGAAGAAGGGCATGGCAGAGATTTCCAGTACCACATCGTTGATGTAGTCCGGTTTGACCTGGATGGTGGTGACCTGGAAGCTGGGATTGATGCCCGGTAAGGTATCCGCCGGAATCATCACATCGCCTATCACGGGGCTGGCTTGAAAACCGGACGCATCCGCGATGATGCCGATGACCTCAAACGTAAACTCGCGCCCATTGATCCGCAGGATAATGGTGGAACCGACATCCAGGCCCCAGTTGGACATACGCGGTTCCATCAAGACGACGGCCACCCGCTGCCCCCGGTCGTTCAGGCTGAGGTCACGTCCGCTGGTGATGTCACCGCTGGTCAGGCGCGGATTGTCGGTATCGCGCATGCCGATCTCTACATAATTGCTCAACTCATTAAGCTGCCTAGAGATTTCCTGGACGCGCTCAAAATCACCCTCCTGGCTCGCCCGCCGTATCTCTTGCAGGAGTTGTTCGCGGTTCAAATTCAAATCTTCACTGCGCAACGACAGGTCGTCGATCTGGACCAGGTTGCCGCTGAAGTTGCTCAAACGGGTGCGGTAGGTAATGCCTTCGAGTTCGTCTAATTTGTCGTCCAGAATCTGATCGGCGTTGGCGGCAGCGCTGGCAAACGCCAGTGGGTTGATAATCATGACGTTGCCGCCCAGGGTATCGCTGAGCGTGGTTTGCAGGATTTCGCGGACGCTGGCTCCGTAAAATGTAATGCTGCTGATGGCAAACATACCGGTGCTGATTGCCAGCAGCACAGTCGCAGTCCGCAAGCGACGGGTCCCCAGGTTTTTAAGCGCCAGGCGCATATCGATCCAGCCGAAAGTGGGCAATTTGCTCACCAACCACACCAGCAGCGACAACAATCCCGCCAGCAGCGCCAGGAAAGTCAATGTCACGGCGACTCCGACGACGCCCAGACTGTAATGTGCAGGCAGTGGCAGTGAATGAAACAGGTCGAAAAAGAAGAACTCCTCCGGTAATGGTCCAACGATTTGACCGGCGATCAACCCCAGCGATACCACCACAAATAGCAGCACCAGCAAGGACTGGATCACGCCCAATGCCGGGATGACGGTTTCGTTGGGGCGCAGGATGATGCCCGGTCGGACTTTAACGGCAGTTAGAACCGGCAGCACGCCGAAGACGGCTGTCACAACCAGTCCTAACACCACACCAAAGAGAAGCGCCTCCGGGTAGATACGCCAGGCTACACTTTGCTGAATAAACGTCTCACCGAAGTCCAGGGTCAGGCGACCGAGGAACGCACCGATAATAGAGCCGACGATGCTGCCAATGGCTCCCAGAAGCAGGGCTTCGGTTATGAAGATGAATGCGACCTGCCGGCCCTTAAGGCCAAATGTTTTCAGAGCAGCGATTTCGGTGGTCCGTCGCCGCACCACCACCAGCATCGTGTTGATAATACCGACACCGCCGATGAGCATGGCCCCCAGTCCCATGACCACGATGAAACGTCCGGTCAGATCGGCGATAAACTGATTTTGCTCCAGCAGATTCGGGACTGTCACCACCCGTATCCAGCCGCCATCGCGTGAGACGATGTTGTGCAGTTCGTCGGCATATGTCCGAATTTGCTCGTCCGTCGTTCCTTCCGGCAGCAGAATGCTGATGGCGTTGGGGCCGCTATCAATGGATAGCAGATCGGCCATATCCTCATCAATGTAGACAAAACCGAAAAACGCCGAAAATGGATCACGCAGTCCGGCTTCTACCCCGGTATCCACAATGCCACGCACAGTAAATGGCTGGTCGGTCCCGCTCACGCGGACCAGACCACCGACCACCAGACCTTGAGTCTCAGCCAGATTCTCGCTGACAACGATCTCACGTCCACCGTTGAACAGATCGGCCAATGGCACACCATCCGGTTCAAGTGCGACAATATCTTGTGTTGTGGGATAGGTCTGTGGATCAATCAAAATGGCCGACATGAAATTGAGCAGACCGCCAGCCGGGCCGTCTACCGCCGACACCTGGAGGCTGAGGTTGGTATACACCGCGACGGTGGCGTTCTTCCGTCTGGCCCAGTCCTCGACCTGATCGATCTGCCACTGGTAGAACATCTCGTCTCCCTGGAAATCACCTGGCAGCGCGAACAGCCCACCTCGTTCCAGGGTAATATCACCTTTGTTGGCGGATTGCAGGTTGGTTGTGAGGGAGTCGCCTATTGCCAGCCCCAGGCTACGCAAACCGACTACAGTGGCGACTCCGGCAGCGACCGACAGCATGGCGAAAGCTGACCAGCGGCGGTTGCGCCACAGGTTACGGGCAGCATACTGGATGTAGAATGGCACTCGACTCATCGACTTTTCCTCGGGCCGGTAACTATCTGATATACGCGAATTCGATACCAGTGGTGACAATCGTATTCGTGTAACGAAATATCCCTGTGTATAATGGGGAAGAATTCGAGGAATTTTTGTATGGCTGAACAAACAAACCTGATTCGTGAACTCCGACAGATCAAATCGATCATAGAAGAAACAGCGGTTTCGCTGCGTAGTCAGCGCGACATTCTCAAGACAAGAGGCATGTCTCTACCACCACTGGTTCTCAGCGCGATTGATTCGTTATCCAGCGGTGTTGGCAATCTTGAGACTGATATTGTAAACGAGCAGACTGAACTGGGCCAGTTGCGTTCTTTGACGTCGACATCGGCGTTGATTAACTCCACGCTGAACCCCGGCCAGGTGTTCGATCAGGCGATGGATGTAGTTATCCATCTGACCGACGCCGAACGCGGCTATATCATCCTGGTCGATCCCGATACCGGCGACCTGGACTACCGGGTGATGCGTGAGAGCGGGGTGATACCCCATACGACACCACAGATCAGCCTGACCATTCTCAACGAAGTTCTGGAAACCGGCGAACCGCTGCTGGCCGATAACGCCTATAAAGATAACCGGCTGCAAGAGGGAGCCAGCATCGCCCAGATGTCGCTGCGGTCGGTGTTGTGTGTGCCGCTGAAGTACAGGGGCCGCGTTCTGGGCGTGGTCTATGTTGACAATCGTCTCCGGTCAGGTGTGTTCACTGAGCGCGAGAAAAATCTGTTGTCGGCGTTCGCCAATCAGGCATCGGTCGCCATCGAAAATGCCCGACTGTACGAGAGCATCCAGCGGTCGCTGGCCGAAATTGGCGAGATGAAAGCCTTGATGGACAACGTGTTCGCTTCCATCGGTAGCGGAATCATGACGACCGACGATGCGCACCGTGTGACCACCTTCAACAAGGCGGCGGCGGCTATTCTGGAGCGCCAGCCCGATGAGGCTATCGGCCAATGGTTGGGCAACGTGATTCCTGGTGTCAGTACCGAACTGGATAATTATCTGGCGGAAGTTCGCAAGCACCGTACCTGGCAGATGCTCGAAGCGGAACTGGAAGTCCAGCATCGCGGACGCATCGCCGTCAGTATGAAGCTCAGCCCACTGCGAGATGCCCAGGGTGTGGCGGTGGTAATGGACGATCTGACTGAAAGTCGCCAGCGCGACCAGTTGTTCAGCATGATGCGTCGCTACCTGCCGCCGGAGATGGTGGATAACATTGATACGATTTCGCAGATTGATCTCGGTGGTGAGCGGCGCGAAGTCACCTGCATGTTTGTCGATGCACGCCCGGTGGAGACCTTTCCCGCCGATTTTCGCCCGCAGCAGATCATGGAGCAGTTGAACATCTATCTGACGAAAGCGACCGCCTGCATCCACGATCATAAGGGCGTGATCGACAAATACATGGGTAACGAGATCATGATCCTGTTCAATTCGCAGTTGAACCCGATGGCGGATCATGCGGCGCGGGCGGTCGAAACGGCGTTGAGTCTGCGCGAAGCGTTTATGCAACTTTACAATGAACTGGGCATCGCCCCGAATCCGCATTTTTACCGGGTGGGTGTTAACACCGGTGTGGCAACACTGGGCAATGTCGGCAGTCTCAACCGGCGTGAATTCACCGCCATCGGGGATACAATCAACCTGTCGAAGCGGATCGAAGAGAACACCACCGGTGGGCAGATTATCATCAGTGAGGACACAGCCGCACAGATCGACACAACCGCTATTCGGCTGGCTGAACTGGACCCGATTCAGGTCAAAGGCCGGCGACAAAAAACGCGAATCTACGAGGTGTTTAGAGCCTGATGTCGAACGACGAAACCAGAGTAGGCCGTGTCCGCCAACTGACCGACCAGGTAGACAACGTCATCGAGCTGCTGCGCAGCCAGCGTGACCAGTTGCAGCAGCGCGGTATGACCCTGCCTTCCGGTGCGCTAGACAATTTGCAGTTGCTGCGGAGACGGATTGATGTGCTGTCGCGCCAGTTGACCAACACCTATATCGAACTGCGCCAGCTTCGGGCGCTGGCCGATACCACCGCGCTGATTAACTCTTCGCTGGAAACCGAAGCGGTTCTCAATCAGGTGATGGATACCGTCATCAACCTGACGGGGGCTGAACGCGGCTATATCGTGCTGAAGAACCGCCAGACGGGCGTGTTCGATCAGTTCCAGGTGGCGCGAGGGCTGGATACCGCCCAGCTTGCCGATCAGAGTGGTGGCCGCAACGAGTTGATCGTCAGCAAGACCATCGTCAACGAGGTGGCGCAGACCGGCGAGCCGGTTCTGACCGATAACGCCAGCCAGGACGACCGCTACCGGGGCCAGCAAAGTATCGTCGGCTTTGCCCTACGCAGTATTCTGGCCGTGCCGTTGAAGGTGCGTGATGAGGTGATCGGCGTCGTATACTGCGATAACCGGGTGTTGGCCGGTCTGTTCCAGGCGACCGACCGTGACCTGCTGGCCGCCTTCGCCAATCAGGCCGGTGTCGCCATCGAGAACGCACGGCTGTTCGAGACGGCTCGCCAGCAGCTCGCCCAGTTGACCGAAATGCGTGACCTGATGGACAACATCTTTGACTCCATCGTCAACGGGGTCATCACACTGGACAATCACGGCGTCATCAACACCTGCAATGCGGCTGCCATCGCCATTTTACGCCAGGACGATGCCGTCGTAGGCCATCAGCTTCGTGAGGTGTTGCCGCCGCTCGGCAACGAATTTGTGTCCATATTGGAGCAGGTCTGGCGTGATGGTGTGCAGCGGGTCGTCGAATGTTACCCGGTGATCCAGGGGGAAGAGCGCACCTGGAACCTGATTATCAGTTTGCTGCGCGATGCTGAGACCGGCGACAGTCAGGGTATGGCGCTGGTGCTGGATGATCTCACCGAGCAAAAATCGCGTGAAGCACAGCTTCGTGAACTTCGGCGCTATCTGCCGGGTGCGCTGGTGGATAATTTTGCCAGCATTGAGGACGTCATCGGTGAGGAGCGCGAGATCACGGTGATCGCTGCCGATGTGCGCGGCTTTACCACCTTCAGCGAGCGGTTGCAGCCAGAACAGGTGATGCAGATTATCAACAATTATCTGAGTCTGGCGAGCGATGCGATCAATCTCTATGAAGGAATCGTGGACAAGTACATGGGTGATGCGGTGACAGGCCTGTTCAACACCCAGTTAAATCCGCAGAACGATCACCCGATGCGGGCGGTACGGGCGGCCATGAACCTTATGTACGACCTGTTTGCTCTGCATGAGGTCATGCCGGAAGAACAGCGCTTGTATTATGGTGTGGGCATTCACACCGGATCGGCCTTTTTGGGCAATGTCGGCAGCCCGGACCGGCAGGAGTTTGCCGCATTGGGCGATGCCAACAGCATTGCCAAAATCCTGGAAAGCAACGCCCATGCCGGTGAGATCATCATCAGCGAGGCGACCTACGAGATGGTCAAAGATCACTTTGACTGCGAAGAACGGGTACCGGAGAAGACCAAAGGCCGAACCGACATCCCCCGTGTTTACCGGGTCATCAAGCGGAAGCAGGGGTCCAAAACCGGCCCGCTGTTCATCGATCCGGAGTTAGCCGATTTGTTGCGCGATATGGGAGACAGCTAATTGACAAACCTGCCATCTCTGACCCCAGAAACCTTCACCAACCGCGAACTGAGTACCGTCGATTTCAACCGGCGCGTGTTGACCCTGGCTGAAGATGAGACTCTGCCTTTGCTGGAACGGTTAAAGTTCGTCGCCATCGTCGCCAACAATCTCGATGAGTTCTATATGGTGCGTGTGGCGTCCTATGTGCAGAAGCTCAAGCTCGGTATCAAGAGTACCCGGCCCGACGGCTACACCGCCGGTGAGCTTCTGGATGAAATTCGGCAGCGGGTGGTTGATCTGCTGGCTGCCCAGCGCAAGATTATGTTCGAGTTGATCGCCCAGCTTGAAGAACACGATGTCTACATTTACAGAATGGAAGACCTTAAACCGCACCAACTAGAAGCGGTGCGGGCCTATTTCTATGAGGAAGTGTTTCCGGTGCTGACACCGCTGGCCGCCGATCACGCCCGGCCATTTCCGTTTATCTCCAATTTGAGTCTGAACATCGGTGTATATTTGCGCCGTCACGGTCATGAACACCTGGATTTTGTGCGCATCAAGGTGCCAGAGGCGCTGCCACGTCTGGTTGATCTGGGCATGGTCATGCATAAATATGCCAACCACAAGGAGTGCAGCGATCACTTCTTTTGGGTGGAAGATGCGATCATGGAGAACCTGGATTTGCTCTTCCCTGGCATGGAGGTGGTGGAGAAGTACCCCTTCCGCGTGACGCGCAACGCCGATATTGATTACGAGAATGAAAAAGAAGAAGAGCTGCTGGACTTGAGCGTCATCATTGAGGCCAGCGTGCGTGAACGGCGTTTTGGCTCGGTGGTACGCCTGACCGTCCCCACCAGCATCACCAAAATGATGCTGGACCGGCTTATAGACGAACTACACGTCAATCAAGAACGGGATGTCTATATGCTCGACGGAGCGTTGGGGTCCGCCAGTTTATTCGAATTGATAAATGTGGACCGTCCCAACCTGAAGTTCCCACCCTATGTGCCGCGCTTCCCGGAACTGCTGCCGCAGGACGCCGATATTTTCGCCGCCATCCGCCAGCACGACATCATGGTTCACCATCCTTACGATTCGTTTACGCCCGTCGAGGAGTTTTTCCGGGTGGCTTCGCGTGATCCGCAGGTGCTGGCGATCAAGGCGACGTTGTACCGGGTAGGCAAGAATTCGCCGGTGGTTCAGGCCCTCATGGAGGCCCGCGAGAACGATAAGCAGGTTGCGGTGCTGGTAGAACTGAAGGCCCGATTTGACGAAGAAAACAATCTGGAATGGGCGCGGGCGCTGGAACACCAGGGCGTACATGTCACCTACGGTGTGGAAAAGCTGCCAGTGAAGACGCACGCCAAAATAGCGATGGTGGTGCGCAAAGAGGGCGATAGGCTGCGCCGTTATGTTCATCTGGGAACCGGCAATTACAACGCCTCCACTGCCCGCCTCTACAGCGATCTGGGGGTGTTTACCACCAATCCAGAACTGGCAGAGGACGCCACCCGTCTGTTCAATCGTCTGACTGGCTATGCCCCTAACACCAGCTACAAGCGGCTGCTGGTGGCTCCTGAATATCTCCAGGCGACGCTGCTGGACCTGATCGACAACGAAATCCGGGCCGCCCACGAAGGTCAGCCTGCCCGCCTGGTCTTCAAGATGAATCAACTTGAAGAAGATGTGATCATCCAGAAGCTTTACGAGGCATCACAGGCGGGCGTGCAGATCGACCTGATCGTGCGCGGGTTCTGCTGTTTGCGCCCCGGCGTTCCCGGCGTCAGCGAGAATATCCGCGTGCGCAGCATCATCGGGCGCTTCCTGGAACACCCACGAATTTACTACTTCCAGAACGCGCCATCCGACCAGCGCATTTACGCCGGCAGTGCGGATTTGATGCGGCGCAATCTGTACAATCGGGTAGAGACAGTTTATCCGGTGCTGGACCCGCACTTGCAGGAGAAAGTCTTGCGTATTCTGGCAACCGATTTACACGCCAATGTGCGCGTGTGGCAGCTTCAATCCGACCGCACATACCAGTTGCTCGAACCAGCCCCGGACGATGATCTGATCGACAGCCAGTACATTTTCATGCAAGACAGCGCCGGATTAGAAGTCGATTTGCCATGACCCGGTAACTTGTGGGACAATAGAGAACACTGACGGCCTGTGTAAATGTCAAACTAGAGTTAAAAAGAGACATTTTTGATCTTGGAGGCTACGGGCCGTGGAATTGTGTGTCATTGAAGGTGATGGTATCGGGTATGAGGTGATTCCTGCTGCCGTGCGTGTGCTGCAAGCCGTGCTGCCCGCTGTGATCATTCACCGGGCAAATGCGGGTTTTGATTGTCTTCAGAAGCAGGGAACCCCGCTGCCACAGGCGACGATTGATCTGGCTAAGCAATGCCGTGCCGTGCTGGTGGGTGCTGCCGATTCCCCCTCTTACCCGGTCGAGGGATATTTTGAGCCGGTTACACAACTGCATCGCATCCTGGAAACCTATGCCAGTTTGCGTCCGACGCGGTATTTGCCGGTGACGACAGCGCGTGCCGGGGTGGACCTGGTGGTCGTGCGCGAAAACCTGGAAGGTTTGTATTCCATTGACGAAATGAATGAGGGCAGCATGGTTCACCGCATGGTGACGCGCAGTGCAACCGAGCGGGTGGCGCATATGACCTACCAGCTTGCCCGCCGTGCCAACCGCGAGAAAGTCACCATCGTCCACAAAGCCAACATCATGCCACGTTCCGACGGTCTGTTCCGACGGGTGGCGCTGGAAGTGGCCGACCATTACCCGGAGATCATCACCGATGAACTGCTGGTGGATACCGCAGCGTACTGGATGGTCAAAGACCCTACACGCTTCGATATGATCCTGACATCCAACATGTATGGTGACATCCTTTCGGATATGGCGGCAGCCTGGGGCGGTGGCCTGGGGTTGGTGCCGACGCTCAGCCTGGGTGATGGGGCCGCCATCGCCGAGCCGGTACATGGTTCGGCTCCCGACATCGCCGGCCAGGGAATCGCCAATCCGACCGCAGCGATTTTGAGTGTCGCTTTGCTGCTGCGCCATCATTGGAATCGCCGTGCGGAAGCCGACCGCATCCAACGGGCGGTACGGGCCACCCTGGAAGACGGGTACTTTACGGTGGACATCAATCCGGAGAAAGGGATCGGTACCGAGGCGTTCACCGATCAGGTGATCGCGCATCTGAACTGAAATGTCATGTCCGAACTGTTTGTCGAGATATTCCCGGTTGAGACGCCTCCAGCGATTCACGTTTATCGGCTGGCGCTGACGACGGAGTTACCGCGTCTGGGGCTGCGGGTGGCCGTTCGGCTGCGGCGCACACTGGGTGGATTCTGGATATGGTCGGGTGAATGGTTGCTATCGGATAGCATTCGCGCTGAGAACGATCTGGCTTTCCTACGCGATGAATACCCGGAGATTGAACAGCTTACACCCGCGCCGGAAGTTGATTTACCGCCACAAACGATTGCCGATTTCGTTATCCGGACGCAACTGCGCGACCTGGACGAGCAAATTACGGCAGCGCTGGCGCGATCCGGCACCCGTATTCGCCATGCGACAGTGGAGCGTGAACACCGTCTGCAACCCTGGGATGTCGAAGGTCAGCCGTCCGTGTCGATTTCCATCGCTTCGCGCCTGCTCTACGACCGCTCGATTGCTCAGTTCGTCCAGGGCCAGGACCCTGCCGAGAAGCTGGTGGGTTTATGGGCCACCGATAGCGCCGGCAACCGGGGCGAGATCGTCAAAATAGTGGAAGGCGGCGTGGACCCGATTTTGCGCTTACAGGTCCGGCGAGATGTACGTGACTTCTCCGCCAGCGATTTACGTCTGATTGTCCGATTGCCCCAGATTCGCCATTACGATGTCGATATGCGGCAGGCCACCCAGGCTTTGCAGATGTCGCCTGCTACCCGCGCCCAACATGTGCGCACGGTCAGCGACATTCCCAAAGAGGCGGGCATCCTCGCCAGTGCCTATAACGCCCGGACCCATCCCGATGCATTTTTCTCCGCTGATTTTGAGATGAACCTCCGCTTTGACGAAAACCGGGTACGTCCCTACAATGCCGATACACTGCCCTACGATTTTGCCAAATGCGGCGTTTACCACTTGCGCCCGACATTCGCAAAAACGCCTGTTCGCGTCTGCGTCGTCAACACCCTGACGCTGAAACTGGAAGATTTTGTCGAGGCGCTGCAACGGCAGCTTGACCGCAGTTTCGATTTTCAGATCGAGGTCGTGCGTGAGCGTCGCGTGCGCGTGGTCTCGCGCAGCAATCTCGAAAGTGCGGTGCGGGTGGTCGAAAAAGAGAACCCGGACATCATTCTGGCGTTCTTCCCCGACGACATCGGGACCGACGAGGACGACGAATCCGACGACGATGCCAGCGCCGCCTATGTCCGGTCACTGACACTGGGCCGGGCGCTGCCCATCCATGTCATTTATGAGTCCACGCTGGATGACCCGGAGGCGATGCCTGCGATCATCATGGGAATCCTGGGCAAGACCGGCAGCAGTCCGTTTGTGCTGACCGAACCGTTGGAACACGCCGATTTCGTCGTCGGACTGGACGTGGTGCGCGAGGTCCGCGACGACCAGCAGCACTTCACTGCGATTGCCCGAGTCTATCAGTCCGACGGTACATTTATGCGCTATATCATTCGCGATTCGACGGTGGAAGGCGAACAACTACCGTATCTGCTGCTGCGTGATCTGTTTCCGCAGCGGGATTTCAGCGGCAAGCGGGTGGTGATTCACCACGATGGTGCGTTGTGGGAAGATTTGCTCACGGCGCTGACCGTCTGGGGACAGGCGATCAAGGCAGCATTTCTGCCGGTTGAGGTTATCCGTTTCGGTGCGCCGCGCATCTACGCCATTGATAACGGTGTGGTCCAGCCGCCCTGGGGCAGTGCTTTTAAGCTCAACGACAGCGAAGCACTGCTCATCTCGTCACTGCCCAAAGACGACATCACACCGCAGCCCCTTCACATCCGCACGGTGAGCGCCGGTCAGCCGCCATTGGCAATCGATAAGGCACTGCGCGGGGTGCTGGTATGGACGCTGCTGGCATATGGCACAGAACGGCTGCCCAAACTGCCGGTGACGGTCCTGAATGCCGACCAACTGAGCGATTGGTTGCGTAAAGGTGGGCGTTTCCAGGCGAATGAAGGTGAGGTGGCTTTCTGGCTATGAGCGAATACGCTCAGACATATAACGGCGGCGCGATTCCTGTCTGATCGATTCGAACTGCTTGCGGCGCTGGCGGTCCCGCCGTCCGCGCACGATGCCCTCGCGCACATCAATCAGGACAACCAGCATCAAATGAAGCAGCAAAATCCCGCACCACACCGGCAGTCCCATCCAGACGATGTTGCTGGCGAAAATCTCCGGAAAGGTGTTCAGCAGCCAGGGATAGCCGAAAACAACCCCGGCGAAGAGGGCGGCATGAAAAGCCAGCCACAACCAGCGCACGATGCCGCGCTCCGGGCTGGACGGTGTCGGGAAGAAATCTGGCTCACTCATGGTTCAATTATACACGAAGACCGTCGGGTATTCAGGCTTTGCCCAGTTCATCCACACTGAAATCCATAGCGATGACATACGAATCGTCCAGCAGCATCACCTGCATGGGCGGTCGGGCGTTGTTTTCGGCCTCAAGCAGTTTGGTCTCCAGGCCGTGATGGCGCAGCACCGTCTCCATTTGATCCGCCAGTGGGCGCGGCATTTCGCCCAACAGATCGCCACCACTCTTCACCAGGTCGAGCAGGGGCTTGCTGGCGTTCAGGTACTCCGGGATGTGGTGCCAGGGACCGAAGGTGCTGGCATACGCCTGAAAAATGTCCAGCACAAGCTCATGCGGATGGTCGGCTGTTCCCCGGAAGAAAACACCCACCGGCGCGGTGTTATAGGCGTAGAGCAGCGGGTGATCGTCTTTGAATCCGATCCCTTTAAAGATGCCCATGCTTACCCGGTGTTCCTGCACGCCAATGGCCCGCACCACGTAGCGGCTGCGGTCGCGCAGGCCGTTAGCTTCTTCATCGAATTCGGTAGTGGCGATGATGAATTGCAGGGTCTCCGGCACGCTGTCCATCTGTGATAGCAGGAAGACCCCATAACCGTTTTCGCGGTTGATCTCGTCGGTGATCCGGTCGCGCATCGGCTATCCCCGCACTTTGCTGAGGACCCAATCCGGCGCGGGATGCTCGACCGCCTTGAGGTCGGCTTCCAGCGTATCGACATCGTAAGGCACTGCTCGCAGATCGACGATGACACTGCCTTTCTCGAAGGTGAACAATCCCCACTGCGCCTTACCCGGCATATCAAATGACAGGCCAACGCTGCCCACATTGACCGCTCGCCAGTCGCCCAGGGTGCGGTCCATCTGAAGGTGAGTGTGTCCGCCGATCCCCAGACGGCCTTCGCGGTCCAGCAGATAATCGGCAGCCTGTTCACGCGGGGTATCCGGCTTCATCATGGCTTCGTCGCTGCCCGGAATCGCGTGATAGCCGATCACATACCCGTAGCCTTCGGCTCCCAGGTTAACTTCCTTACCCAACATTTTCGAAAGATATTGGTAATCCTCCCAGGTGAGTCGGGCCAGACCCCAGTTGAGCATGGCGTCAACGGCAGTCCGTGCAGCCACCAGACCCTTGAAAGTGTCTTCTTCCGTGACCGGCGGCAGATGAAACCGTTCACCTGTCACCAGATAGCGGTCGGTGTTGCCGCCGATGATGTCGGTTTTTTCTTCGTCCAGCGCCCGAATGCGCTGAACACACTCTGCTGGACGGGGGCCAAAAGCGGCATGATCGCCCAGCACCCAGATTTTGTCGACCGCTTCGACCGTTTCCAGGTCGGCCAGCACGGCGTCGAGTGCGGTCAGGTTGCCGTGAATATCCGAGATTACCGCCAGTTTCATCAAAAATTCTCCTGAAAATGTGTGCCGGTTACAATATTAGCAGATAGATTTCGAGATGTCAGGCATTCGGTTCAGTGCTGGATTTGGAACGCAAGGCTGTTGGTCGCAGGCGCATATCGTTGGCGCGTTCTGGATAGCGAGCCGTTACATCCCGGTAGCAATCCCACACTTTTTCGATGTCGGTTTCAATGTCACCCGATGGATAAAACATCTGGTCGCCATTGATGTGGATTTCTTTGCGTTTATAGTCGATTGAAGCACACAAAATTGGCACACCGGCATCCTTTGCGATCCAGTAGAAGCCGGTTTTCCAGTGATCAAGTTTTCGCCGGGTACCTTCGGGCGAGACCGCCAGCGCCAGATGGTCCCGTTGCTTGAACAATTCAGTGGCGCTATCGACCGCACCGAAACTGGACCGCCGGTCCACCCCCAAACCGCCGAACAACCTGACCAGCCAACCGATGACCCCGCGTGTGAGTTCAGCTTTGATCATGAACTGGAGGCGTACCTGTGCCGACAGGCCGGTCAGAATCATGATGATGCCGTCCATGTTGCTCGTGTGCCATCCGGCGACAATGACCATTTTGTCCTCGTCCGGGACCATGCCGGTGATACGCCAGCCCATCAGGCGCAGAATGAAGCGGGCAATCCAGCTAATGACGATATTGCCTTCCGGCTTGCGATGGGATACATAGGTCATTCTGCGTCTCTCCGCGTTATCTTCCATGCACATTATTGTCGCACTGAGGCGAAAATGCTATCCTACGCTCTGCGGAAAGGATGAAGATGGCTCCTGATATTGTATTGATTGTTCTGGATACGGTGCGGCGCGACCGCCTGTCGGCCTATGGCTATAGTCGGGCGACATCGCCCCAGTTGGATGCGTTTGCGGCAGGGGCGACCCTGTTTGAACGGGCGGTCTCGCCGGCCCAGTGGACCATCCCAGCCCATGCCTCGCTGTTTACCGGTGTTTATCCCACCGCGCACCAGGTCACGCAGGCCAACAGCCAGTTATCGCATGCTTTTCCGGTGCTGGCCGAGGTGCTGCGCCAGCACGGCTATCACACGGCGGCCTTCTGTAATAACCCGCTGGTGGGCGTGCTGGACAACGGCTTACAGCGCGGTTTTGATGTGTTCTATAATTACGCTGGTGCCGCACCCGAACGCCCCGTCCATGCCACCAACAATCCGTTCCGGCGTACCTGGGGGCGCTTTGCCCGTCGGGTGAGCAACCAGTTCGCCCATTCGGACTGGCTGTTCCGGGTGTCGCTGCATCCGCTGCTGACTCCCATATGGACCTCAGCCGTCAACTACAAAGGCAATACGCGCCAATCGGTTGATGATCTGCGCGATTATCTGCTGCGGCACCGGCAGGGTGGGCGCACCCGTCCGTTGTTTGCCTTCCTCAATGTCATGGGCGCACATCTGCCCTATGGTCCGCCGCAAGCCGACCTGGATCAAGTAGCACCAGAACTCAGCCGGGATGCGTATGCCATCATGCGCCGCTTCAACGCGGATGCCGCCCGTTGGGCCAGTCCGGTTGACGATACGCTCACGCCAGACGAGGAAGCTGTCATCAACGCCTTCTATGATGCTGAAATCGCCCACCAGGACGCCCATTTAGGCCGTTTACTGGCGACTCTATCGGCGTTGGACGATACGATGGTCATTGTGGTGGCCGATCACGGCGAAGGACATGGCGATCATGGTTTTTTCGGCCATAGCTTCGTCGTCTACCAGGAACTGGTGCAGGTGCCGCTGTTGATCCGGTATCCGGACAGTTTCGCAGCGGGGCGACGAATCCGCACCACCGTCAGCACCCGCCGGGTGTTCCACACAGTGCTGGCAGCAGCAGGTTTGGACGACAGCGGATTATCGCTGACCGGGGCCGATGCTGAGAGTGGAATGGCCTATGCTGAGGCGTTCCCGCCGCAGACTTTCCTCAACCTGATCGAACACCGCCAACCGCAGTTGATCGAACGGTTGCGGTTGGACCGTGTGCGGCGAGCCATCTACGACGGTTCACATAAACTGGCCGTGGCAGAAAACCATGTGGACGGTCTGTTTGATCTGGATGCCGATCCAGGAGAGAAAGTGGACCTGTCCGCCCGCTATGAATCGACTGTGCTGACTCTGCAAACTCGATTAGCGGCGTTTGTCCTGTCCGCTGAGCAGCAGCGCCTCAGCGGACAGGGTGTGGGTGCCATAGACGCGGCCATGGCGGAACGTTTACGCGCTCTGGGGTACCTCGAATGAATTGTGATTGTGATTAAATTCACAATATTTCAATGATTATGACAAATTATCCTACGGGAGATGAACAATATCACTGTTCGTCCCATTCTGCCTGTCCTATGCTGAATTGTGGGGGGTCGTGAACCTCGCGTTTATAGTGCGAAAATTACAAAGGAACCGAAAATGGCATCATTTACAAAAGAGGATGCACTCAATTATCATCGCATGGGGCGTCCGGGTAAGATTCAGGTTACTCCGACCAAGCCGCTCACCACTCAGTTGCACCTGTCGCTGGCTTATTCACCGGGTGTGGCAGAAGCTTGTCTGGCAATTGATGAAGACCCGCTTGAAGTCTACACCATGACGGCAAAGGGCAATCTGGTCGCTGTCGTCTCTAACGGTAGTGCCGTTTTGGGTCTGGGTAACCTGGGACCGATGGGTGGCAAGCCGGTGATGGAAGGCAAGGGGGTTCTGTTCAAGCGCTTTGCCGATGTGGATGTGTTCGACATCGAAGTGAACTGCACAACGGCTGCGGAGATTATCGCGGCCTGCCGGGCAATTGCCCCCACCTTTGGCGGCATCAACCTGGAAGACATCAAAGCACCAGAATGTTTCGAGATCGAGGAAACCCTCAAGGCTGAACTCGATATCCCGGTGTTCCACGACGACCAGCACGGTACCGCCATCATTTCCGGCGCGGCGCTGCTGAACGCCTGTGAGATCATCGGCAAGAAGCTGGAAGACCTGAAGATCGTTGTGACCGGTGCCGGTGCCAGTGCCATTGCCTGTGCCAAGTTTTATGTCTCGCTGGGTGTCAAGCGGGAAAACATCGTCATGCTCGACTCGCGTGGTGTCATTTACGAAGGCCGCGAGAACGTCAACAAGTACAAAGCCGAATTTGCCACCACCCGTGATGTGCGCACACTGGAAGAGGCACTTAAGGGTGCCGACGTGGCGCTGGGTCTGTCGGTTGCCGGTGCGATCAAGCCGGAGTGGATCAAAGACATGGCGGACGATCCGATTATCTTCGCCATGGCGAACCCGGTTCCCGAAATCATGCCGGAAGAGGCCAAGAAAGTCCGCCCGGATGTCATCATCGGTACCGGACGCAGCGACTACCCCAATCAGGTGAACAACGTGCTTGGCTTCCCCTTCATCTTCCGAGGTGCGCTGGATGTTTACGCCACCAGCATCAACGAAGAGATGAAGCTGGCCGCTGCCCAGTCACTGGCGAAACTGGCCCACGAACCGGTGCCGGAGGAGATCCTGCGGGCTTATGGCAAGGAGAAGATGGAATTTGGCCGCGAATATCTGATCCCGACCCCTCTGGACCCGCGTGTGCTGTTGTGGGAAGCGCCGGCAATTGCCGAAGCCGCTATGAGGACGGGTGTAGCCCGTCGCCAGATCGACCTGGATGAATATCGCAACATGTTGATTGCCCGCCTCGGCCCCGGTCGTCTGGCCCGCAACAACATCGTCAATCAGGCCAGGATCGGCAACAAGAAGCGCGTGGTCTATCCTGAAGGTGAAAATCTCAAGATCGTCCAGGCTGCCTATCAGGCATTCCAGGAAGGTTTTGCTGAACCGATCCTGTTAGGCAAAGAAGACGTCATCAAGGACATCATAGCCAGCCTGAATATCACTGACTTCAATCCAACGATCATCACACCGTATACCGATCACAAGTTCGACCACTATATTCAAGAGTATCTCAAGCTGCGCCAGCGCAAAGGTGTGATCAAGCCGCGTGCCGCCAGCGACCTACGCAGCCGGACTCGTTTTGGCCTGATGATGGTCAAGCAGGGCGATGCCGACTGCTGCGTCAGCGGTGTAGAACACGAATACCCCGAAACGATCCGTCCGGCGCTGCAAATTTTCGGTACCACCGAGGGCGTGAACCATGCCAGCGGTGTGTATCTGATGGTGGTGCAGGAGAAGCTGTATATCTTCACCGATGCGACTGTCAACATTGATCCGGACGCCGATGCCCTGGCGGAAATCGCCATACTCGCCAACGACTTTGCGAAGACAATGGGTATCGAGCCGAAGGTCGCCATGTTGTCCTTCTCCAACTTTGGCAGCACACCGCACCCGCTGTCAGCAAAGGTGCGCAAAGCCGTGACGCTGGTTGAGGAAAAGCGGCCCGACATCGTGGTCGAGGGTGAGATGCAGGCCGATACCGCTATTGTGCCAGACATTGTCGAGGATCGTTATCCCTTCAGTCGAGTGTCGGATGCCAATGTGCTGGTCTTCCCCGATCTGCAATCTGCCAACATCGCCTACAAGCTGCTGGAACGCCTGAGCGATGCCGATGCAATTGGCCCGATCCTGTTGGGTGTGGGTGGACCGGTCCATGTCTTGCAGACCGGCGCGGAAGTGGACGACATCGTGGCGATGACCGCGGTGGCCGTGCGCGATGCCCAGAACCGTTAGAATTCACAGATAGTATGCGTTCACCCCGTCACACATCGTGTGGCGGGGTGTTTTTCTACCCGGTGCAGATGCGCAATTCCCAGGTGACTTCTGCGGCTGCGGAGATGTGCAGACGCAGCCGGTCAATAGGCGTTTCGGTTACAGAATTAAGGATGTGCATGGTGCCGAAACCGGACCACAACGCCACGCGAGATGATCCCTGCCGGTAGGCGACAACCGCGCTGGGTGCGGTACTCAGCACGGTGCCGGAGATTTGTGTCCCGGCGGGGTAGATACCCAGGTGGATTGTTGTCCGGGTACGCTGCGCGGTGATGGCGCTGCCGGTCAGAACTTCGCAATCGGATGTGCTGCTGCCAGCCACAGGTATGACCATCAAAGCAGCAGTAATGAGTAGACAGTAGACCAGGCGCAGCATCGAATTGTCCCTCAACGATTCGTTTTTCCCAGTTTAACATAAGTCGGGTTGTGATTTTCTGAAAATATTACGAAGAGGTGATGTTGATGGGCTTTCGATTCGCGTGGAATGACGACCGGACCCTCATGCGCTACATCGCTGAGGGCGATTGGAACTGGAACGACTACCACAAGATCGTGCGAGCGTCCTTGTTTTCGCTGCACAATCTGGGCCACAGTGTCGATGTGATTATCGATTTGCGCGGTGGCAGCCGGGTTCCCGCCGGAGCGCAGGCGCATATCCGCAGCTTCGGCAAGCGCCAGCAGCCCAACCTCAGCGGTCGGGCGGTCGTCATCGGCCTGGACCCGGCGGTGGAGGCGCAGATTCTCGGCGGGGCAGAGTCGCGGGTGCTGCATGTCGATGATCAGACAATTTTCTTCGCCGACAACGACAACGAGGCCCTGGCGCTGCTGCGTTAGACATTTGTTAAAAATGCCCACAGACTATTGTGTTTTTTGCCCAAGTTGTCATATAATGCGCTTCGTATCATGTGAGTGCAAGGAACGCACACGATGTTTATCAACGATTACGTGATGACAACCCTGCAAAAGGGCAAAGAAGCCGAAATGCAGCAGAGAGACCATCATCGCCGTGTTCTGGCTGAGGTCATCAGCGAGTATAAATCGGACCGCAGTCGGCGCAAGCCTCGCCGCCGGTAGAACCAATCAGCGCCCTGGTCGAATGACCGGGGCGATTTTTTTAACTTAACAACCTTGCAGCCGTGAAATTTGGTGATTCCATACGAAAAACTTGCGGATTTCATGACGATAGCCTAAATTCTATCCTCACGTTTAGTCTTTTTGAGGAGGAGCTATTATGAAGAAGTACGCATTGTTGTTTGTCGTGGTGCTGCTCCTGGTGCCGTTGATGGTGACATCAGCCCAGGAAGAGGGCGAGACCATCATTTTGTCTACCAGCTACGACATGACGATCCTGAATCCGGTGCTGGCGACCGACGGTGGTTCAATCGACGTTTACCAGTTCATCTACGCCAACCTGATCGAGTTCGATCCGGTGACCGGCGCACCGCTGCCCGGTCTGGCAAGCTGGGAAATCTCGGAGGATGGTCTGACCTACACCTTGACTATCCGCGATGATGCCAACTGGAGCGACGGGACCCCGATTACGGCAAACGATGTCAAATTCACGTTTGAGGCCATTAAGCGCGATGACATCGAATCACCGCGTAAGGGCAATGTCGCGTTGATGGAAGAACTCAACGTCATCGATGATAAGACATTCGAGATTGTGTTCGCGACTGTCGATTGTACCGTCTGGGGCAATCTCGCTGTTCTCGATCCGGTACCGGCGCACAAGTTCGCTGAGGACTTCAGCGACTTTATGACCAGCGACTTCAACACCGCACCCGACATCGCCAGCGGCCCCTATATCTTCGACCAGCATGAGCCGGACGAGTTCACCCGCCTGCGGGCCAACGAGAGTTACTTCAAAGGTGCGCCAGAAATCGAATATCTGATTCGCCGTGTGCTGCCCGATCCCGCCGTTCAGAATCAGGCGCTCGTGACCGGCGACATCGACTATGCCTTCATGTACCCGGACGAAGTCGCCCAGATTCCGTCGCTGGACGGTCTGGCGACCTTCTCCTTCGCCCTGCACAACACGCCGATTCTGGCGCTGAACTGGGCCGACCCGGAGAATCCATCTGCCGCTTTTGACGAAGAGGGCAACCGTGTTGAGCAGGCTCCGCATCCTATCTTCAGCGATGTACGTGTGCGTCAGGCTGTTGTGATGGGTTACGACAAAGACGCTATCCTTTCAACCCTGGGTGAGGGCAACGGTGCGCGACTGACCAGTTCCGTCATCCCGGCGCTGACCTGGGCCTACAACGACAGCCTGACTCCCTGGCCCTACGATCCGGATCGCGCTGCCGAACTTCTGGACGAGGCCGGTTGGACCGATAGCGACGGCGACGGCATCCGCGACAAAGACGGTATGCCGCTGGCCTTCACCCTGACCTACTCACCCGGTGTGACCGATCTGTGGGACAATATCGCCCTGGTGGCCCAGGACCAGCTTTCGCAGCTTGGCATGGATGTCACCCTGGAACCACTGGAATGGGGCGCTTTCCTCAACGACCTGCTGCTGCCGCAGACCTTCGACGCGCTGGTGGTGGGCTTTGGTGGTGGGGCTAACCCCGATCCCGACGGTATCGCCGGTAACATCATGGACAGCGCCAATGACATCCCCGGCTCTGGCTTTAACATGACTTCCTACGTCAACGAGCGGGTGGATGAACTGCTGGCCCAGGGCAAGAGCATTCCGGGCTGTGCGACAGAAGACCGCGCACCCATCTACTTTGAGATGCAGGAAATCACCCAGAGCGAAGTCGCTTACGACTTCACCGTGAACCCCAATCAGGTGCATGTGATGAACGAGCGAGTCCTGAACTTCGATCCGGGTACCTGGGTGACCTTCTGGAACACAGAAGAATTCGTCATCGGCGAATAAACCAACCGCGTTACACACCCGCGCATCGCACGGGTGCATTCGGAAATGGGGGCTTCGGCGTTTGTACCAACGGACGCCAAGAATGGCGTCCCTACGGTGTATCGTAGGGACGCGATTTTTCGCGTCCGCCCGACCTGCCCCAGAAACCGAATGCACCCCATCGCACGAATCGCTTGCATCCGCTGCGCATTGGTGTTACACTTCTCTCAACTGTTGGGTTAGTGAAGGGAGGTGGTCGAAAAATGGTAGATCATAAGGTGGAGGCACGCCTCTAACGTACGTACCCTTCTTGGGAAGTGACCTCTTACAGGGGTGCTTTCCACCCAGTGCAGAGATGCACACAAAAAAACGGTCACGACAGCGTCGTGGCCGTTTTGGATTCACCCACCAATCAATTGATCGACCTGACTGCGTGTGGGCAGTGCCGGAATTGCGCCACGATGGGTGGTGGTCAATGCGCCAACCGCGTTGGCAAACCGCAGCACGTCGTCCAGATGGTCCAGATAATCCGGCTTTTCCAGAATAACGACCAGCAGCCCGGCCACAAACCCATCACCTGCGCCCGTCGTATCCACCGGAGCCACCGCAAACGAGTCTACATGCACCTGCCCCTCGCGGGTATACGCTGTTGCGCCGCGCTCGCCATGCGTGATGACAATCAACCGCAGGCCATCGCGCCACAAAGGAGCAACATCGTGGCCGCCGGTCATGAAAACCAGTTCCTCATCACTGATCTTCAGCACATGGGCATAATCCAGCCCGGCCAGCATCCCCTCACGCGCCACAGCGGCATCCGGCCACAGCGCCAGCCGCAAATTAGGATCGTAAGAGATCAGCAGTTCACGGCTGCGTGCATATTCAACCGCCCGCAGCGTCGCCGACCGGCTCGGTTCGCTAATCAATGTGATGCTGCCAAAATGGAAGATTTTTCCCTGATCGATGATATTAAACGCCACATCGTCCGGGCGCATCAGCATATCGGCGCTTGGATGCCGGTAGAAGACGAAACTGCGCTCGCCCCCCTCCGCCAGCGAGACAAACGCCAGCATGGTACGCGCCTCCTCACTGAAGCGCAGTCCGCTGGTCTCCACGCCTTCCGCCGCCAGCGTTTCCGCCAGAAATACGCCAAAAGGATCGCTCCCGACCTGACCCAGAAACGCACTCGGATGGCCGAGACGTGCCACCGCCACCGCCACATTGGCTGGTGCGCCACCAGGAGCCTTCTGAAAACCCGATGCTTCACCAACACTGACGCCGCTTTCCAGAGCAACGAAGTCGATCAGCAGTTCACCCATAGAGACAACGCTCATGATTCCTGTCCTTATATGTTGGCCGGTATGCGAGTGTGCCAGCCGGTCGCCTGTTCATAGGCATGAGCCGCACGTAGAATTTGCGCCTCGCCAAAGGCTGGGCCGAGAAGCTGCAAGCCAATCGGCAGCGTATGGTCATCAAATCCGCAGGGGATGCTAATGCCGCAAATCCCTGCCAGATTAGCCGCAATAGTCAGCACATCCGCCAGATACATCTGCAAAGGATCGTCGATGTTCTCGCCCAGTTTGAACGCCGTCGTGGGCGAGGTCGGCGCAGCGATGATGTCCACCTGCTCGAACGCCTGCTCAAAATCCTGTTTGATGAGCGTGCGCACCTGGGAGGCTTTGCCGTAGAAGGCATCATAATACCCCGCCGAGAGCGCATACGTTCCCAGCATAATGCGCCGCTTGACCTCAGCGCCGAACCCCTGGCCGCGTGTTTTGTAGTAGGTATCCAGCATGTCCTGCCCCTCGACCCGCGCCCCAAAACGGATGCCATCATAGCGGGCAAGATTGGCGCTGGCCTCGGAGGTGGCGATCAGATAATACACTGGCAGGCTGTATTCGGTGTGCGGCAGACTGATTTCTACCAGAATCGCCCCCATCGCTTCCAGTTGGGCTATCGCCGCCCGCACCGCCGCTTCAACCTGCGGCTCCATGCCTTCGGTGAAATACTCTTTCGGTATACCTACCCGCAGCCCACTGATGTCACCGGTGAGCGCCGCCACATAATCGGGGACTGGCAAGTTCATGCTGGTCGAGTCTTTGGGATCGTAACCGGCCATCACCTGGAGCATCCGGGCGGCATCCTCCACCGTGCGCGTCATCGGTCCGGCGCAGTCCAGCGACGAGCCATAAGCAATCAATCCGTAACGGCTGACCCGGCCATAACTGGGCTTGAGCGCCGCAATCCCACAGAACGCCCCCGGCAAACGGATGCTGCCACCGGTATCGGTGCCAAGCGCACCGGCCACCATCCTCGCTGAGACGGCGGCAGCGCTGCCGCCGCTGCTGCCACCCGGCACCCGCTCCCTGTCCCAGGGGTTGCGCGTGGGGAAAAAACCGGAGTTCTCAGTGGATGACCCCATGGCGAACTCGTCCATGTTGAGCTTGCCCAGGATGACCGCACCGGCCTCGCGCAGGTTGGCGACGCAGGTGGCGTCGAAAACCGGCACATAGCCCTGGAGAATCTGCGAACCGCAGGTGGTCTCGATTCCCTGGGTAGAGAGGACATCCTTGATACCCAAAGATACACCCAACAAGGGCTTGCGTATGCCTTCGGAGCGCAGCCGGTCGGCATCTGCCGCCTGTTCCAGCGCCAGATCACCGGTCACCGTAATAAAGGATTTGAGGCCGGTGTCGAGGTGTTCAATCTGGTCGAGGTAGGCCTGAGTCAGCATCACCGAGGTGATCTCACTGGCATCGAGTTGCGCCAGGGCTTCGGTGATGGTCAGGTCGATGAGTCGAGACATAATCCACTTCCGCGTTTTGCCAATCACGCGGGAGAGTATACCACAATTAGTGTTCCAGCCGTGAAGCCTCATCGTCCATAACGCCAGAAAGTTTCAGCGTACCTCGATGATATGGCCTTCTGCTGCCCGTGTCAGACGATCCCACAGTGCCGCCCCCAGACCTTCGCGTCCGAAACCGCGAGTCAGGATCACATCGACCGGACAGGAATCGAGGTAACGCAGACCGGCAAACAGATTATGGCTGATGGCACGCAGATCGTTGCGCGGTCCCAGTGTCGAGATGATGACCGCCGGGTCCAGGTCCTTCTCAAGGTGATGTCGGTCCTCATCCGCGACCAGCATCCCGACGATGGCCCCGGTCTCGATATGCTCTCTGGCGGCGGCCTGCATCGCCAGGAGGACAGTATACAGCGGCCCACGAAACAAGCAAACATGCGCGTTCGGGGAATAATGCTTGAGCATCTGACCGGGAGCGACTTCAAGTGCGTCATCACCACTGTAGCGGGGCAGCAGCGTCACCGACGGGATGACGGCCCGTAGAGCATCGATAACCAGGCCGCCAGGGCGCAGGATCACCGGGGCCGGGCCGGTCAGATCGACAACGGTTGATTCAAGACCGATGTTGGTGGGACCACCGTCCAGGATCAGATCAATACGTCCGTCCAGGTCTTCCATCACATGCTGGGCGGTGGTGGCACTGGGACGGGTGAACCTGTTGGCACTGGGTGCGGCAATCGGCGTTTCTGCTGCGGCCAGCAGTGCCCGTGCCACCGGATGCGCGGGCATGCGGATGGCAACCGTATCGCGCCCCGAAGCAATATTATCCGGTACCTGGGGCGCACGCCGCAGCACCAGAGTCAGCGGTCCCGGCCAGAAGTGTTCCGCCAGTGCAAATGCCGCCTCTGGCGTGTCAATTGACAGGGCGGGAAGCTGTGCCTGCTCGTGGATGTGGGCGATAACCGGATCACCAGCGGGACGTTGTTTTGCTTCGTAAATGCGTGAAATGGCGGCGCGATCCAGGGCGTCCGCCCCGAGACCGTAAACCGTTTCGGTTGGGAATGCCACCAGACGTCCCTGGCGGATCAGCACAGCAGCACGGTCGATGAGAAACGGTTCCGGACTCTCAGGATCGATTTTGAGGACGGTTGTTGGAATAAGTACCATGATTTCCTTCTTGAACAGGGCCATTTAAGCAGGATAGCGTCTGAAATTCAAACCCCATTTATACCTGACGTGTAAATGCTTAATTTAAGAATGGTTGATTTAGTAGTTTAATAAGAGAAACGAATTTGATCGAATTTTAGAAAGCGCTACAAAGTGGCGGAAAAGCAAGCTGTAAACTATCCCGATGTGTTTGGTTATATCACGGATGCTGAACGGGTCAATGTCGGTGTGGTCCAGGTCGCACTGGCAACCCGTCCACGCATCGTCCAGGCAGGACGTCCCTTCGAAGTGATTATGTTGATCCAGAACGCCTCGGATTCAGCCGTCGATGTGACCGTGACACTGCGCCCACCGGAAAAAGACTCCAGCGGCCACAAAGGCCGGTTTATCACCGGCAAGACCCGATTGGTGGTGGGCATGGAACCGGCGGAGGTCGGTTACGCGATGATCCCACTTTCCAGTATGCCGGATACAGCAGTCGGTAACGACTATACCGTCGGTATGGACATCGGTGTGAAGGTGTTGGAGAAAAAAGCCAACCGTGTCCGGCAGGCCGATGGGGGTGGACGTTTCAACCCGGAACGCATCAGCCCGGATGCACGCCAGCAGTTAGAAGACCTGCGCAAACTCACATTTTCCACCCAGAAACGCGGCGGATTGCTGCGTGGGGCAACCGGATTGCAGACCCCCTTTAGCATTCTCGCGGGTAAGATCGGCAAACCGCTGAACCTGACGCCTGGATGGGTCAGTCTGTGGACACTGGACAATCAGAGCGATATAGAACCCCTGATTGAAAAATATGGTGAACTGCTGCGCTTGAAAGTGCTGCCGGTCCTCAAACGCCAACGCCTATACCCGCTGCTGCTGGCAAAAACCACCGAGACCTTCAAGAAGGCCGGTTATCCACTGACCGATCTCGAAGCCACCATTGTTGCCCGGCTGTTGACCCTGATCCTTGAGTTCGCCCAGTCCGGTGATCTGGTGGCGCAGGGCGGTCATGCGGCGGGTGCCTATTTCGTACAATCCATTCTGACCACAAAACTTCTACCCGGCGAGGAACGTGAGCGCCATCTCCCACACTGGACTATGGCCTTTCTGCAAGCGCTGGCGAAGGATGATCGCATCGCCCGCGTGCCGGCCAAAGCCATTGTTCATTTCGCCTACAAAGAACTGGTCCATGATGCCATCATCTATGGATTGCAGATGGTCGAACGTGATACGGGCGAGAGTCTGGGGGCGGTGGAGGAGATGGAGGACTACGCTCAATTGGTTCTGAAGAACCTGCATACCAGGGATCACATGTCTTTCAGCTATGCCTATCTGCCTCTGGTTCTGGCAGGTGTGATTGTCATTGATCTCGTCATGATGAAAGATGAACGGCTGGTGGACCTTCTGAAGGAAATGCGCGATCTTGTCGAAAATCGCCGTACCGAGGAGAATGAGGATACCGAAGCGGTCTTTGATATGTCGCGCTATATTCTCAATCTCACGTTGAAGAAGTATGGCATTCTGGATAGCGGAAGATAATTGATGGAACACAACCTCATCCCGGTATATCCCGATGTACTTGGATCAATAACTGGCGGGATACGCACCAGCTATGGTGAATTGGAGTGTGCGGTGGGGATTTATCCGCGCATGGCTTACCTGCATCAACCGGCTGAGGTGGTGGTCATTCTCCAAAGTCTGGTGGACCAACCCATCACGGTAAGGATTGGCTTGCGTGCGCCGACAACCGACCGGGATGACAATGTGGTCATCATTGATGTATCTCGTCACAATGTGGAACTCAAATTACAACCCGCCGAAGTAGGTGTGCTGCGCCTGCCGGTTGTCCCGCGGCCACCCACCCGTGCGGTGGCCGATTTACCCTTCCGGGTGAAAATACGTCATCAGGTGCCGCCCTCTGCTCGTATTGTCCGGCCACCCGGTATTGGTCCGCCTCCCAATGTGGTCAGTGTATCGCCCTTCAAATTGCAGGTGCTGCGCGATGTGACATTTTTCCCGCAGAAATCATCCAATGACCCCAGGCGTGTCCTGTTGAGTCTGGTCTCAAAGGGGTTTCCAGGCAATCCCAATATTCCTAGATCACGATATGAGGTGTTGTGGTCGGTCAGCCATATCGAGAAAGAGCTTGAACTGGTCAATTCACAGCTTGATCTGGCGCGGGAATACGCACAACCGGGCGTCAGCCTTTTTGAGCCGCTGCTGGAACAGGTCAAAGAACGGTTCGCTGCCCGCAGCATGCCCTTGCATCCAGGTGAAGCAGATGCCATCGCCAGGATAATGACCTACACAATCGAAGATGCCCCTTACCGTGAACCCAATGTGATAATGGAGAATACCCGCTGGTTCCGGTCGATAGGACAGCTTTTCGCCAACGATCCGACCACACACGACATAGATCGACCTGTGCTGTTTTCCCGCTATCTGTTCGACGCCGTGCTGCACGAAGCGGTGGTGTTGGCCTTTGACATCCTGGAACATCTGGTGAAGGAAGACCTGGGTACGACTTCGGAGCGTCTGCACTACGCTAACCGGCTGGTTAGCTGGTTGAACGGTATGGGCGAACCAGACCTCAATTACGTATATCTTCCGCTGGTTCTGGGAGGGGTTGCCATCGCTCGTTTCATCACAACCCGACAGAACCCCTGGGTGTTCGCGGATCAACTGGAAGAAGCCTACTTCGGACGTAATCGACTGGTCACCGGCGAAACGGTGGTGGTGATGGAGATGCTGCTGCCTCTGTTGGACCAGTATCGGGGTAAATTACGGGCGCAGCGAATCCGGCGGGACTGAGATATTTCGCTTCAGTCCCGGATACGGTATGATGGTCGTGATTACACGACCATCAAGAGGAAAAACAATGGCTGTCATTGCCTTAGATGTCGGTGGCAGTTCGGTCAAGCATGGACGGATCGACCTCGATCAACCGACTAAATTCACGATCCAGACCACCCCCATCGACAGCCTGAGCAGCGCTGATGCCATCATCGGCACATTGGCCGACATCGTGCAGGCATATCCACCTGACGACATCGCGTTTGGCTTCCCCGGCCCCTTTGATTACGCCACCGGCGTGAGTTACATTACCGGACTGGAAAAATACGAATCGCTCTACGGCTTGAATATCGCCGACCGGCTGCGGCAGGCACTCGGCCAACCGGAGCGGCGTATCCGCTTCCGCAACGACGCCGAAGCCGCCATTATGGGTGAGGCGATATACGGCAGCGGTACATCCTGCCGGCGCATCATTGGCGTGACGCTGGGGACCGGTTTTGGCTCCGCTTTCGTGGCCGATGGTGAGTCAGTCGTCAGCGGTGAAGGGGTGCCGGAGAACGGCTGGTTGTATCCGTTTACGTTCGACGGTGTGCGCTCGGACGACGCTTTTTCCACGCGGGGTCTGCTGGACCGATTTCAGGCTGCCGGGGTTCATGTTAGCAGTGTCACAGCGGTTGACGAGACGGACCCGCAGGTGCGGCGCGTCTTCAGCGCCTACGGTCATGATATGGGCCAGTTTCTTAAGCCTTTTGCCCAGGCATTCCGGGCGGACTGTGTTATCGTGTTAGGGGGTATTTCGGGCGCATTCGCGCTCTTCAGTACCGAACTGGCGGCAGCGCTGACCCCGGCTCGGGTGATAAAGGGACAACTTGAAACACGGGCAGCGCTGTTGGGCGCGGCTCATCTTTTTTGGAGGGAGACATCATGATTCGGTTCGCGATTTTTGGAGCTGGCTTCATTGGCAAGGTCCACGCTCACAATATTCACCAACACCCACGCGCCATGCTGGCCTATGTATATGACGTCCAGACTGAGGCCGCCCAGGCACTCAACGCCCAATATGGCGCTGAGGTCGTCGCCAGCCCGGACGACATCTGGGCCAAAGACGATGTAGACGCGGTAGTCATCGCCTCCTCTACCAACACTCACGCCGATCTCCTGAGTGCGGCCATCCAGGCGGGCAAACCGACCTTCTGTGAAAAGCCCATCGACCTGGATATTGAACGGGTAAAGGCGGTAGCACGTCTGCTTAAAGACAAAGATGTGCCGATCATCATGGGCTTCAGCCGGCGCTACGACGCCGATTACGCCGAAGTCCAGCGCCGCTTCTGTCTGGGTGAAATCGGCAAGTTAGAGATGATGCACCTCAGCGCACGCGGTCCGGTGCCGCCGCCCATCAGTTATGTCAAAGTCTCCGGCGGCCAGTTGCGCGACCAGACCATCCACGCTTTCGATATGGCGGCATGGATAGCGGGTGAACAGCCGACCGAGGTCTACACCGCCGGGGCCTGTCTCGTCGATCCGGCCATCGGTGAAGCGGGCGACATCGACACATCAATGGTGATGCTCAAGATGCCGGGTGGGGCGCTGGTCAACATCGACAGCAGCCGCCGCGCTGCATACGGCTACGACGAGCGGATTGAACTGTTCGGTTCCGGGGGCATGTTGGAAGCGGGCCGCAAGCACATTTCCGATGTGCGCAGGTATGGCCGGGGAACGGTCGAGATTGCCAACCTGCACCCCGGCTGGTTCGAGCGCATCGAAGTCAGTTTCGCCACCATCATCGATCACATTGTGCGCAGCCTGGAAGGCGAGGACCTGGCACTGCCGACCTTCTGGGATGGCCTGCGGGCGCAGCAAATGGCCGAAGCGGCGGTCGAGTCGCTGAAGACCAACCAGCCCGTTAAAATCAACTATTGGATGCCCGAATAATACGGAGGAAAGAATATGTTGAAAGTTGCCAATGCCCCTTGCTCATGGGGTGTGATTGAGGGAATCGAAGGCGAACGCTACGATTATGTGCGCGTGCTGGATGAGATGTCGGCCACCGGATACACCGGGACCGAACTGGGCGATTGGGGCTTCATGCCCACCGATCCCGATCAACTGCGGGATGAACTGGCACGCCGCCAGCTTGATCTGCTGTCATCGTGGGTGAGCGTCCAGCTTCATGATGAGCGCAAACACCAGCAAAGTGTCGATGACTGTGTGCGGACGGCTAAACTGCTGGCGGCGGTCGGCGGCCCGGATTGTTTCATCGTCCTGGGTAACGATCCTTATGCCGATCCCACGCGCACACTCAACGCCGGTCGCATCACGCCCGACATGGGCATGTCCGACCCGCAATGGGAGGTTTTCGCTCGCGGTGCGGATACCGTCGCCCGTCGGGTCATGGATGAAACCGGTTTGCGCACGGTGTTTCACCATCATGTCGGCACCTGGGTTGAAACCCCGGCAGAGACCGAGCGCCTGCTGTCGATGACCAACCCTGATATTCTCGGTCTGGTGTTCGATACCGGCCATTGGTCGTTCGGTGGGGGCGATCCGATTGAGGGACTGCGCAAACACGCTGACCGTATCTGGCATGTGCATTTCAAGGACCACGACCCGGCAGTCGCCCGTCAATCACGAGAACAGGACTGGGATGGCCCGACCTCGGTGGGCAAAGGCATTTTCCCGGAGTTGGGCCAGGGCGATGTCGATTTCCCGGCGGTGCTGGAGACGCTCAAGTCCATCGGTTACGATGGCTGGATCGTGGTCGAGCAGGATGTGCTGCCCGGTATGGGGACACCGAAAGCGAGTGCGCAGCGCAACCGCGAATATCTCAAACGTATTGGAGTATAACCCATGATCCACACCATCTATCTCGTTCACCACAGCCACACCGACATCGGCTATACAATGGACCAGCCGATTGTCTGGGAGATGCACAGCCGCTTCATCGATGAGGCGGTCGCCCTGGCGCACCAATACCAGGATCACGACACCGACGGCGCATTCCGCTGGACGGTCGAGACCACTGGCGTCCTGGAATACTGGCTGCAACATGCCTCCGACGCCGAGATCGAGCAATTCATCGACCTGGAAAAACGGGGCCGGATCGAAGTCACCGGCATGTTCGCCAACATCACACCCCTATACGACACCGGCCAGATCATCGAGAGCTTCCAGATTTTGCGCCGCTTGCGCGATGACTACGGTTTCACCATCGAACACGCCATGAACTGCGACGTGAACGGCCAGAACTGGCCGCTGACCGATGTCCTGCTCGACATGGGCATCACCGGCTTCACGATGGCGATCAACAGCCATTTCGGCGGGGCGATGCAGCCGCGCCCGTACACGTTCAATTGGCAGGCTCCATCAGGGCGGACACTGCGCACCAACAACGGTTGGACCTATGACAAGGCCTGGCGCGAGGGCATCGGGCGCGATCATGATGAGTTCAAAATGCGCTGGCAGCGTTTGCAGGCCTACCTGGACGACATTGGTTATCCACTGCCGATTCTGCTGTTGCAGAGCTATCATCCCTACGGCGACAACGGCACTGCTTTCGATTTCACCCCCTTCCTGGACGAATGGAACCAGAACAACGACCTGCGTATTGTGATGGCGACGCCGCGTATGTGGTGGAACGCGGTTGAAGAACACGCCGACCAACTGGCGACACTGCGGGGCGACTGGACCGATTACTGGAACTTCGGCAGCATTAGCAGCGCTCACGAGCAGCGCCTGAATCGCTTGAGCCGGGCGCAACTGCGCAGTGCCGATGCACTCCACAGTGTGGTTCAGGCACCGACCTGGGCGGACAAGGCCTTTGCCCGCCATCGCAAAGACGCCTGGTGGAATCTCAACCTGTGGGATGAGCATACCTGGGGCGCGGATTCGTCAATTGCGATCCCTGACGGCGATGACGCCCGCACCCAGTGGTATCACAAAGCCGACTATGCACATAAAGCCCGCAGCCTCAGCACCCTGCTGCAACGCGAAGCCGCCGGTGATTTCGCCTCCAGTGTCGCCCGCCAGAACTCTGACGATGTTCTGGTGTTCAATCCGCTGCCCTGGTCGCGCACGGTGGCCGGGCCGATACCGTTCTTTGTGACCAATCCACGCGGTGTCATCACCGATACCACAGCCGGACGCCATCACCAGGACCGTAAATACATCAAGCAGAAGGGAGACCAATGGAATCGGGGTGAGCAGTATGTGCTGCCGCCGACGGAACTCCCCGCGTTTGGCTACACTGTGGTTTCACGCGATCAACTGGCGCTGTACGACGACACCCGCTGGCTGGGTGAGAGCGCTGTCGTGAGCAACCACCGCTATGTCATCAAGTTTGACCGGCACAACGGCGGGATCGTGTCGCTTTACGACAAAACACTCGATTGGGAACTGGTCAACCGTGCCGCTGACTACAACCTGAACAGTTATGTCTATGAGGAAGTCGCCGACAGAGACGCACAGCCGCCGCGTCATATGATGTTCTATCAGGACTGGCACATCGAGCAGGCTGAGATTCCGCCGGGATGGAAAACGGACTGGCACGCTCGCCGCGAAGGTGCCTACGAGGTCCTCAAGCACAAAGTCTACCAGCTACCGTATGGCACGCTGGTAACACAAGAACTGCGCGTCAAAGGTGCGGACGGGGTGCTCTCGCAGCAGGTCTTTCTGCCCGATTACGCCGACTTCATCGAGTGCTCAGCCCACTGGTCCATGACACTCGACACCCACCCGCAGGCCGCATATCTGTTTTTCCCGTTTGATCTTCCCGGCGCAACCGCCCGCTACGATGTTGGCAGTCAGGCGATCATCGCCGGAGAGGAGCAGCTGCCCGGTGTCTGCCGTGATTACTTCACCGTGCAGGGCTGGGTCGATTTCAACAACGGTGAACGCGGCGTGACAGTGGCAACACCGGAAAACCCGCTGGTGCAGTTGGGTGATTTCCACTTTGGTGATTACCAGTCCGAGTTCAA
>CAYQJO010000006.1:0-10114 GCA_964417785.1 uncultured Anaerolineaceae bacterium | reverse complement strand
GGGTGATTTCCACTTTGGTGATTACCAGTCCGAGTTCAAGCTGGAACAGGCCACGCTGCTGGGGTGGGTCGTCAACAATTACTGGGAGACCAATTTCCGCGTCCACCAACCGGGCCAGGTGCAGGCACGCTATCGTATTCAACCCTACGCTGGCAGCTTCGATGAAACCCGCGCCCACCGTTTCGGCGCGGAGACCCTGCATGAACTGCCGGTGTTCCAACATATGGGTGAGCCGCTCAACACAACGGGGGCGCTGCCGCCGACCGGATCGCTGATGACACTGCCGGAGGGACCTGTGACCGTGCTGCACATCAAACGGGCAGCAGACGGTAACGGGGTGGTCATCCGGCTGTTGAACGCCAGCGATACCGCACAAACGGCGGTGATTGGATCGGATTTGCTCACGATCCAGGCAGCCAGCCAGTGCGATTTGCTGGAACGTCCATTGCAGGATTTGACAGTCGAAAACGGGGTGGTCACAGTCACGCTGCCGGGACGTGGGCTTGCCACAATTCAATGCCGCTCTTAGGACTTATCTAACGCTTTCTTGCGACCAACAGGCAGGGGGACTAAAATTGAAAATAAGTCCCCGTGTTTTACGGTATGGTAAAGAGATGAGGAACCATGTTTAGCGACATTAACGAAGTGACAACGGCACTGGGCGAGCAGCAGTACATCTCCAGTGATGAGATTTCGACAGTGATGTATCTGGCGAACAAACTGGGCAAACCACTACTGGCTGAAGGTCCGGCTGGCGTCGGTAAGACAGAATTGTCGAAAGCCTGGTCCAAAGCAACCGGCAAGCCGTTGATCCGGCTGCAATGTTACGAGGGACTGGACGAGAACAAGGCCCTGTATGAATGGGAATATGCCAAGCAGATGCTTTATACACAACTTCTGCGTGATAAACTGAGCCAGTTTCTCTCCGAGACGGATACGTTGACCGAGGCGGCAGACCGGCTTGCCTCCGAAGAGAATGTCTTTTTCTCCGACCGTTTCTTGCTGGCGCGACCTCTGCTGCAAGCCATCACCGCCGAGGAACCGGTGGTCTTGCTCATTGACGAAATTGACCGGGCCGATGCTGAATTTGAGGCGTTTCTGCTGGAAGTCCTCAGCGATTTCCAGGTCTCGATCCCGGAACTGGGGACCATCAGCGCCCGCCACCAACCCGACGTCGTGCTGACCAGCAACAACACTCGCGAACTATCCGAAGCCTTGAAACGTCGCTGTCTCTATCTGTTCGTCGATTACCCCAGCCACGACGCCGAGATCAGCATCGTGCGTATGCGCGTGCCGGAACTGCGCGAGCAACTGGCGCGGCAGGCGGTCGAAGTGGTGCAGGGATTGCGCCAGTTGGACCTGAAGAAGAGTCCGAGCGTCTCCGAAACCATAGACTGGGCAAGGTCACTGGTAATGCTCAATGCTGATAGCCTGGATAAACGCACACTGGAAACGACCCTTACGGTGCTGCTCAAGCACGAGAGTGATGTGCAGAAGGCCCGTCGGGCGCTGGCTGGCGGCGATGACGATGATGATCGCAGCCGTAACCTCTACGACCGGCGTCCTGGCCGGGGGCGTGGCCGCAGTTGGAACTAGAGGAAAACGGGCCGGTCCTGCCGGCCCGGCAAATCCTTGACAAGCAGTTAAAAACGATTTAATCTATAGCCAATTAATCGTGGTTAGCGCTAACGTGAGCGCTAACAAACCAAAGAATTTTGTTTTCATGACCAAAAGAGTGACATTAGCCGATGTGGCTCAGCGGGCCGAAGTATCCCCTATGACGGTCTCGCGTGTATTAAACAATAAGGGCGAGATCAGCGAGCATACGCGCCAGCACGTCTTAGAAATTGTCCGGGAATTGGGCTATCGTCCCAACCGGATTGCCCGCAGCCTTGTCACCGATACCACGCTGAAGATCGGTATCGTATCCCCAAGCATTTCCAGCCTCTACTACAGCGCCATCTTCGAAGGTATTGAGGACGTGCTGTGGAAGAATGGCTACCACATTGTTCTCTCCAACCATCGCAGCAGCGCCAAACGTGAACGGTCGATCTTTAACCTGTTTGAGGAAGACCGGGTGGATGGTGTGGTGGTCTTCAGTTCACATCTACCACCGGAAATGTTGACGGAATATCTGAAACGCCAGCGGGCAGCGGTGGTCCTCAATTCGGAAGTACACGATAACGCAGCAGCTCGAGCCATGATCGACGAGACGGTCGGTATGCAGCTTGCTGTTGAGCATCTTGTCAGCAGTGGACGACGCCATCTTGCGTTCATCAACACCCATGTAACCACTTATGCCACGCGGGAACGCTTAGCCAGCTTCCTCCGTGCATCATCGGCTTTGGGTCTGGAAACATACTTCACCACCACCACCGATTCACGCTGGAAAGGCGGCTATCAGGCCGCTGTACGCTTGCTGCAAGACCACATGCAAATCGACGGTTTGGTTTGTTTCAACGACGATGTGGCCTGTGGTGCGCTGCGCGGTTGCATCGATATGGGACGTTGTGTTCCCGATGATATCGCCTTGATTGGTTACGACGATACCATCCTTTCCAGGGTCAACAGCATTCCCCTCACCACACTGCGCCTGACACTGACCAACTTCGAGTTCGGTGCGCGGGCAGCGCAGATGCTGTTGGACCGCATCAACGATCAGGAGGGGGAGCAGGAAGTGAACTTCCACCATGAGCTTGTTATCCGGGACAGTGCGCCATAATGTCGCGCACCGTCAAAAATAATGTCGCATGAGAGTGAAGGAGGTGTTCAACGAAAGCCCATAAGGTAAAGAAGCTATATGCATATTTTGTCGATTGATCTATAAGGAGCTACTTTACATGAAACATGTCAGACTGATTTTTGTTCTGGCCCTGCTGGCGATGGCAATCTCCATCGTTGGCGCACAGGATATGACCTACAACGAAGCCCCCGAACTGGCCGCGATGGTCCAGCAAGGTGAACTGCCGCCAGTTGCAGAACGTATCTCAGCCGAACCGCTGGTCATCGACGGTGTGGAAGGTGTCGGCAATTACGGCGGTACATGGCGCATGGGCCTGCGCGGCGGTAACGACGGCGCACTGCTGCTCCGTACCGTCGGTTACGAAGGCCTGGTCCGCTGGAATCCGGAATGGACCGAGGTGGTCCCTAACGTCGCCAGTAGCTGGGACATCAACGAAGAAGGTACCGAATTTACCTTCTACCTGCGCGAAGGCATGATGTGGTCGGACGGTGTTCCCTTCACCGCTAACGACATCGTCTTCTGGTGGGAATCCAGCATGATCAACACCGATGTCAGCCCTACCCCGCCGGAGTGGATGGTCAGTGGTGGTGAACCCGGCACCGTCGAGGCCGTGGATGACTACACCATCAAGTTCACCTTTGCTGCGCCGAACGGTCTGTTCATGCAGCGTCTGGCGACCCCTGCTGGCACCGGTATGATGGACTATCCCGCTCACGCCATACAGCAGTACCACCCGGAATACAACCCGGATGGCTATGAAGCATTCGTGGAAGAAGCTGGTCTGGATAACTGGGTTGACTTCTGGGATACGATCCGGGACGAGTGGCAATTCGTGAAACCCACCATCAATGCCTGGGGACTCGATAACGCTATGGACGGTGTTGCCACACAGGTTACACTGTCGCGTAATCCCTACTACTGGAAAGTCGACTCGGCTGGCAACCAGTATCCCTATTTCGACAAGGTTCAGTTGGACTACGGTGAGGACACCGAAACGTTGGTGCTGCGGACGCTCAACGGCGAGATCGACATGATGGACCGCCATATCGCCACTAACGCCAACAAGGCTGTCTTCTTCGACAACATGGAAGCCGGTGGTTACGAGTTCTTCGAGACCGTTCCCTCCAGCATGAACACCATGATCATCGCCTTGAACCTGACGACCGAAGAAACAGCCCTGAACGAGGTCTTCAACAACAAAGACTTCCGTATCGGTCTGTCCTACGCTATCAACCGTTCTGAACTGAACGAGCTGATCTTCATCGGCCAGGGCGAACCCTACCAGGCCGCCCCGCGTCCAACCTCGCCCTTCTACAACGAACAGCTTGCCAAACAGTACACCGAATATAACCTGGACCTGGCGAACGAGCATCTGGATATGGCGGGTTACACCGAACGCGACGGCGATGGCTTCCGTCTGGGACCAGATGGCAACCGCATTACCTTCACGATCGACGTTATCACCGTCAACCCCGATGGTATCGACATGCTCGAACTCATCTCCCAGTACTGGGCCGAGGTCGGTATCGATATGCGCCCGAACGTCATCGACCGTTCAATCTTCTATGACCGCAAAGACGCCAACCAGCAGCAGGCGAATGTCTGGGGTGGTGACGGTGGTCTGGATGTGATACTGGAACCGCGCTGGTACTTCCCCTACAGCAACGAGAGCAACTTCGCACCGCTGTGGCGCTACTGGTACGAAGGTGATGCACGTGGTGTGCAGCCGCCCGAGGCCCCGCAGCGTCAGATGGACCTCTACAACGAAATCAAGGTCACCGCTGATCCGGAACGCCAGAACGAACTGATGGAGGAAATCCTTCAGATCGCCGCCGATGAATTCTACGTCATCGGCACTATTCTGACCCCGCCCGGATACGGCATCAAGAAGGTGGACATGAAGAACGTCCCGGCGACCTTCCCGGCTGCGTGGCTCTACCCGCATCCCGGCCCGACCAATCCGTTCACTTACTTCTACGAGTAATCCACTCGTAAGTAACTGTGGCAGATGCACCGCCCCAAGGGCGGTGCATCCGTCCTGGATTTAAGGAATTCGTGTATGGCACAGTTTATTGTTCGTCGTTTGTTCTTGATGATCCCGACTATGATTGCCATCTCGCTGGTGGCGTTCATTATTATCCAGTTGCCTCCCGGTGACTATCTGACCTCGTATATCGCCAATCTGTCCGCCAGTGGCGAGACGGTTGAGGCAGAAGTCATTGAAGCGCTCAACCAGCGGTTTGGTCTGGATCAGCCGATTTACGTCCAATACTACAAATGGATTACCAATATCGTCTTAAAGGGCGACTTTGGCATTTCTTTTGAATGGAACCGTCCGGTTGAGGATATGATCTGGAGTCGTCTGTCTCTGACGCTCCTGATTTCCCTCAGCACACTGGTTTTCACCTGGGTCATCGCCTTTCCCATCGGCATCTACTCGGCTGTGAACCAGTATTCCATTGGCGATTACATTGCCACCTTCTTCGGTTTCCTCGGTCTGGCGATTCCCAATTTCCTGATCGCCCTGGTGTTGATGTATGTCGCGTTTAAATACTTTAATCAGAGCGTGGGCGGTTTATTCTCGCCAGAATACTCGGAGGCTCCCTGGAGTCTGGCGAAAGTGTGGGACCTGCTCAAACACCTCTGGATTCCGATGATTATCCTGGGAACCGCCGGTGCTGCCAGCCTGATCCGCATCATGCGGGCCAATTTGCTGGACGAGCTTAAGAAGCCCTACGTCATCACCGGATACGCCAAAGGACTGTCCCGCCGGCGCGTCATTATGAAGTACCCGGTGCGTGTCGCACTCAACCCCTTCGTCAGTACCGCTGGCTGGCTGCTGCCGACGCTGGTATCCGGTTCGCTCATCGTCGCAGTCGTGTTGAGCCTGCCCACAACCGGCCCGCTGCTGCTGCGGTCGCTGACCTCGCAGGATATGTATCTGGCAGGTGCGTTCATTCTGCTGCTCAGTGTGTTGACGCTGATCGGAACGCTCATCTCCGACATTATCCTGGCGTGGCTCGATCCGCGCATCCGCTACGAGTAGACTGGAGCAAGTCTTATGGAAGCTGAAATTCGCCCTGGGGAGAGCGCGTTACCGCAGGCAATACCACAGGAACAAGAAGCGAATGTTTATGTGGCGTCTCAATGGACGTTGATGTGGCTGCGCTTCCGCAAACACAAGCTGGCGATGCTGGGTGGTGTCGTCACACTGATGATCTACACGGTCGCCCTGTTTGCTGAGTTCTTCGCCCCATTCCCGGCAACCGAGACCAACACCCAGTTGACCTATGCCCCGCCGCAGACATTGCATCTGTTTGATACCAGCGATGGTTTCAAATTCGCACCCTATGTCAATGGCTACAAGTCTGAAATTGACCCGGTGGCGCTGCGCCGGACCTTTGTCATCGATCCGGAAACCAAAGTCCCGGTCAGTCTGTTTGTCGAAGGTTATTCCTACAAGATACTGGGTTTGTTTGAAACCAACATTCATCTCTATGGTCCGAGTGACGGCGAATCCCCGGTGTTTTTGATCGGCGCAGATCGCCTGGGCCGCGATGTGGTCAGCCGCATTATGATGGGGACACGAATCTCGATGTCAATCGGCCTGGTTGGTGTGACCATCAGTCTGCTGCTCGGCATCGTGATCGGTGGTATCTCCGGCTATTATGGCGGTGGTATCGATAACTTTATCCAGCGTGTCATCGAGTTTGTGCGTTCAATCCCGACGATACCGCTGTGGCTGGGTCTATCAGCGGCGTTACCGCTCACATGGACGCCAATACAAATCTATTTCGCAATCACCATCATCCTGTCCTTGATTGGCTGGACCGGACTGGCGCGTGTGGTGCGTGGCCGCTTCCTGACACTGCGTGAGGAAGATTTCGTCATGGCGGCCCGGTTGGACGGAGCCAGCAAAAGCAAGGTGATGTTCCAGCACATGCTGCCAGCGTTTTACAGTCACGTCATTGCATCGGTGACTCTGGCAATCCCGAACATGATCCTGGCGGAGACCTCGCTGAGTTTCCTCGGCCTGGGTTTGCGACCACCAGTGGTCAGTTGGGGGGTGCTGCTCCAGGAAGCCCAGAACGTCCGCACGATTGCGACTGCGCCCTGGCTGCTGACACCAGCGCTGGGTGTGGTGATTGCGGTGCTGGCGCTCAACTTCCTGGGTGACGGCCTGCGTGATGCTGCTGATCCCTACGGATAAGGAACTATGTCGGATAACAACGAAATTCTACTTGAGGTAAAGGGTCTCAAGACCCACTTTCTCCTGGATGAAGGTATCGTCAAAGCCGTTGACGGTGTGGACTTCACGCTCAAGCGTGGCATTACCCTCGGCATCGTGGGCGAGAGCGGTTGCGGCAAAAGCGTGACCGCCTTCTCTATCCTGCAACTGGTGTTCAAGCCAGGCAGGATCGTCGAAGGTCAAGTCTTGTTCAATCGCGGTGCGGCCAACGGTAACGCCGATGTCGTTGATCTGGTCGCGCTGCCCCAATGGAGCCAGGAAATCCAGGATATTCGCGGCGACTCCATTGCTATGATTTTCCAGGAGCCGATGAACTCGCTCAGCCCGGTCCACACTATCGGCAATCAGATCATGGAAGGCATATTGCTGCACCGTGATATGACGAAGGAGCAGGCCCGCGAACAGGCCGTCGAACTGCTGCGGTTGGTGGGCATCCCCAATCCGGATATGCGCATCGACAACTACACCTTCCAGCTTTCCGGCGGGATGCGCCAGCGGGCCATGATCGCGATGGCACTGGCCTGCCAGCCGATGCTGTTGATCGCTGACGAACCCACAACAGCGCTCGATGTGACCACCCAGGCGCAAATTATATCGCTGATGCAAGGCTTGCAGAAACAGTTCGGCATGGCTGTCATGCTCATCACCCACGACCTGGGCGTCATTGCCGAGATGTGCGATGAAGTGGTGGTTATGTACCTAGGCGAGGTGGTAGAGCAGGCCAGTGTGGATTCGATTTTCTACGATCCGCTCCATCCCTACACCCAGGCCCTTTTGCGTTCCATCCCACGATTGGGGCTGGGACGCGAACAGAAGTTAGACCCCATTGAAGGTACCGTACCCGACCCATTTAACCGCCCGTCCGGATGCCCCTTCCATCCCCGCTGCGATAAGCGTATACCAGGCAAGTGTAACGTCATCCATCCGGAACTGATCCATATGCCCGATGGGCGAACGGTGCGCTGTGTACTCTATGAGGAAACCGGTTCATGACGGACGATATTCTGCTCGAAGTCAACAATCTCAAAATGTATTTCCCCATCCGCGCTGGTATCCTGCAGCGGGTGGTGAATCACGTCAAAGCTGTAGACGATGTAAGCTTCTACATCAAACGCGGCGAGACACTCGGATTGGTCGGTGAAAGCGGTTGCGGCAAAACCACCATTGGGCGCTGCCTTGTCCGCGCCTATGAACCCACCGGCGGCAACATGATGTTCCAGCCCAACGGCAGCGGCAGCGTGGACCTCGCCGGTCTCAATGACAGACAACTTAAAACGTACTGGCGGCAAATACGTATGATCTTCCAGGACCCGTATTCGTCATTGAATCCGCGCATGACCGTCTACGAAATCATCGCCGACCCGCTGCGTATTCACGGTACGACCAACAGCCAGGAGCTTGAGGACCGAATCGTCTATCTGCTGCGCCGGGTGGGCCTGCGGCCTGAGTTCATGAAGCGCTATCCGCACGCTTTCAGCGGTGGTCAGCGGCAGCGTATCAGTATTGCGCGTGCGCTGGCATTAGAACCAGCACTGGTCATTGCAGACGAGGCCGTTTCGGCATTGGACGTATCGGTCCGGGCGCAGATTCTCAATTTGATGCTCGAACTCCAGGATGACTTCGACCTGACGTATCTGTTCATCTCGCATGACCTGAGTGTGGTTGAGTATGTCGCCGACCGGGTCGCCGTGATGTATGTCGGGCAGCTTGCGGAGATGGCGACGACACGCCAGTTGTACCAGGAACCGAAACATCCCTATACGGAAGCGCTGCTTTCGGCCATTCCCAAACCCGACCCACGCAATCGCACCGATCGGATCATCCTGGAAGGCGATGTGGCGGACCCGGCCAATACACCGTCGGGTTGTTACTTCCATCCACGCTGCCCCTATGTCCAGGATCGCTGTAAAACAGAAACACCTCCGCTTCGTAAGATTGAAGGTGACCGCATCGTGGCCTGCCATTTCGCAGAAGAATTGGACCTCAAGGGCATAGCCAAGATCAGCTAGGACGGAGACTTCAATGCTGTACCCACAATCGAATATCCACCGCCAGTTTGTCGATTTATCCGGCTTCTGGCGCTTCAGCCTGGATGGCGATGATTTTGCCGAATGGATCGCGGTCCCAGCCAGTTGGAACGAACAGTTCACCGACTCGCGGGACCACACCGGCACGGCATGGTATCAGACCAGCTTTGAACTCCCCTGGGGCTGGCGCGGTCAGCAGATTTTCATCCGGTTCAACTCCGTCAATTATCTGGCGGAAGTGTGGCTCAACGATCAACGCCTGGGCGAACATGAAGGCGGTCATCTTCCCTTCGCTTTCGACATCACCGATAGGGTCAAGGAATCGGGCAATACGTTGGTTGTACGTGTGGACGGCGAACTGGCCGCCGACCGGGTCCCACCGGGCAATGTCGCCAGCGAGCATGGGATCAGCGGCTTTATGCGCTCCTTCCCCAGTGCCAACTACGATTTCTTCCCCTATCGTGGCATTGATCGCCCGGTGCTGATCTACACCGTGCCGCAGAACGCGATTGACGATGTCACGGTCGTCACCGGCATCGACGACAACGACGGTGTGGTCACGGTCACAGTGGCGCGTGGCGACGGCAATGTACGCGCCACGCTCAGCGGTCATGGCGTGGAACTCAGCGGCGAGACCAGCACGGAATCGCTCACACTCAGGGTACCGGATGCGGCGTTTTGGTCGCCGGAATCGCCCAATCTCTACGATCTGAAGGTCGAACTACTCCAGGATGGCACAGCGGTCGATAGCTACACGCTGCGCGTCGGTATTCGCACGTTTGTGGTCGATGGCGACCGGCTGCTGCTCAACGGTGAGCCGGTGACACTGCTCGGATTCGGTCGCCATGAAGACTTTCCCATCATAGGTAAAGGGCTGCTACCCGCCTTGATTATCAAGGACTACGCGCTGATGCGCTGGACGGGTGCAAATTCTTTCCGCACCACACACTATCCCTACTCCGAGCAGCAGCTTGATATGGCGGACGAACTCGGCTTTTTGGTGATCGATGAGACACCCGCGGGCGGGTTTTTCTTTCCGGGGGACAAAAATTGGGGGGGCCAAAAAATCGGGGGGGAAGATAATCACCAAAAGAT
>CAYQJO010000005.1:18911-48740 GCA_964417785.1 uncultured Anaerolineaceae bacterium | reverse complement strand
CCCGCCGAGGAACAACCTCCGGCTGACGATACACCCGCCGAGGATGAAGCATAGCTTCAACTCCCCAAAGACCTCTGTACCACCCCGGTACAGGGGTCTTTTTCTTACATTCTAACAACTTAATTTATAATTTATTTTTTGCTTAATTTATTAAAGATAATTATATGACAAAAAGCACTATCGCTCCGTGACAAACATACTCATAATCTGCATAATCGCTCATCATATGTTATAGTTTCCTCAGTTAACTAGTTTGAATTGACGATCACGTATGCATTTCCTTAATAAAATTTCAAAGAAGGATATGACTTGTTGCTTGTCAATTATATTTTAGGCTTTCTATCTATGTCTTGCTCATTCATTGCCCTCCCATTCTTAGCTTTTCTCCATCCCAAAAACTGGTAGGTGAAAGATGCGCCATACCGAAACCACAACCCAACCCCTAAACGGTATCCAAATGGGTGCCATTGCGGTCGGGGTCGTCGGCATTGTGCTGAGCATTATCGGTGCCGCCGCCGACGCTGATCATTTTATTCACGTCTATCTTGTCGCGTTCCTGTTCTGGATCAACATCAGCCTGGGATGCCTGGCGATCATGATGATCCCGAATCTGGCAAGCGCAAGATGGAGTCTGGCTGTCCAACGGATAGCAATAGCGGGAGCGCGAACACTGCCTTTGATGGCAATACTGTTCTTCCCGCTGCTGCTCGGTATGGATAGTCTCTATCCCTGGGCGGAGGAAGGAGCCGAATCCAGCAGTTATTTGACTGTTGCTTTCTTCATAGTCCGCGCCCTCATCTATTTCGCTGTCTGGCTGGCGCTTACCTATTTCTTGAGCGAGTGGTCCTATCGCAGCGATGACGCTTACGATGAAGACACAGAGCGCCGTATTCATTTCACCAGCATTATCGGGATGATCTTGTTCTTCCTGACATCCACTTTCGCCGCATTCGACTGGTCAATGTCACTGGAAGGGGCCGAATTCTTTTCCAGCATCTACGGTTGGCTGGTTATCAGCTCTCAGGGGCTTTCAGCCATCGCTTTTGTGATTATCGTTCTCAGCTTCTTCTGGGATCGGGAGCCGCTGGCTGATCTGGTCGAAGATCGCGTGATTGGCGATCTGGGCGCGTTACTGCTGGTCTCGTTGATGGGCTGGATATACCTGAGCTTCATGCAATACATCGTCATCTGGTCCGGCAACGTCGCCAGTAAAGCGGTATGGTTCGACACTCGCACCGCTGGCGATTGGACAACATACGCCACATTTATCATTGTAATTCACGCTGTCGTCTTCTTGATGCTGCTGGCTCCGGGCCTGAAACGGATCAAAGCCATGCTGGTCATGATGGCAGGCATTTTGCTGGTTTCGCGTCTGTTTTATGAATATTGGGTGGTCATGCCGACTCTCTCGTCGGACTTCACATTGGAATGGTGGGACTTCGCACTCCCAATCGGCATGGGCGGTCTGTGGGTCGCGCTCTTCTTATGGTCCCTGCGGGGCAGTCGCATCTTACCTGTGAACCACCCCGGTCTGCTGGTGGCACATGAGGAGGAGGAGACATATGAGACGGCTTAAGCCACGCGGGTTCATTACACGCTCTATCTGTCCTGCGTCAAGGTAGGTGGGTTGCCAATATGTCACAGATTTTCTCTCCCAGTAGTAATACGTTTGCCAGAATCAGCATTGTTGTCACCGTGCTTGTTCTGGTCATCATCATTGATGTTCTTCTCGTCAATGGCCTTTCTCCTGTTACGCGGGCTCCAGTTGGTATCGCTATCGAGCAACCCGTCCGTTTCAGCCACGAGCTTCACAGCGGTCAGTTAAACATCGACTGTCTATATTGCCACACTTCAGTTGATAAAGCCGCTTATGGGGGTATCCCCGATACCCATACTTGTATGAGCTGCCACTCGCAAATCGCCATTTACAGCGAACTGCTGGAACCGGTGCGGACCAGTTACGCCACTGGTGAACCGCTTGTCTGGAATGCAGTGCATGATCTGGCAGACCACGCCTATTTCGACCACAGCGCCCATGTGAACAACGGGTTCGCCTGCGAAACCTGTCATGGACGGGTCGATGAAATGCCGCTCGTCTGGCAGGCCGAATCGATGACCATGGGCTGGTGCCTGGAATGTCATCGCGGCCCAGAGCAATTCATCCGTCCGGTAGAAGAGGTCTACACGTTTGGCTATGAACTGCCCGAAGAAGAGCAGCTTGCACTGGGTGCAGAACTGGTCGAGACCTACGGCATTAACGTCGAGCGGTTGGACGACTGTTCGATCTGTCACCGGTAGATTAGGATCTGAACATGTCTAATGAACAATACAACCCAAACATTGAGGAGATGACCGAACAGGAACTGTTCGACCACCTTCTACAGCAGGATCGCACACGAGAAGCTGCCATTCTCCAGGGAATGAACCGACGCAGTTTCATGAAGTTGATGGGGGCCTCGCTCGCCATGACTGGCTTCGGGCTGGCGGGATGTGCATCCGTCAACCCCCCAGAGGGTGCGATTATCCCTTACGTCGAAGTGCCGGAGTCGGTCATTCCTGGACGGCCTGTTTACTTCGCCTCATCCATCGTTATGGGTGGCTATGCGACTGGCCTGTTAATCGAAACCCATCAGGGACGCCCGACCCGCGTTGAAGGCAACAAGCAGCATCCAGCCTCGTTGGGTGCATCCACCGCCATGATCCAGGCATCACTGCTGGAACTGTATAACACTGAACGCTCGGTGAATGTCCGCAACCTGGGCGATCTGTTCACCTGGGACGACTTCGCCACCGCGTTTGACGGCGTGCTGTCACGCATCGAACGCAACCAGGGCGAGGGCCTGCGTATCCTGACCGAGGCGGTCTCATCACCAACAATGGTGAGCCAGATCGAGCAGTTAACCGAACAGTTCCCCGGTGCCAAATGGTATCAATACGAACCTATCGCCGGTGAAAACGCGATGGTCGGAGCGCAGCGTGCCTTCGGTGAACCGGTCAGTACAGCTTACCATTTCGATAAGGCCAATGTGGTGCTGTCGTTGGATGGCGATTTCCTGACCAGTGGACCGGCCAGCATCCGCTATGCCCACGATTTCATGCAGCAGCGCAAAGTCCGTGTGAACGACGGCGCAACCAGCATGAACCGGCTTTACGCAGTCGAGAGTACGCCGACCAACACCGGCGCGATGGCCGATCACCGGCTGGCGCTCAGCCCCAGCCAGGTTGAGACCTTCGCCCGTGCGCTGGCTGCCGCTCTCGGTGTCGAAACGGTCACAGTCCCGGATGAGGTACCCTGGGATGCCGCGTGGTTCGACGCCGTTCTGGCCGACCTGCAAGCGAATGAAGGGGCAGGCATTGTCATCCCCGGCGATGAGCAATCAGCCAATATTCATGCGCTGGCACACGCCATCAACGCCGCCCTGGGCAACGCTGGCGAGACAGTCACATACATCCCGTCGGTTGTGGCAAATCCGACTATCGGTGCCGAGCAGTTGAGCGACCTCATCGCCGAAATCGAAGAAAACGCAGTCGATGTGCTGCTGATCTTCGGCGGCAATCCGGCCCTGACCGCCCCGGCAGATATTCCATTCGCGGGCGCATTGGAACGGGTCGCTTTCAGCGTTCACCTGTCGCTCTATAACAACGAAACATCGCAGATTTGTACATGGCATGTCCCCCAGGCACACTATGTGGAAGCGTGGAGTGATGCCCGCGCCTTTGACGGCAGCGCCAGCGTGCTCCAGCCACCCATCGGACCGCTTTACGATAACGTCCGGTCGGGCCATCAAATGCTGGCGATGCTTATGCGCGATGAGCGTTCCGTTTATGAGATCGTGCGTGATTACTGGCAAGCCGATTACGACGGCGATAACTTCGACGCTTTCTGGCGCAAAGCCCTGCATGATGGTGTCGTCCCGGACAGCGCACCAGAAGCGATCCAACCGCAGATCGTCGCCGATTTTGCGCTGCCGGAGAGCAGTGCCAGCGGTCTGGAAGTCATCTTCCGGCCCGATCCAGCATTGTGGGATGGCCGTTTCGCCAACAACAGTTGGCTCCAGGAACTGCCACACCCGATCACTAAAATCTCGTGGGATACCGCCGCGTTAATGAGCGAAACCACCGCCGAAGAACTTGGGGTGGAAAAAGAAGACTTGATTGATCTACGGTTCGGCACTTACAGCGTGCAAATGCCTGTCTGGACCGTTCCCGGACATGCCGACAACACCATCACGGTCTATCTCGGCTACGGGCAGGGGATCAGCAGTGAATTAGAAGACGATTACGCCTTCAACGCCTACACCCTGCGCACATCCGACCGGCTCTGGACCGGCAGCGGTGTCGAGATTACACCTGTTGGTGAAAAATACAGTCTGGCGACCATCCAGGGCGAGATGAACGTTCAGGAAGGTGAAGTCGAACCAATCCATACCGGTACGCTTGACACATTCCTGGCCGATAACAAATCCATCCACAAAGGTGATTATTCCTCATCCGCTACGCTGTTAAATGAAGATGAATACGACGGTTACGCCTGGGGCATGTCCATCGATCTGACATCCTGCATTGGCTGCAACGCCTGTATGATCGCCTGCCAGATGGAAAACAACATCCCGACGGTGGGCAAAGAGGGCATCTCGCGCAACCGTGATATGTATTGGATCCGCCTGGATCGCTACTATATCGAGGAAGAAATCACCGAAGAGCTTAAGACTTACTTCCAGCCTGTACCCTGTATGCAGTGCGAAAAAGCACCGTGCGAGATCGTCTGCCCGGTTCATGCGACAGTTCACAGTTCCGAGGGACTGAACGACATGATCTACAACCGGTGCATCGGTACCCGCTACTGCTCGGCCAACTGCCCTTACTCGGTCCGCCGGTTCAACTTCTTCGACTACGTAAACGACGCCCCTATCATGCAAGAATGGCGCAATCCGGATGTCTCGGTGCGTGCCGAAGGTGTGATGGAGAAATGCACCTACTGCGTCCAGCGGATCAACGAAGCTCGCATCGACGCCAACAACGCGAACCGGACCATCGCGGACGGAGAGGTCGTCCCGGCCTGTGCCTCTGCATGTCCAACACAGGCGATTATCTTTGGCAATCTCAACGACCCGGACTCGCAGGTCACCCAGCTTAAGGCGCAACCCCAGGATTACAGCCTGCTCGCGAAGCTCAACACGCAGCCTCGCACAACCTACATGGCACGGCTGACCAATCCCAACGATGCGCTAAATGGGTCCGAAGAGGAGGTATAGGAAGCGCCATGACGACAGAAAATATTCCGTATCAACCAAGCGACGCACCACCCGAGTCGCCCTTGAATAAGCTGGGAAGTGTAGCCGATAAGGTCAGCGGCATTATCTTCTCAGCAGCACCGCTGTGGTGGTGGCTCGGCTTCCTGGTCTCCGGGGCGCTGATGCTGGTGTTCGTTTTCACCCTGTTCTCAGTGGCAACACGCGGTGTCGGTCTATGGGGCATCCAGGTCCCGGTTGTGTGGGGTATGGCGATTGTCAACCTCATCTTCTGGATCGGCATCGGCCATGCAGGAACATTCATTTCAGCTTTCCTGTTGTTGATGCGCCAGCAGTGGCGCAGCACCTTCAGCCGGTTCGCAGAAGCGATGACACTGTTTGCTCTGCTGGTCGCCGGTATGTTCCCGCTGTTCCATCTGGGTCGCGTCGAGTTCTTCTACTGGATCGCACCCTATCCGAACACGATGATCCTGAACCCGCAGTTCCGCAGCCCGCTGGTGTGGGACTTCTTCGCCATCAGCACTTACGGCCTGGTGTCGCTGCTCTTCTGGTACATCGACATGCTGCCCGATCTGGCAGCCATGCGCGACAAAGCCAAAACAGGGGCTGTGAAATTCTTCTACGGCGCACTGGCGATGGGTTGGCGTGGTCAATCCACCCACTGGCAGGGCCTGCACAAAATCAGCTATCTGTTGGCCGCTCTGGCAGCACCGCTGGTGATCTCAGTTCACAGCATCGTCGGTCTGGACTTCGCCATTGGTATCCTGCCGGGATGGCATCACACGATCTTCCCACCGTTCTTCGTCGCCGGTGCTGTGTATTCCGGCTTTGCGATGGTGTTGATCTTCGCCGTCATCCTACGGTCGGGCTTCAAACTGCAGAACCTCATCACACTCAAACACATCGACAACGCGGCCAAGATGATGCTGGTCGTCGGGCTGCTGGTGGTTTACGGCTACATCATTGAATACTTCGGTGCATGGTATAAAGGCGAGGAACACGAAGTCGCGGTGGTGGTTAACCGGGCGCTCGGCTCCTACGCCGTCTTCTTCTGGGGCATGTTGATCTTCAATGGTCTGATCGTCCAGGCCCTCTGGTTCAAGCGCGTCAGGACCAATCCCGGCCTGCTTGTGGTCATCTCATTGTTCATCCTGGCGGGTATGTGGCTTGAACGCTTCGTGATTGTCCCGGCCAGTCTATCGTATCCGCACATGGAAAACACATGGGCCATACTCGATATGAACCTCTGGGACTGGATCACCGTCATCTCACCATTTGGTCTGTTCCTGACCGCCATGTTCCTCTTTATCCGTCTGCTGCCGGTGCTGCCCATCTATGAAAGACAGCAAGTAGCGATTGAGGAAGGTGCCTGATGAGCAAACAATCCTGTCTATACGGTTTAGCGGCGGAATTTGAAGACGCCGAGAGCCTGCTGGACGCCGCCGAGAAAACACGGGCGGAGGGCTACGAAGTCATTCAGGCCTATGCTCCGTACCATGTTGAAGGGCTGAGCGAGATCATCGACAAAGACGCCCACAGTAATATACTGGCATGGCTGGTCTTTGGCGGCCTGATCGTCGGTGCGTTGGCTGGCTTCGCTCTGCAATACTACGCCTCGGTGGAGGGGTACGCCATCAATGTCGGTGGTCGGCCTCTGAACAGTTGGCCGGCGTTTATGCAAGTTTCGTTCGAAGTGGCGATCCTGTTTGCCACACTGGCTGTCGTGGGCGGCTATTTCCTGCGAATTGGTCTGCCGCTGCCGTACCATCCAATCTTCAACACACCCAATATCGAACTGGCTTCAAGCAACCGCTTCTTCCTCTGTATTGAGGTGAAGGACCGGCGTTTCCATCTTCAGCAAACACGGACTTTCCTGGAAGAGATGGGACCGATCACCATAAGTGAGGTGCAATGTTGAACACCAGACAACTTTCGACAGCCTTGCTGGTCCTTACCCTGGTCTGGCTGGCTGGATGCAGCAACATGGAAGATCAACCCAAACTGGACGAGCCTTATGGCGAAAGTCCCACCTTCGGACAGGCTGCACGTAACATCCTGCCGGAAGCGGTACCCGTTCAGTTTGACGCTGAAAACGCACACTATTACACCGGGCGGATTGACGGTGAACTGGCGGACAGCCTGCCGGTCGAACTGACCCAGGAGCTACTGGCAACCGGGCAGGAGAATTTCAACAGCTTCTGCTCACCGTGTCATGGCCTGGACGGCTACGGCGAGGGCATCATCGCCCTGGAAGGTTACCCACAGCCAGCATCGTATCATACCGATGAACTGCGGGCGCAGCCGGTAGGGTACATCTTCGAAGTCATCAGTCAAGGCTTCGGCAATATGTACAGCTACAAGGGCCGCATCCCGGTTGGAGATCGCTGGGCCATCGCGGCCTACGTCCGCACCATGCAGTACAGCCAGTATGCCGCGCTCGACGACCTGCCCCCAGAGGCCCGGGCGTCGGTCGAAGCCCAGTCACGATGAAAGGGGAGTGAGACGTGGCAACATTCTTCAATGAAGATTTCACCAACCAGACCGTCGAAGTCGATGGTAACCAGTATGAACTGTGTACCTTTACTGGATGCAGTCTGGTCTATAGTGGCGGTGAGGTGCCGGTATTCGAGCGCTGTTCTTTCTCGCAAACAAGCATTCAACTTGAAGACAACGCCTATAACACCGTGCAGTACCTCAAAGACCTGAGCAGCAGCGGGGCATCACCGGCGGTGGATCGCGTCATCGAGCGCGTGAAAAAAGGTCTGCTGCCCCTGGCTGGCCGGCCCGAACCGTGCGACGGGGTGAACACCGGCACGCATTATGGCCGTCTGGCCCTCATCAGTGGTGCGCTCATTGGAACCACGCTGCTGATTATGGCCTTCCTGTGGTATGGCCTGTTGATTTACCCGCAGGATGTCGTGCTGGGCGGTGAGGAAACTCGCCCACTGCGCGAGGAAATCCCGTTGGAAGTCATGCCCGCCTTGCCAGACGATCTGGCACTGGTCTATGACCAGAACGAGAGTAATCAGAACGTATTCCTCAACAGTTACGGTTGGGCGAACCGCGGCGAGAATGTCGGTCGCATCCCGATCGGCGTCGCCTTCGACATTGTACTCGAATCCGGTTTGCCTTCAGCATGGGGCGGTGAATGATGGAACTGGTGGAAAACAAACTTTTTCATGGAGAAACACTGGTGGTAGATGGCAAAGCTTTCAAGTCTTGCGACTTTGAAAACACCATTTTCATCTATTCCGGTGGGCAGCGCCCCACATTCGCCGACTGCCAGTTTATCAACGCCGATCTACAATTTGAGGATAGCGCCGCCAACACACTGCAATTTCTGAGCAATCTACGGGGTGTTGGCTTCACCCAGGCCGTCGATAGTATGCTGGCCGGGGTCAAATAAAGCAGTTCTGGGTCGTGGCGCGGCGATAAAAGCTGCACCCGACTGTTGCATTGTTCGAGAAGGCCATCTATTCAAGGAGGTAATCCCGATGGCTCAAGAAAAAGATATGGTTGTGGTAACAGAAGAAGATCGTGAAGTTATGGTCGTTGAGAACGACATGGTCCCGGACAAGTGGAAAGGCTTGTTCACCAACGAGGAGTGGCTGATGCACGATATCGTCGTGAAGTCCACTTACGGTTTTGCGGTAATCGCCATTCTCGCGCACATTCTGGTTTATATTTGGGAACCATGGCTCGGCCAGTAGGCCTGAGTTAAAGATAAGGAAAGGTTTATCATGCGTCCAAAAGATCGCCCGATTGAATTCCGGACAATCCTCATCCTTTATGTCCTTCTGGGCATCGGAGTGGGGCTTACCATTCACTTCATACTTCTAAGCACATCAACCTACAACTGGTTGGGCTAACACCGCCGTGTCAATTGTGAGTTGACGGTTGTTGTCGCATTCACGCCTGCGCGGGTCGGGTAGGCAACACTGCCCGGCCCAACCGCAGCCCACACGGATAGAAAGTGAGACGACCTATGAGATATAAGGTAACAACCGAGTCGGTCTTCCCTAAAGAATCCTCCAACGGTAAGGAGGCATACCCGCCGGTTATTAAGCGGGTCATGGAAGGCGAGCAGGTCTCCTTTGCCGAGATGGAGGAGCAGTACAAAAAACCGGGCGGCACCCTCATGCATGCGTTGTTTGGGGCGGACCCGTTCGATTTCTGGATTGGTCGCTTTTACCTGGGCACATTCGGCGTCCTGTCGCTGATTGGTATTTTTTTCGGCGTAGTATTCTATTTTTACCAGGTATGGATCGTTGAAGGGACCTTCAACCTTCTTCAGGCGCGTATTGACCCTCCTCCCATCAGCGCTGGCTTGCGCCTGGTGACGGCAAGTGAGCCGGGCTTCTACTGGCAATTGATTATCTTTTTTGCCACGCTTGCCTTTGTCGGTTGGTGCCTGCGTCAGGTCGATATTTCCCGCAAGTTGGGGATGGGCTACGAAATCCCCATCGCCTATGGTGCGGTCGTCTCGTCCTGGATTACGCTGCAATGGTTGCGCCCAATTGCTATGGGAGCCTGGGGAAACGGCTTCGCTCTCGGCATAACCCATCATCTGGATTGGGTTTCAAACATTGGTTATCAATACTTCAACTTCTTCTATAATCCATTCCATGCCATCGGTATTTCTTTGCTGTTTGCATCAACGCTGCTGCTGGCAATGCATGGATCAATCATCCTGATGGCCTCGCAGCGTCCCTATATACGCGAGGGCAATGAGGACGGCTTCTGGCGTAACCTGCTGGGTTACAGTGTTGGCGAAATCGGTATCCATCGTCTCGGCTTCTGGCTCGCGGTCGCCTCCGTTCTCTTCTCTAACCTGTGCATTTTCCTGTCCGGCACGCTTATCAGCGATTGGGCTGGATTCTGGGCCTTCTGGGATGCCTTCCCGGTCTGGGAAAGCGCCGCATTTACCACTGTTACAGCAGCCGGTATCGTCGTCTGGCGCGGACGGGTGCGGGGTCGCAATGTGGACCCCGAAGAATACGAATTCGGTCCAGAAGGACTGGAAGGCACTTATCCGAAAAAGCCGCTTCGCGTTCGCTGGCTGCAACGCCTGTTCGGTCACGATCAGGTCGGCCCGGTTTATCTGGGTGTGGCTGGTGTCGTCGCAGTAATTACCGGTGTGCTGGCATCGTTCATCATCCTCGAACACTATCTATGGCTGGTGGACTATAACCCGATTATGTTCCTGCGTGAGTTTTTCGTGCTTTCGCTCGATCCCCCCGCCATGGAACACGGTCTGGGGGTCAGTGCTGGATGGCACCAGGGTTCCGCCTGGGTTTTCGCCACCGGCCTGTTGAATGTGTCGGTCGTCGCCTGGGCAGTTCGTATTTACCAACGTGCCCGTGCGGCTGGCTTTGGTCAGCAGCTTTTCTGGGGCTTCGTGGCGGCACTGTTCCTGTATTTCGTGATTTACCTGATCCGCCCCGTGCTGATCGGCAATTGGGCGCAGGCACCCGGCCAGGGCTTCAAAGCCATTCTGGACTGGACTAACAACGTCAGCGTGCAATACGGCAATTTCTACTACAACCCCTTCCATATGCTTTCGATCTTCTTCCTGCTCGGATCGACGCTTCTGCTGGCAATGCACGGCGCGACCATCGTCGCCACCGCCCGCTGGGGATCACACCGTGAACTGGAAGAGATGATGGCTGAAGGACCGGGTACGCACCGGGCGCAGTTGTTCTGGCGCTGGACGATGGGCTTCCAGGCAACCTCGAAGACCATCCATGATTGGTGCTGGTGGTTTGCCGCATTCACCGGGATTACTGGCGGTATCGGTCTGCTGTTATCCGGTACATCCTTCGGGGTTATGGACTGGTACCAGTGGGCTGTAGATGCGGGAATCGTCGCCCCGCCTGTACCCTGATTCGGAGGATAATGATGGGCCGATTACTCGAAAACCTGCTCGGCGGCACGCGCAACCTCTTCTTGTTCACCTTCGTTGTGGTGGCCTTCACCATCGTTGGTCTGAGCTACTGGGTGATTACCTTCGTCTGGGATGAAACCAAAGACGATCAGGACCTGATGGTCGACAATGTTGAGAACGCGCTTTCGCCGATTTACATCAACTACTACGTCAACACGGACGATTACATCAGTCCGGAAGCATATATTGCGATGGCGGAGTACCAGCAACAGTTCCCTGAGACACAAAACGTCCAGGTTCTAACCGATCTGACGACCGCGGAGTTGACGGGTTACATGATTAACCACATGACCGCCGGGTTAGGTGTAGGCTGTGTCTACTGCCATAACCTGAACAACTTCGCCGCAGACGAGTGGGATGATCCTGTTGCGATGGAAAACAAGACTCTCGCCCGGCAGCATTTACAGTTGACCGCTGATCTGAACCAGCAGTGGTTGGAACAACTGCCAACGCTGACGGATACCAAGCAGCCTTCGGGCGCACAGATCACCTGCGCTGTCTGCCATAACGGTGAAGCCCAGCCGGTCACATGGCCGGAAGACCTGAACGCACTGCCGGACGACTTCCGGCTGCCGCTGGACGGCCAGTTCTCGGTTGAAAATGACGACGAGATTCTCAATGTCAACGCCCGTGCAGATATCTCTCTGGATACGGTGCAGTACAACCAGTATGTGATGTACCACATGAATGACAGCATGGGCGTCGGCTGTACACACTGCCACAACTCGCGCTACTTCCCCAGTTGGGAAGTCCCGGCCAAATACTACACTGTGAACATGCTGCAAATGTCGCAGTTTATTTGGAATGAGTATGGTGACACACTCAACGGCAAGGAACCGTCATGCCTGATGTGTCATCAGGGTGAGGTTATTCCGCCGGGTGCAGCACGGTCGGCAGCAGTCCTACCGGCCTCACTTGCTACGCAGCCCTGAACGCGGCTGAATCAATCTGTGGGGGAATCTGCTGACTGAGTCGGGGGAACATGTCGGTTCTTGCAACTGGCGTTCCCCATAAGGCTCAGTTCACTTGTTTGTAAATAGAAACGGTGACTCATGGAACAACCTTTGACATCAAATACATCGCTCAATAGAGAGCGCCCGGCTCTTCTGAACCGCTCGATTGCGTTAATGAAGCCGGTCACATGGTTTGCACCTATGTGGGCATTTCTCTGCGGTGCTATCGGGAGTGGAGTCACCGGGTGGAACCTCACCAGTGTTTTACAGATCGCGCTCGGTATGGTGCTGGCCGGGCCGATTCTCTGCGGCGTATCGCAAGTCATCAACGATTACTTCGACCGCGAAATTGACGCGATTAACGAACCCGACCGTCTTATTCCATCAGGCCGGGTGACGCTGAATCAGGTGATGCTGACCATCCTGGTCCTGGTCCCGGTGGGCATTGTCATCTCGCTCTATCTGGGGCGTGGTGTCCTGCTGCTGACTGGCAGTGGTATCCTGCTGGGGATGGCTTACAGTGCGCCGCCACTACGAGCTAAACGTAATGGCTGGATCGGCAATACCCTGGTCGCCATCTCATATGAGGGGATGGCCTGGTTAGCCGGTCATATCGCCTTCGCACCACTGACCCTGCCGGTTATCGCCGTAGCCGCGCTGTATTCCTTCGGTGCGCACGGCATCATGAGCATCAATGATTACAAAAGCATCGACGGCGACCGTTTGGGCGGTATCCGGACGATCCCGGTACAATATGGCCCGGTTCGCGCCGCCTGGATGATCGTTTTCACGATGAATCTGGCGCAACTCGGTGTGATAGGTGCGTTCTTGTTATGGGGCAACTGGATTGCCGCCGCCGCCATTTTGGGCATCTTGCTGGCGCAGCTTCCGTTACAACGGAATTTCCTGCGAGCGCCATTGGAACAATATCTGAAATTCAGTGCTTTTGGTGTAAGTGTATTCGTATGGGGCATGATGGCGGCAGCTATCGGCCTGCGTGCGTTGTAAGCGTTATTGGGTGTGTCTGATGAAGCCAATTTTAGTTGTCGGTGCGTCTGTTGGTGGCGCAACAGCAGCCAACACGCTGGCCGAGGCCGGTGTCCCCGTTATCTTGCTGGAACGTGACCTGAACTGGGTAAAACCCTGCGGTGGGGCATTGCCGCCCATCGCTTTCACCGAATTTAATATTCCAGAATCGCTAATTTCGCGCAAGGTCTATAAAGCGGAAATTCATTCCCCATCCGAACGACTGGCTGAAATCCAGGTCGCCGGATTGGAGAACCGTCCCGATAACTATGTGGCAATGGTCACGCGCGAAGAACTCGACCCTTACCTGCGCCAGCGTGCTGTCGATCACGGTGCGCAGCTAATTGAAGGTAAACTGGTCGATTTGCAGGTCAACGCCGATGGCGTCTTCGCCAGCTACACCAGCAAAAACAGCCGCGAAGTGCGCACCATCGAAGCTGAAGTCGTCATCGGGGCCGACGGAGCCTATTCGACCACGGCCAAACTGCTCGGCCTGCCGCGCCTGCCATACTGTGTCGCCATTCAGGAGCGCATTTACCTGCCACCCGACAAGCTGCAACGTTGGGCGGATACGGCTTCACTTTACCTGGGGCGCGATGTCAGCCCGGATTTATACGCCTGGGTCTTCCCCAAAGCGGATCATGTGGCGGTTGGCTGCGGTGCCGGACCGGGCAAAACCCGCGAGATGCGCCAGTTGCTTGCCAACCTGAAACAACGGGTGGCGGCAGAACTGGACGGCGGTGAGGTCTTTATGGAAGAAGCCCACGCGCTGCCCATCCATCCCCGCAAACAGATGGCGTTTGAGCGCGTCATGCTCGTCGGTGACGCGGCAGGACTGGTAGCCGGGACATCGGGCGAGGGCATCTACTGGGCGATGAAAAGCGGTGAGCAAGCCGCCAAAACCCTGATCGAAGTCCTGCCGGATACGTCATATGCGGCACTGCGGCATTATGAGCGGGGTTGGTGGAAAGAATATCGAACCATGTATCGCTTCCTGCAATGGCTGCAAAAATGGGGTTATGGCAACCCACGCCAGATGGAAGTCTTCACCGATATGTGCCGTAACCGTGATGTACAGCAGTTGACCTTTGAATCCTACATGTATAAGAAGATGACCCCGGTTCCCTGGGTATCTCAACTGCGCATGACCGCCGACATTATGGTCTCGCAAGTGCGGCATTACATGCCCGGACGAGGTGTTGTGAACTGATGCTCGATTTTCTCATGCCGGTTCTGGCTGCGGTTTTCATCTGGTGGTTCACCACTGGCTTGATTATGGCAGTCTACAGGCGGTCCAGATCGGTGATGGCGTTGTTTTTCCTGGCCGCCACCCTGGTGACTGCCCTGGCTTACGGCGGCATCTACGCCACCCGCGACACCAACACCATCACCGGTGTCTATGTGGCCGCCACCTGTGGCATTATTATCTGGGGTTGGCAGGTCGCAGGCTATTATCTGGGCTTTGTTACCGGTCCCATGCCCATCATACCGGAGTCCAGTTCACCGCGCACACTGCGCGAGCGCTTTCGGTTGGCGCTTCGCTACAGCCTGCACCACGAGATTATTACCGCTCTCTCCGGCGTTTTGATCGCTGTTCTCACATGGTCACATAGCAACCGCTGGGGCTTATGGATTTACCTGACGCTGTGGCTGATGCACACCAGCGCCAAGCTCAACGTCTTCCTGGGGGTGCGCAATTTCCACATTGAGATTTTGCCGCCGCGCATGCACCATTTGAACCATCTATTGAGCAGCCGGACGATCAACGCGCTGTTCCCGTTCTCGGTGGTCATCGCGTCCAGCATGGTCCTGGGACTGATTTACCAGGGGATCGCCCCCGGCACCGATCCGGCACAAACGACCGGAACATTCGTGATCGCCACCATGATCACACTGGGCATTCTGGAACACTGGATGCTGGTTCTGCCCCTGCCCGCAATCATCTGGGGATGGGGTTTGCGCAGCGTCTCGTTGGACCAGTCTGGAGATTGAAGAATGGCTGCTACACTGGCTGTTGAAGCCCCAACCGAAAAACGGGTGAAGCAAACCTACACCTTCCGGCGCGATCATGGTCCGCTGCTGGTCGATGTATGGGAACCGAGCCGGCCATCCAACCAGCCACCGGTGCTGCTGATTCACGGATGGGGCGGTACCGGAAGCTACTGGCGACAAACCGCATTTGAACTGTCGTCCACGCTGCGTGTGATCGTGCCAGATTTACCCGGCACCGGACGCTCGATGCCGGTTGATCCGCCACAAACCCTGTTCGATCAGATTGAGACGCTGGGCTACATCCTGGACCGGCTGGAAATCGACCGGGTGCAGGTTGTGGGTCATTCGATGGGTGGCGCGATGGCACTGCTATTGACGGATGCCCGACCGGATCAGGTCGAGCGGCTGGTGCTGACCTCGCTGACCTTCTTCATGACCAAACAACAAGAGCAAACCTACCGGACTGTGATGCGCGTCTTCCGCCTGACGATGAAGCTGCGCCATAACTGGATGGTGGGTGTTCCCGGTATGGCCCAGATGCTGGCAAGACAATATTTCCATCGCGTACCTGATGACCGCAAATTACTGCGGCAGGGATTGCTGGATTTTCTGGAACTGGACGAAGCGACAGCCAACACCTGTGCCGACAACGCCACCACACCAGCCATACCTGGAGCCGGATCGCGGTTGCAGGCCCCGGTGATGCTGGTGGCCTGCCGTCAGGACAAGATGATGCCGATGGAGAACGTCGATTACACAGTCAGCATCATCCCGAACTGCGAAGTCCGCTGGATTGAAGAATGCGGCCATCTGCCGATGGTCGAAAAACCGGATGAGTATATGGTGATCTTACGGGGTTTTTTGCGTCATGAGTAAATATACCGCCGAGCAGATGGAGAGACGCAAGACCAGCAAATGGACGCGGGTCCAGACAGTTCTGGCACCGCTGCAACTACTGACCTTTATCATCAGTTCGATTTTGATCGTGCATTATCTGCAAACCGGCGCAGGTTACGCCATCGCCACTTTTAGTGTGCTGGTCAAAATCCTCATGCTGTGGCTCATCACCGTCACCGGCATGTTCTGGGAGAAAGAGGTCTTCGGACACTGGTTCCTGGCCCCGGAGTTCTTCTGGGAGGACGCCGTGAACGGTGTGGCGATGGTGCTGCATAACCTGTACTTTGTGGTCCTGCTCATGGGCTGGTCGGAAGAGTCCATCATGATATTCATGCTCATCGTTTACCTGAGCTATGTTGTGAACTTCCTCCAATTCCTGGTGCGTGGAATCATGGCACGGCAGCAGCGACCGGCGGTGCAGGAGGCGTGATGGCGACGACACAGGCGGTAGTCATCCCGGAAGCGGGGCAGGTCGAATTACAAGACGTGACTCTGCGTCCTGCCGGTGCCGACGACGTGGTGGTGAAAACCGCTTATACGTCCATTAGCGCTGGCACCGAGCGGATGCTGCTGGCCGGTCAGATGCCGCATCCCATGCTGCAACTGCCAGTGGTACCGGGATACGAAACCGTTGGTCAGATCGTGGAAACGGGCGCAAACGTCGCGCCGGAACGGCGCGGTGAATGGGTTTATGTAGGCGGCGCTCACTGCTATGAGGGCATCAACCCGGCCTGGGGCGGACAGTCCGCAACCCTCATCACCGGCGCGGACCGTGTGGTAACACTGGATGGCGTGGAGCCGCGTCACGGTGTCTTGTTGGCACTGGCGGCAACCGCCCTGCACGGCATCGACCTGCTCGACCTGGAAGCGGACCAGCGCGTTCTGGTCCTGGGACAGGGGCCGGTAGGGCAGTTGGCGGCCCGGATCGCCAGCGCACGCGGCGCATGGATTGCCGCCGCTGACCGCAGTGCCAGCCGCTTAGAACGCGCTGCCGCCGATCAGTTGATCGACGTAGAACGACAGCCGGTCACGGAAGCGATCACGGAGCCGGTGGACGTGATCGTCGAAGCCAGCGGATCGATGAAAGCACTGACCGGCTCGCTGCCGCTGCTGGCAAACGGCGGGACGATCCTGCTGCTCGGTTACTACCAGACATTGGAAATACCCTATATGCCGCTGTTCCTCAAAGAGGCACGGCTGCTGACGGCAAAAGAGTGGGCATCGGGTGATTTGATCCGCTGCCGCGATCTCATCGCCAGCGGACAGCTTGCGGTCGGCTCACTGCTGACCCACAATCTGCCCATCGCTGAGGTGGCCTCGGCGTATCAGATTGCGTTGAACGATATGGATTGTTTGAAACTGGTACTGGATTGGACTGTTTTATGACTGCCAGAATGCTCGCCATTTACGGAAAGGGGGGAATCGGCAAAAGTTTCACCACGTCGAACCTGACCGCACGCCTCACCCTGGACGGCTACCGCGTGCTGCAACTGGGCTGTGACCCCAAGCACGACTCGTGCAATACCATCTTCGACGGCCATTCCCTGCCGACGCTGGGCGAAGTCTGGCGCAAACATAAAGAAATGGGGACCGAAGATCAAATGGGGGTCGGGGATATCATCTTCCGCAATGAACTGAGTCCCGGCATGCCGATTTTCGGCTGCGAGATCGGTGGCCCGGATGTCGGTCGCGGCTGCGGTGGGCAGGGCATCTCGCATGGATTCAAGGTACTGGAACGGCTCGGCATGAGGCGCTGGAGTCTGGATTACATCGTGATGGATTTCCTGGGCGATGTCGTCTGTGGTGGCTTCGCAACGCCCCTGGCGCGTTCACTGGCTGAGGAAGTCATTATCGTCGTGGGCCATGACCGGCAGTCACTTTATGCTGCCAACAATATCGCCACTGCTGCCCGTTATTTCCAGTCAATGGGCGGATCGACCCAGATTCTGGGTCTGATCGTCAACCGGGACGACGGTAGCGACACCGCCGACCGTTTCGCCCAGGCGACCGGGCTGCCAATACTGACACGAGTGCCGCTGAACCAGGAAGTCCGGGTGTTGGCCGACGCCTGTCAACTGGCACTGAAAGTCGATCACTTTGACGACATTTTCGCTGACCTGGCCGGACGGATCACACGGCATGAGATACCGCCATGTACCGACTACCAACCCTTAAGCTACGAAGATTTTCTGGCAGTGTTCGACACCCAGGAACCACCAGGCGTACCAACACCGGCGCGAGACTCGGACCTTTTTGGGCAAAACGCGCCAACACGCGATATATTCCAGACGGAATTGACGCTGACGCCGCAGGTCCATGTGACCGACCCGACGCAGCGCCGGGTACAGGATATGATGGCCGCCATCGGTATCCATATCACAGGTATGGAACAGGATGTACAGGATGGCATTACGGTGACATCGGGCGCGACGGAGATACGCCTGGGTGGCACCGAGCAACTGGATCAAAAAATGGCATTTCTTTCAGCATTAGCCCGCAGCGGCCAGACATTTTCGCTAATCGATGTGCGTTATGTGGACGCACCATCTTATCATTAAGTACAAGAAAGGTAGCAGGAAGCCATGTTTAACGAGACTCCTCTTACTGCCTATGCGCTCTGTTATGGACCGCTGGCGCTGACCGTACTCGGCTTCATCTTCTTTGCCGTGCTGACCGATCTCAACGCCCGCCGGACTTACCTGCGGACCGGGATCAAGGACGGGGTTGAACCGGGCAAAAAGGGTGTTGATGTGGAAACACCCGCCGGACCGTATGTGTCGATTCTACCGCCGGAGAGCATGACAACCGTCGAAGCAGCACCGCCAACCCGCTTACAGGAGACCACCAAACCGGATAATCTGACCCGGTTGGAAGGCATCGGGCCGAAGATCGCTCAGGCGCTCATCGACTACGGTATCAACACGTTCGCCAAAGTGGCCGCTTCCAGCGAAGACGATTTCCGGGCTGCATTGACCGCTGCCGGTATGGACTTCGCCCCCAGCATGGAATCCTGGACGGAACAGGCCAGTTATGCCGCCAGCGGTGACTGGGACGGCCTCCAAAAGCTGCAAGATACACTGAGTTCGGGTCGTTATCCGAAAGCAGACGAAGACTAGTGAGCAAACCCTGCCAGCTTCACCCCCAGTCGATGTGTCCTGCCTTCGGGTCACTGCGTATTCTGACGCGAATCGACGGATCGCATCCCGTGATGGCATCCGACACCGGCTGCATCTACGGGCTGACTTTCGTAACCCATTTCTATGGGGCGCGAAAATCGATTCTGGCGGCACATCTGGGAACGGCGGAACTGATGGCCGGCGAGATCGTTGAAAGCACACGGGCAGCGATTGAGGTCGCCGCCAATGAGCCGGGCTGCCGCTTGATTCCGGTGGTCTCGCTGTGTGTGGCCGAGACGGCTGGCCTGCCGGAGGAGATGCTCCCCCGGCAAGTTGGTGATGCCGAGGTGGTGCTGGTACGGGTACCGGCTTACGCCATCCACTCCCACCCGGAGGCAAAAGATATCGCGCTGGCAGCGCTGCTGGACCGGCTGGCGGATCGAGAAGGGGAGCGGGAACGCAAAACCCTGATCCTGCTGGGCGAGATTTTCCCGGCGGACCCACTGGCGATTGACGGTCTACTGCGCCAGATGGGGGTGGAAGCGACACTGGCGCTGCCCGGTCGCTCGATTGCTGATCTGCGCCGGGCCGGTCGGGTAGGGGCGCTGGCTCCACTCCATCCGTTCTACAAAGAAACGATGGCGCTGTTCCGTTCCTGGGATATTCCCATCGTCGGCGGTGCACCGGTAGGGGCCAGCGGCTCGTATGCCTGGATCAAAGCGGTCGGTTCTCTGATGGATCTGGACCCGGCGCTGGTGAATCAAACCGCTGAGCGCGAACGGGATACCGCCCAGGCCATTATGAACGCTCAGCCACTTTCCGCCCGGATTCTGGTGACCGGCTACGAAGGCAGCGAACTGGCTTATGCGCGGCTGCTGGTCGAAGCGGGCGCGGATGTGCCGTATGTCTCGACCTCTATCGGTCCCGATCCGATGGTGCTGCCGGACGAGATGTGGCTGCGCGGACACGGGACAAAAGAGGTCGTCTACCGCAAGTCACTGGAAGACGATATAGCCGCGCTGGACGAATACAAACCCGACCTCGTCCTGGGGACCACGCCGCTGTGTGCGGTCGCCAAAGAGCGAGGCATCCCGGCACTGTACTTCACCAACCAGCTTGCATCCCGACCGTTTTTCCTCAGCGGTGGTATGGCGGCCACCCTGGGCTTCATCCGGCAAATGCTGGATCGCACGGCCAACTACGAGTGGATGCAGAAATTCTTCGAAGGGGACGTTGATGGCTAAGATTGTCCGCGACCTCTCCGAAACCAGCAGCTATTGGGCAGCCGTCTGGACGATCTGCCCCCTGCCCGATGTGCATGTCATTTGCGATGCACCCATCGGCTGTTTCAATCTGGTAGCGACGGCTGTCCCCGATTACACTGACGCCATCCCGCACATCGAGAACATCACGCCGTCAGTCATCCGGGATGAGGAAGTCAGCGGTGGTGGCACCGGCCCGGCGGTCCAACGCACCTATGAAAACCTGCGCGACGAGGGCCTGCTGGACGGCAAGCACCTGATCGTCGTCTCAACCGCCGAAAGCGAGATGATCGGATCGGACTTATCCGATCTGGTGACTCAGTTACAACCCGGCACGACCTTCTTTCACAGCGAATCGCTGACGGAAGACGAATGGACCGGACGCGACCGGGTGATGCAATGGTTATGGGACACTTATGGTCAGGCGGGTGAGACCATCCCCGGACAGGTCAACATCATCGGGCCGACCTATGGCTGTTTCAACTCTGCGTCCGATCTGCATGAGGTGCGGCGGTTGATCGAAGGAGCCGGCGGGACCGTCAATGTTGTGTTCCCTTACGAATCGCGTCTGGACGACATGGGCAGACTGGCGAACGGTCAGGTCAACGTCGTCATGTATCGTGAGTTCGGTCACACCCTGGCGCAGTCACTCGGCCAGCCCTGGCTGCACGCGCCGGTGGGCATCCGCGAGACAACCGAATTTGTGCGCCGTCTCGGGTCTCTGCTGGGTACGGAAGGGCAGGCATCGGCGTTTATCCAACGTGAAAAGCAGACGACACTGCAAGCGGTGTGGGATTTGTGGAAAGGTCCGCAAAGCGATTGGTTCAGCACCACCAGCATCGGGATCGTCGCCAGCGGCACCTATGCCAGGGGCCTAAAAGCCTACCTGGGCGACGAACTGGGAATGCCGGTGGCCTTCGCTGTCGAACGTCCCGGCGACATCGACAATGAAGCCGTGCGCCAGATGCTCCACAGCCAGCCGCCGACATTTGTGTTCGGTTCGATCAACGAGAAAATCTATTTGAGTGAAGCCGGAGCCAGACAGACCAACTTTATCCCGGCGGCATTCCCCGGCCCGGTGGTGCGGCGCTCAGTCGGCACACCGTTTATGGGCTATCGTGGGACCGTCCATGTGATTCAGGAGATCGTCAATCGTCTATATGAAGCGCTGTTTAACTTTCTGCCGCTCGACAGCGGCCAGAAGAGCAGCGATCCAGGGAGTCTGCCCTGGCAGCCCGAAGCGAGAACCCTTCTGGATCAGGCATTGGAGAAATTGCCGTTCCTGGCGCGGATATCGGCCAGCAGAGAACTTCAGATGCGGGTAGAATCACAGGCACGGAGCCGGGGTTTGCGCGAAGTAACTCCGGAGCTGGCTGACGACGTATTAAGAGAGTAGATGCTATGCTTAACGCCATTACCAGACCGTTCAGTTATCTTATGGATACCCTGGCCGCCCCTATTGGCAACTGGTGGGTCCGAAAAGAGAGTCTGCGCTGGTGGCTCAGCATTTTTCGCCTGGGTCTGATTCAATTTGGTGTTGGACTATCGCTGGCACCGATTTCCGGTGCGCTGAACCGTGTATTAATCACCGATATGGGTATTCCGGCAGTGGCCGTCGGTTTCTTGATCGCCATTCACTATTTTGTGTCGCCGGTGCGCGTCATGATCGGCTATCACTCGGATAAAAAGCGCTCATTGGGCAAATGGCGCACACCCTATCTGGTGATGGGTGTCATGCTGGCCTTTGGCGGACTTGCCTGCGCACCGTTCGCCCTGATTATCCTCAGCGGTGAAGGCCGGCTGACCTTCTTACCGGCCATGCTGATTACCAGCGTCATCTTCCTGGGCTATGGTCTGGGCCTGAATATCGTTGAAACAATCTATCTGGCACTGGTGAGCGACATCACGCCACAAAAACAGCGGGGCAAGGTCATCTCCATTCTGTGGGTCATGCTGGTCCTGGGAACCATCACCAGTGCAATCATCGTCAGTGCACTGCTGCAAGATTACTCAAACCAGCGCTTGATCCAGGTAATGCAGGGATCGGCGGTGGTGTTCGTGCTGCTGACCTTCCTCGCCTTATGGGGTCAGGAGCGGCTTAACCCGGATGGCAGTATCCAATCCAAACAGGAAATCACCCGTGTGCGCCTCTCACTCTGGGAGTCGGTGCGGATGCTCAGCAGTCAGAAAACGCTCAAGAGCCTTTTCCTGGTGATTTTCATCGCCACCATGGCCTTTGCCACCCACGATGTCCTGCTGGAACCCTATGGAGGGCAGGTGTTGGGGATGAGCGTCTCCTCGACCATGCAGCTTACGACGTTGTGGGGTGTGATGACCATTGTCGGTGTTGTCGGGGCAGGAACCTTGCTCTGGCTCAAGAAGCCACCGGTCATGTTGATCGTTCTGGGCTGTGTTTTTGGCCTGATGGGCTTCGGTACTATCAGCTACGCCAGTGATGTGTTGTTGATCGGGCCATTCCGCATCGGGGTGTCGTTCATCAGCCTGGGACGCGGGCTGTTTCTGGTGGGAAGCATCATTCTGGTGATGTCGCTGACCGATGTGAGTCACGCTGGCTTGCTGATTGGTCTGTGGGGTATTGTCCAGGCGATGGCGCAGGGCTTCGGTGTCATCGGCGGCGGCTTGATCCGTGATCTGGCGCAATACTATACCGATAACGTCGTAGTGGGCTATACCGCTGTGTATGTTATCTCGCTGATATTGCTTCTGGTCGTCATTTTGCTGTTGGCTTTTCGTCTGGGACGCCGGCTCCATGTCCAGGATATTCGCATGCCCTGGGATGGGATGGAAGAAATCCCGGCGGACCAACTTGCATTCTAAGTTTTTACACGCATTGGAGGGCATCTATGGCTACCAAATACCGTTTCGTTTTTCTCGGTCTCATCGTACTCCTGACCATGGTTGGGTGTAGTGGGGGTATCGGTCGTGCGGTGACAGTCGAACCAGTGGACGCTGTGACACTGGTCCGTGAGCTTCAGTTCACCGACGGGCAGGAAGAAGGTCCAATGTATCTGGTGTCGGTCACGGTACCGGATAGCTGGATCGGGCGCTTTGAGACCAGCATCCAGGGCAACCGGATCGCTTTTGAATTCCAGGTTGATGAGGAACGTCGGGCGTCGATCTTCTACATTGACGCATTATCCAGATCACAATACTGGGAGCAAATCGGCAGCTATCCGGGGCCGTATCAAAATATTGTGTTCACCTCAGATACCTATTTCATCTACTCTGTACCAATCTATGCCTATTATTCCGGTTTGCCCGACGATGAATTCCAGGCATTTGCCGATGCAGTGCCGCAGATCGTCTCAACATTCGACGCTGTGCGCGTCGGCTAGATAAGGAGCATTACGGTGTATACAAACTTCTGGGACATCATGCTTGATCCCGTCTTTCTGATTATGTTTGGCCTGGTACTGGCTCCATTCCTGGCACTTCTGTGGAGCGTCTGGACTACATGGGAGCGGAACGGCGAAATCGAAGAATAAATGGTGAAAATCAAATTAGCACATGTTCTCAGTCTGGCCGCCATTGGCGGCTGGATTGTTTATCGTTGGACCGATAATCAGATGATGACCTTACAAGCAGCAGTTGCAGGTGATCGCGAGTCGTTCACATCCCCCGACACCGGATGCATAAGTTACTACGTTGACCGGCAGGGGAGTGGCCGTCCGTTGGTTCTCATCCACAGCATTAACGCGGCTCCCAGCGCGTTTGAGGTCAAGCCACTGTTTGACCACTACCGCATACGGCGTCCGGTTTATGCGCTGGACCTGCCGGGATTCGGATTCTCCGACCGGACGGATCGGGTATATTCACCGGCGTTCTTCGCCGATGCCATTGCCACCTTTCTGCGTGAGCAGGTGGGTGAAGCCGCCGATGTCGTCACACTGTCTTTAAGCAGCGAATTTGTGGCGCGTGCAGCCATCGATCAGCCCGACCTGTTCCACTCTCTGACTGTCATCTCACCGACCGGGTTTAACAAGATCGATATTACACTGCCCGGTGATACCATCTACAGCGTCGTCAGTGTCCCGTTGTGGAGCCAGCCTTTGTTCGACTTGTTGGTTTCGCGCCGCTCGATCCGGTACTATTCCGGGCAAAGTTTTGTCAATGAAGCGCCGCAGGCGTTTCTCGATTATGCCTATGCCACATCGCACCAGCCGGGTGCGCGTTATGTGCCGCTGTATTTCCTCTCCGGCCAGTTGTTCACACCCAAAGCACGGGAAACCCTCTACGAGCGCGTCGAAACACCTTCGCTGGTGATTTACGACCGCGATCCCAATATTGATTTTGACCGGCTGCCCGATCTGTTAGAAAAAAATAACCACTGGCAAGCTGTGAAGATCACACCCTCACTGGGCCTGCCGCACTGGGAAAAACTCGAAGAGACGATTGAGGTGTTAGAAACGTTCTGGGGAAGCCTCTAAAACGTGCTGTAAGCCGTTTTCCGCCACGTAAGTTAGAAATGGGGTACGTTTATCCCGTACCCCTTCCGAAAATGACCTGTCTAGGCGCTGCCAACCGCAATCAGGAGAAAGATGACAATCCAGATAGCAATAGCGGCAGCAATCGGAATAACGTTTTCCATCGAGTCGGTATACATGACGCAGCTCCTTATGGGGCAAAATATCTTCGGATAAACAATGATACCGCTTTTGGTGTATATTCGTCCACAAATCCAAACCTTCAGTTAATGAAAAGGTGTCGCGATGTTCAGATTTGCTTTATGGATGCGGATTATTGCGGTGTTTCTGGCGGTAAAATCGGGTCTGATGCTGGCCGTCGCCTTGTTCGCAACCACGCTGCCGATCCCACGCTCGATCCTGGCCGGATTGGCACTGGTCTGGATTACCAGCGCAGTCATGCTGCTCCTGTGGTCGATCAGGGTGGCAAGAGTGCCAGCGCCGCGCCCATCGCCCGCTGAACCCGTCGCGGGGCAATCGACGCGAAGTGCCACAAAATCGACCACGCAAACGGATAGCGATAGCGGTAAAGCTGTCTGGCGACCCCGGCACGACGCATCAGCATCTGTCCCAGGCGGTGATCGAGCAAGCGTGATCGGTACCCGGTAAATGTGAAGTCTTTGTGGGCAAAAGCCGCCTGGATCATCTCGGTGGCGATAGCGCCGTACTCCATCGCATAGGAAATCCCCTCAGCAAACAGGGGATCGACACCGGCAGCATCACCAACCAGCAATATGTGCGGGCGTGAGAACTCCGCCTGTGGGTTGAACCAGCGCACCGGATGACCTTCAAGCGGCACAGCATCCATATCCACATTGCGATCTTGCAGCGCAGCGGCAAAGGTCTGCTTGAAATGCCCGTGTTGGCGCTGGTTGAACGGCTGCGGCATGATTCGACTATCGAAGATGCCACGATTCATGAAGGGCTGACCGCCGACAAAACAGGGAAAATCCCACATATAGCCTTGCACACGATTCTGGACACAGGAAAAATCAAACACCGCCGTGTGATCCTGCCATGCCGGAGTCGCATCGGGGTCGATGCGTGTCATGATGCGCAGCAGTCGGGCCACACCGGCAGTGTGAAACATACCGAGCTTACGACGCACAGTGCTGTTGGCACCATCTGCCGCGACAACCACTCTGGCCTGGTAGCGGTCGCGGTCGGTCGTCAGTTCGACACCGCCATCAACTACCTGAAGATCGAGCAGCCGCTCACCGGTCCGGAACGCGATCCCCTGGGTGGCGACTTCCTGGGCCAGAGCGTGGTCGAACTGCGCCCGCTCGAAGATACGCATGGCTTTCGGGTAGGGGACCACAAATGATTGTGTCCCCAGCCGGAACTCCAACCGGTGAATATCAAACGCCTGCACGTCAATAGCGAGACCAAGATGGTCTAACTGCTTCTCACCGTGAAAGGTCACACCACCACCGCACAACTTTGGTCGTGGGTGGTCTTTGGCTTCGATAATCAGGGTCTCAGCCGCAAGAGCAGGGGCCTGCTGTGCCAGATGGAGCGCGGTTGCCAGTCCGGCAGGACCGGCCCCAACAATGATGATCTCGTGCGTATTCACCCGGCATTCCAGCGTGTTACGTTGAGCAGAAACCGGTGAATAACTGGCTGTGGCGTGTCCAGATTGGACCAGCTTCGACGGGCATAATCGCGCAGATGATCCAGCACGGGAGCAAACAGATGAGGGGGCAGTACCCAACTCTCCGAATCCGTGCGATTCTCAACCGCAGCCAGCCGTTCCGCCGGACTGACCATCTGAGTCCATTCAGCAGCGACAACCACCGCTGTCTCGCCGCCCCCCAGATCACGCAGAACCTGTTCACGGGAGACCGTCGCCGCCGGGGGCATCATATGCGGAGCCATATCGAGAGCTTTGGAGCGCAGTTCAGCCCGCAGCCGTCCCGTCACTGACTCGGGGTCGATCCAATCCTCACCGACGATAAACACGCTATCTGAGCGCAGCACGCGGACTGCTTCGCGTAAAACACGCTGCCAATCCTGAGCCAGATGCAGCACATGGACAGCCAGAACACCGGCGAAGCTCGCGGTATGGAAGGGCATGTGGTGCATATCCGACTGCACCAGTTGCAGCCGGTCGGGCGGTACCTCTTCCAGCATATTCGGTGAGATATCGATGCCGATCACCCGGCAGCCACCCGCAACCACCGGCAGGGCAATACGCCCGGTCCCGACACCAATTTCCAGCACCCTCTCACCATGACCGATCTGAGCGGCGATGGCTTCACCGATCTGCCGTGAGACTTCGAGAGGATGCGCCCGTTGCAGGTTGTAGCGTTGGGCAACACGATTGTCAAAAGTGAAGTCGTCGTCTCTCATTACTCGCGCTATCAGCTAACCAGAGTTGCCACGTAATATAACATACAAAAGTTCGTTTCGGGTATAAAAAGTTGCCATTTTACTACTTATATGATAAATTCTAAGTAATTATAATTCAGAGTAGAATGAGCGTAAAGTCGCTTCCCCTACCCCATAAGGCAGGTAACTCCAGCCGTCAGCCGACACCAAACCCGGTTTACGTGGCCTCGGTCAGAAAATGAGATAGCATCTGATAGTCTACGGCAGAATCTACTCCTGGCATGACAAAACCCAGAAAAGCCCCCCACCCCGAAGTCTTTCAGAATTTGATATAATGGTCATGAGATCGGACCTTTTTCTGTTGCATATTGCAACCAAAAACAATCGTCGTTATTCTTCAATCTATCAAGAATGTAATCCAATTACGGGGACAACAAAATGCTCAAATCATCTCGCCGCCAGCTTACCAATACCCATCCTGCTAAGCGATAATTAACCAGCGCAAAAAAAGGCACATGAGATTATGCACGTCATCACATTCTTGAACGAAAAAGGCGGCGTCGGCAAAACAACGCTGGCGACCCACATGGCGGCAGGATTGGCGGTTCGCGGCCAGCGCGTCCTGCTGATCGACGCTGATCCACAGGGCCACGCGACGGTAAGTCTGGGGCTACGCAAAGAGGCCGGACTGCTGAATCTGCTCGTAAATGATTGGGATTTCAACGAGGTACTACGCACACCTGCTCCTGAGATATACGCGCTGCCCAATCAACCACCTGTCGGGCGATTGTACGTCATGCCCGCTGATGTCGGGGTACGGGCTATCCCCAGCGCCATCGATGATGTGACCCTGCTGGCCCTGCGTATGGAGGAACTGGAAAACGACATCGACGTTGTCGTCATCGATACATCCCCGACACCATCACTCCTGCACTCGCTCATCTACCTGAGTACCGATGGCATTGTGTTTCCGACGGAGTGCGAATACCTGTCAATTGACGGTCTCGCCAACAGCGTCAACCGGCGCACTAATTTCGATCCACTGCGCTTGCAGTTGAACCGGCAACCCATCGAGATCGTCGGAATCATTCCCAACAAATTTGAGAGCAAGACCGTCCTCCACAACGAGCATCTCAAACTGCTGCTCAAAACCTTCGGTCGCGCTGTCTGGATGCCGATTCCCAAGTACACAAGCTGGCGTGAGGCCTCAGCAGCCAGGCAGATGATCTGGTCGCTGGCCGCCGATTCCCGTGCTGCCAAAGATGCCTGGAAAATGGTTAACCGTATGATAGAAAGATTATCCGCATGGCAAAGAAAGTAGAAGTCACCGATCCGTTCCAGAGTGGACTGGACAACGCTGATGAACAACTTTACGGTGCCGTAGACATTGGCACCAGCTCCCGTCTGGATCGAGTCAAGAGAATCGACATATTCAGCTTATTTCCCGACCCCACCCAACCCCGCCGCATTGTCCCCAGTGAAATGCGCAGCGAATGGCCGCCCCAAATGCCTGACTTCCTGGTCAGTTGGATCGCCCGCGCCAAACTGGACATCCCAGAATATGTTCACCTGGCCGAGGATAAAGACCGTCCCAACGAGACGGACCCCATCAAGGCCGGTCTGATGGAACTGGCGGACCTGGCATTGAGCATCCAGCAAGGTGGGCTGGCGAACCCCATCACCGTAATCCGTGAAGGAGCCAACTACCGCATCGAGACCGGTGAGCGCCGCTGGATGGCCTATCATCTGCTCAACCTCTTCGAGCCAGAGCAATGGGACAAAATACCGGCCCGTGTGATGGACCAATCAGATGTCTGGCGGCAAGCGGCGGAAAACAACGCCCGTAGCAATCTGAACGCCATCAGCAAGTCACGCCAGTTCGCGCTATTGCTGATGGACTTGCTCCGCCGCGAGAAAAAACGCAAATTCCGATCACTCGCGGAATTCGAAAACGAGCAGGATTTTTACGCCCAGATTGTGGAAGACAGCCCACCGTCTGGTACCAGCGGCATCCTGATGAACGGCCTGGGGGTTAGCCACAGGTCAGCCATTACCCGCTATCGCGCACTGCTGCGACTGCCGTCGGAACTCTGGAAAGTCGGCGACGATCACAACTGGGGATTGGTCGATCTGTACCGGCTCAGCCAACTTCCTGACGAGACCGCCAAAGCAGAAGCCTGCCGGCTGGCAAGAACGCAGGGACTCACATTACCTTGGTGCGGCGAGGAAAAACCCGACAAGCCTGATCTTTCGATCATGGACCGGTTCCACAAAGGCTGGCGAGGATTCGTCAACCGACAGCGGCGGCTGGCTCGCTGGATGGACGACGGAGAACGCCTTCAGGTAGCGACATTGTTGCGCCAGCTTGCCGACGAAATGGAAGAAAAGAAATAGATTCCCCCTGCCCTACCCGGTCAGATAACACCGAAAATACAAAAAAAAAGCCCCAAACAGGGGCAGGGTAGGGCAGATTTGGGATAAAAAATTCTTATCGTGAGTAAAGCCGCTGCGCCTCAATCACGAACAGATCCGACTGTTCAGCATCCTCTCCCATCGACGGATACACCGTAACCGC
>CAYQJO010000005.1:11518-18811 GCA_964417785.1 uncultured Anaerolineaceae bacterium | reverse complement strand
ACCGCTTCAGACTCATACCAGAACGACTCATTCAGGACAATATGGGGATCATCTGAAAAGAGTCCGCCATCCGATGTATACCAGCTTTGCGCAGTCTGTCCCTAACGCTCAACCACATCGAAAGGGTGCACTTCGAGCAGCAGTTTATCTCCCGGCTTGAGCGCTGCATGACTCTTGTCAAGAACACGTCGAGCATCATCCGGATGGAAAACATTGAACTCGCCGTAAATCAACATGACCAAATCATAACCGCTGTCATAATCTGCCGCGATCAAATCGGCCTCTCGACAGTCACACCCCTGGGAGCGTGCGTAAGCAATCGACGCTGGTGAAAAGTCAACGCCAGTGCAGATATGGCCGAGATCCATGAGGCGGCGCATATATAAACCGGGACCACAACCCAGATCGAGAATACGCGATGGCTGGCCGCATCGTGGGCCTGCGACAAATGCTGCACAAGCATGCGACGGCTAAAGTCCGGATCATGCCAGGGTATCTTGCGTTCGGTTGACCACAAGGGAGGTGGAGACGTGCGATAGACAACATCAAGCATGGTTTGAATCTTGTTACATTCAAATCACTTTGCAGAGTGGGTAGAATAAGGTATACTGGTAGATGAGGTAAATCAGGGCAAAAAAGCATAGAGAGCGGGGCATGAACACCGCTCTCTCAGGTGTGCCCGCCGCCTGACGGGACTATCAAAAAAATGTACGTTGCGTCAACTGACGCTGACATCATTGTAGCACATAAACGGTCAAGCGTCACCCGCAACTTATCAAACGTTTCGATAATCAGGCAGAAAGGAGAGATGAACCAACCAGACTTCACAAAAAAAAACCCCGTGAGCGGCAAAACTTGCCTGGTGTTTGCCCGCACTCCGCAAGTCTTTTAGCTCAACAGGGATCAACACAACGGGGGCTGTTGCACCCCAGACATCTTCATCATAACGAATGTTGTTCAGGTGTGCAAGCAGTCAAGATCGTAAGGACGTTAGATTTTGATGAACTGTGCGCTACAGGCAAAAGCCATCGACATTATCACAAGACGGGGTTGGTCAGTCATTCCGCTCATCGGTGGACAAAGCGACAACGCCAAGCAGCCTGCCGGTCGATGGTCAAATTACCGCCAACAACACGCTACCCGCCTGGAAATAAAAAGGTGGCGCGGAGAAGCACTGGGAATCGTGTGTGGGCAGATTTCCGGAATTGTCGTCATGGAGTTCGACAACGCGGATACGTACAGTCAGTTCTGCCAACGTTTCCCAGAACTCATCAAAACCTACACTGTCCGTTCGGGCAAAAGACAACTACCACATCTGTACTGGCAGGTGGATTACACCGTCAAAAACCGGGACTACCACTTCGGATCGCTGAGGTCAGATGGGAAGTATGTAGTAGCCGCCGGGAGCAACATCCAGGGACAGCGATACACAGTGATAGAAGACGGACCTGCTAGACATGTCAGCGAGAACGAACTGGGCGAAGCACTACTATTCCTGGACAAGCTGGATGGGCGTCAAGCAACGATAGAACTAACAACAGCAAAAAACGGAAACACAGCACACATCCAGACGTGGTACCAACAACATGCCGTCATCAACGGACGCAACAATGCACTCTACCAGGCAGCACGTAAGGCAAAAACACAAGGGATCGACGAGCAAACGACCATCGCCACACTAGTGCAATTACATATCGAGATGCCACCCAACGGCGATCATCCAAAAGAGAGCGAGCAAAGACGTACAATAGAAGCATACAACACGATTCAAAGTGCCTATCGACAACCGACAATACAACAGGAAAGAAGGATACAATCCAGACAAAAACCGGGACTACCAACGGCTGCACGCGAGACATTACTTAAACAACAAAACAGCACGATCACAGCACGGGTTCTCGATTTGATGATACAACATTTCAGGCCTGGAGAAATCATCTCCAAACAAAAACTAACAACATTGGCAAGACAACACAACATCGCCCGACAGTCTGTGCTAAAAACACTAGCAAGGGAAATCAACGGACAACCAATAGTTCCCATAGTCATTTCAAATGATGAGTACGGTGACAAAAGAAGACATTTTTATAAAATGCCAACAATTTTTTCAATTTGTAAACTTTTACATATCAATGATTTACGCAGCGATCCTCTCCCGGACGCCGCTTTACGCTCTGCACATGCCTACAGACTGGCTATCCACAAAGCACTGCTGGACCGCAGACCCGGTATGTACCCGGTTGATTGGCTGGCAAAACGTCTTTCCGTATCTCGTCGAACGCTGTTTCGTTACAATGCGAAACTCAAGGTCATCACCACACCTGTCATCACCTACGAAACACTCAATTTCGCCAATTTGGACCGTTTTCAGGCCATAGAACGGCGAAAAGACGGTGTGACACCCGGTTTTTGGGTCCAGAATGATGAGGGGAAGCGCTGGCCGGCAGTGCGTGGACTGGCTGCCAAACTGCTGTCACAGGGTCAAAATCTGATTGTTTGTCGTCGTTTGCCCAATATGATCCGACCGTCTGGGACTCCAGGACCCGATACAGTCTGGATAAACGGTTGGAGAACACAACCACAAAAAGAAAAACCGCCGCCAGTTGTACCTGAGATGGTCACGATACCGGGTACGCACACGGTTGTACAACTGCCGAAGTTAAGTTCGAATGGTGCCAGATTGCGCTGGAAGCCATTTGTGTTCGATCTTAATGACTATCCGAAGTATACGCCCGCCTTTCACACCTCAGACCCACTCACACACGCCAGCATCAATCAGATTTTGCCGCCGGACGACATCGTAGACGAAATGGATCACTGGTGGGAGGAAAGTTTTGTGCTGGTGAAGAACTACAAAGACACCGGTTTCGAGAAGCGGTTCCCGCCCCGGCGGGCCATCGCCGGCAAGCTGCTACGCACGCACAAAGAGGTCTATTATGTCATGCGTGACGATGGCGAATGGAAGCGCATCGCTTACCGCGAAGCCCTGTACTGCCTGAAAGACGGTGATCTGGAACAGGCCATCCACTACTTCCAACAGGCACGCCTGCTTGATAGATCACCAATTGCGTAATAAGCTTTATGTCGCTGACGAACGAAAGACAGGCCATGAGCAAAACCGTCGCCATCCTCCAATCCAACTATATCCCCTGGAAGGGCTATTTCGACATCATCAACATGGTGGACGAATTTATTTTGTTCGATGAAGTCCAGTACACCCGACGCGACTGGCGTAATCGCAACCTTATCAAAACCCCACAAGGCACACAGTGGCTAACCATACCAGTTGTTGCAAAAGGTCGTTATGAACAGGCCATCCACGAAACCCAGGTTCAAGACAACCGATGGGTGGACGAACATTGGAAGGCAATTCATCATAACTATGCCCGTTCGCCTTATTTTGACCAGTATGCTCCGGCCATCAAAGCGGTATACGATCAGGTCAAAGACGAGGCACTCCTCAGCAAAATCAACCACGCATTCATCATTACTATATGCAAGATTCTAAATATTACAACTAAAATAATATGGTCGTCGTCGTACAAGAATACCAGCGGCAAAACGGAACGACTGGTCAGCCTGTGCCAACAATCCAGTGCCACCTGTTATCTATCCGGCCCGGCTGCTCGCAACTACCTTGACGAGACACAGTTTGAAACAGCGAAAATCCAGGTACAATACATGTCCTATGACGGGTATCCTGAGTATCGCCAGCGGTTTCCCCCTTTTGAACACCAGGTCAGCATCCTTGATTTGATTTTCAACGAGGGAAAAGATGCGTCGCAATATATGAAAAGCTTCGCCGTATGAAGTTATCCATCGTGACAACCCTCTATTACTCCGCTCCGTTTCTGGAGGAGTTCCACCAACGCATATACGCCACAGTAAATAACATTACGGAAGATTACGAATTGATCATTGTCAACGATGGCTCGCCCGACAACGCCCTGGAGATCGCCCGTCACCTCTATAACCAGGACCCCCACGTCACAGTCATTGACCTTTCGCGCAACTTCGGCCATCACAAAGCATTCATGACGGGTATGCAGTACGCTCATGGTGATCTGATCTTCTTCATTGACTGTGACCTGGAAGAAGCACCGGAAACACTGGCCGATTTCTACGCCGCATTTGAGCAAAACGATGTGGATGTGGTTTACGGCGTCCAGCCCGTTCGTCACGGATCGGTCTTTCGCCGGGTTTCAGGACGGGTATACTACTGGCTGTATAATCGGCTGACCGATTACCACAGTCACCCTAATTTACTGATGTCGCGTCTGATGACTTACCGATATGTTCAGCATCTATTGGAACATCGGGAACACATATTTTCCATCGAAGGTCTATGGACCAGCACCGGCTACCAACAGATGCCAATCACCGTCGAAAAGAGCTATAAAGGCAGCTCGACTTACAGTCTGACGAAGCGTCTCACACTCACCATCAATTCGATCACCGCCTTCAGTAACAAACCCCTGATCTACATTGCATACCTGGGTTTGCTCATTACAATACCGTCCGGTCTTTACATCGTGTTACTCATCATGCAGTATTTGACCGGTTACACACAGGAGGTCGATGGTTGGACCTCTCTGATTGTATCGATCTGGTTTCTCAGCGGATTGATCATCTTTATACTCGGCATCATCGCTATTTATCTGTCGGTGATGTTCGTAGAAGTGAAAGATCGTCCCTACACCATTGTGCGCGAAGTCTTGTCGCACAATCAGAATACGGCAAAGGATGTGACAAATGACGGTCCAGACGACTCTCGACAGGCTGAAAACGTACTTTGAAGACATGTATCAAGCACACGGGTCAGATCCGATCGGTGTTGGCTGGAACTCCCATGAAGCCCAGACAATCCGTTTCGAGCAGCTTCTAAAGCTGGTGCAGGACCCTTCCGAATCGTTTACGATCATCGACTACGGTTGTGGCTACGGTGCGCTGGCACAGTATTTGATGGAACGGAACTATACGTTCACTTACGCCGGTTATGATATGTCCCCCAGTTCGGTCCAGGCTGCACAGGAGCTTTACAAAGATGTACCCAGCTGCACCTTTACCGACAAACCAGCAGATCTACAACCAGCAGACTATGTTGTCGGCTCCGGGCTTTTCGGTATTCGCCTGGACTCGACCCAGGAAGAATGGGATGCTCACGTTCTTGAAACCATCGGCATCTTGTGGTCGCTCAGCAAAAAGGGCATGGCCTTCAACTCACTGACCAGCTACTCCGATCCCGAAAAGATGCGCCCGGAATTGTACTATCCTGATCCCTGTATATTGTTCGACCATTGCAAGCGCAATTTCTCACGCTGGGTGTCGCTGCTTCACGACTACGGCCTGTACGATTTCACCATTCTGGTGCGCCAGGACACCCATTGAAACGTTGGCTGGGCGCACTACAAATTGCAGGCAGCGCCATCCTGCTGTGGCTGGTGCTGCGGCAAGTCCCCCTCAATGAACTGGCGGCAGCCCGAACACAACTTTCGCTGCCACACCTGCTGCTGGCGTTCCTTTGCTTCGGCCTATCGCTTTTCCTGACGAGTTTTAACTGGTTTTTTATCCTGCGGAATCTGGATGTTCCCGTAAAATACCTGCCGGTGTTGGGAGCCAATCTCTCTGGCTTCTTTTACAGCATGTTGATCGTCAGTTCCTTCAGCACCGATGTCTCACGGGGGCTGCGACTATACAACCGTGAAGGTCATCCCAGACGTATTGCTTTCAGTATCGCAGTGGATCGCTTCACCGGTGTAGTATTTTTTGCTATGGTGATCCTCATCAGCCTGCCCGTTTACTGGGAATATATTCCATTCGATGCGGACATCATTCCAGCCGGTATCGGTGCGGTTCTGATCGGCATGGTCGGACTTGTTATGGGATACCGGCTCTTCCCGGCGTTCATACAGCGAAATATACGCGCCGTACTCGAACTCCGCGACCGCTGGCCGGCATTTGTCATCGCTGTGATGATTACCATGACCGTCCATGTCTTTGTCGCGCTGTCCCTGTGGTTCATCGCTTTGCCGCTCTGGCCGGACGCGTCGTTGTTCTACTGCCTGCTGGCGACTGAACTGCTGCTCATCGCTGAATTACTGCCGATCTCCGTTGCTGGACTGGGCGTTCGGGAAGGACTGTATGCGGTAATGTTCGGGGCATTCGGCGTTTTGACGGCAGATGCGATTGCGATTTCATTAGCTCAATTCGCCATTACCGCCCTCTATGCACTCGTCGGCGGCCTGCACGAACTCTCCCATTTTGTAAGCAAACGTTGACAAAAGCGACTCACCCGTATCTCATGTTTCACTTCGACGGTATGGTTATTAGCGTTGCATAATCCGTTGTAATCCTTATGCAATGCAAGAACGGTTTACTCTTATAATGGTCATGAGTGCCACATTAGCAGGAGCGTTTCATGGATAAGCGTCTACTGTCCAGAATCACCTCGATCATCCTCCTCATTACGATGGTCGCCAGCATGATTCTCCCCGGCATCGCGCCGGTGGCAGCCCAGGAGTCGACAGCGGAAGCCCCTGTCGAAACAACACAAGAACCTACACCTATTGAATCCACAGACCCCGTACCGACAGATCCACCGCCGGTCGTTATTCCACCCAGCACCCAACCCACCAGCTTTGTCACCAATTTCGATACCGGTGACCTGACCGGCTGGCTGTTGAGTCCGGGTTGGACCTGGAACGAAGCGGGCTATCTGACCACATCCGGTCCTGGCGAAACAGCCACAGTGAACGGCATCCTATGGGAAGATTTCAGTCTGAGTGCCGCCCTCAATGTCCAACCAGACAGTGCCGCCAACATCGGCCTGCGCGTCGGTGCTGATAGCTACACGGTACAACTCAGTGCAGACGGCATCGCCAGCCTATACCGCAGCGGTTTGCTGCTGGCACAGGGACCGGTTCCGGATATTGAAGCCACGCCCGAAGTGTCGCCAGTCTGGCGCTCGGTCAGTGTGACACTGACCGGCGGCACCATTGCCGTTGCAGTGGACGGCACAGTCCAGATCACTTACACGGACCCGGCTCCGCTACCGGCAGGGCTGGTCGTATTCAGTAACAGTACCGGCACGGTACTGCTGGATAACGTTTCCATCCTGACCAGCCAGACGCCGGTCACGGATGAACCCACACCCATTGTGATCCCACCACAGCCGCCAACCGACACACCAACACAACCACCGGTCGTTGTCACAGAACAGACACCGGTTGTCATCCCGCCGGTCGAAGAAACACCCGTTGAGACCGAAATCGTCGTCACTGAGCAGACACCGGT
>CAYQJO010000005.1:0-11418 GCA_964417785.1 uncultured Anaerolineaceae bacterium | reverse complement strand
CACCCGTTGAGACCGAAATCGTCGTCACTGAGCAGACACCGGTTGTCATACCACCTGTCGAAGAAACACCGGTCGTGGTTGAACCCGAAGAGACGCCGGTTGTGGTCGCACCGGAAGTCACACCTGACGTCGAAACTACACCCATTGTGGTTGAACCGGAAGTCACGCCTGGCATCGAAACTACATCTGTTGTCGTCGCGCCGGAGGTCACACCTGAAATCGAAACCACACCCGATGTGGTCGCGCCGGAGGTCACGTCTGAAGCCGAATCCACACCCGATGTGATTGAACCCGAAGTCACACCTGAAGCCGAATCCACACCCGATGTGGTCGAACCCGAAGTCACGCCTGAAGCCGAATCCACACCCGATGTGGTCGAACCCGAAGTCACGCCTGAAGCCGAAATCACACCCGATGTGGTCGCGCCGGAGGTCACGCCTGAAGCCGAACCAGAAAGCGGACTGACCGCAATCCTGAGCGCAGACTTTGAAGGCGACGTCACCGGCTGGAACATGAGCGAGGGTGCCGCTGTTGTCACTTTGGAAGACAACAATGTGCTGCAACTCAACAGCGATATGCTCTTGATCCCGGCGGAGACACTCGTGCTTGCCGATCAACGAATCGAGGCCCGTGTCCAGGGTGAACTGGCGATTGCGTTCCGGTCGGGCGAAAACGGACGGTCTTATCTGCTGTCCTTTGACACAACCGAAACCCGTCTGTACCGCAACGCTGGCGACGGCTATGAAACCCTGTTGACCGTTCCCGCCGAGCGCACGCCGGATACCTGGTACGCACTCAGTCTGCAAGCACTGGGCAAATCCATCAGCCTGAGCGTCGATGGTGTGGTCGAACTGGCTTACCAGGACGAGACCCCACTCCTGGCCGGCACATTGAGCTTTATCGCCAGCGGTGACAACGTTCTGCTTGATGATGTGGCGATCTACGACCTGACCCCGGATGGCGAAAGCAACGATACGCCAGTACCGACGGTGATCGATGATGAAACACGCGCCAAGTTCAACAGCCGGATTGTCGAAATCATCGAGACCTTCAATGAAAGCGGACTCGAGGCCGCGCTTGCCCAGGCAAACGAATATAAATTCTTTATGGACGATAACAACCGCCTGCGCGTGGTTGTGTGGAAGTCCGCAGATGTTGCCATCGAGACACTGAGTACACTGGTCGAGCAGACCGGCGGTGTCGTTGAAGTGATCGAACCAGACTACATTGAGGCGTACATACCTTTCGACAGTCTGATCCCGCTGGCAGCGCTGAACGAGGTCCGCGCTATTACACGCCCGGTCGTTGCCAGTTCAACCAGCACCAACCGCAGCGAACAACCTGCGGTCCTCCAGGCGGGGACTGTGATCCCGCATTCGCTCGACGTTATCGGGGCCAACACATGGCACCAGATTGGTTACCAGGGCCAGAATATTGATGTCGCGGTAATCGACGTCGGTTTTGCGGCAGCCGGTAACGCTGCCGACCAGACCTGTGTCCAGGGTGCCATCTGGGGTGGCGGTCCCGGTGCCAGCCCTCACGGTACCGAAGTCGCGGAAGTCATCTGTGATGTGGCACCTCAAGCGCGGGTCTATCGCTATTATGCGCCATTGTCCGGTGATGTTCCGGCTGCCATAACGGCAGCCGTCAATGCTGGCAGCGAAGTTATCGTTGTCGCGCTCGATGCCGCTGACACATCGGGCCTGGATAACGCTCTGACGCTGGCACGAAACAACCATATCCCGGTCATCGCCAGCGCTGGTAACACTGGCGGCAGCAGTTCCGTCACCTTCAACAGTAACACCAAATCGGGTGTCAAAACCCGAGTCACAGTCGTCATCGGTGATAAGTTGAATGGTGATCGTATCCTTGATGTCGATCAGACCGGAACACCAAACACCTTTAATGTATATGTCGATGGCACATTCATTGAGAGCAGCCCTGCCATCCCGGACTATACTTACGACTTTGACGATGACTGCGGGACTTCATGTCAGATCATCGTTGAGTTCACCAGCAACAACAACGCCGAGGTTACCATTGCCGAGACGGCCAGCACCATCATTCTTGACGATACCGTTACACCTGTTAGAGACTCCTCCAGCCTGACCGCTATCGCAGCCAACGAAAACGTCATCGCTGTTGGTGCCGCCTGTGCCTCGCCATCAGCCCATTACCCGCTGGAACTCACCAGTTCGACCGGTCTTGCCAGCCAGCCCAACAACGCCAACATTAAACCAGAAGTAGTCGGCCCTGCCAGTATTGATACATCAATCACTGGGCTAGGTGGTGGCGACCTGTGTGCCAGCGGTTTCGCCGGGACCTCAGCCGCAACCGCTCATGTTGGCGGTATGGTGGCCCTGCTGATGTCCAATAACAACATGGTGGGCATCTACGGCAAACCGGCGGGTACTGCCGAAGCTGTCGAGCAGTATTTGATGTCGCGGGCCATTGACGTCACCGCTGATGGTTACGACCATGCCTACGGTGCCGGTATGGTGCAGCTTGGCGATCCCACATTCAACCTGAACAACCAGCGCACCACCAACCGTGACGCCAGTGATTACGCTGGGACCAGCAACGAGATTTACGTCAGCAGCGCCTATTTCCCGACCACCGGCGAACCGGATGGGTCATCGACCAATCCTTACACCAGTGCCGAATTCGCCATGCAGCAGGCCCGTTTCGGCGTAGCGGATACAGTGGTCCTGATGCCGGGCGAGTATGTCTCCCCGATCCGTGTATCGGATGGTGTAAGTCTGGTCGCCTTCAACGCTGTCGATGAGGCCGGTACCAATCCCAGCCGTATCTGGGTCAACGATACCTTCGGCGGTGACGCCGGTATCAGCATCAGCGACATCAACAACCTCACTATTCAGGGTCTTGTCTTTAACGGGTCCACACCGCTGTACGCCTGGTCGCAGTCCAATCAGGCACTTGGTGATGTGACCCCGATCAGCATCACCAATGCCAGCAACATCAACCTGCTGGATAACACGTTTACGGATTTTGACCGCCCGCTGACGATTCTCACCAGTTCGGACATTCTGCTGCGGAACAACGTGTTCGACAGCTTCATCATTTCTAACGTGGGTGCAGCACCTGCATACCCGGCAGCCGCCGTATTGATTCAGGGCAGCACCAACCTGGGTGATGTCAATCATGTTACGATAGAGCGCAACATCTTCAGCAACAACTATGTTGGACGGACCTCATCGCCTGCCGGAACCAAGCTGTATGAAGGTGTTATCCGCATTGTGCGGGCACAGGTGGACATCAACGGCAGTCGCTTCCTCAATAACAGCAGCGCCACCGTTATCGGTGTGGACCAGTGGACTAATCGCGCCAGTCTGATCAAGAAATCAACACCCGTCACGGTTTTCAGTTCATTATTCGACGGTAACATCACTATCGGCCCGTTTGTGCATCTGTACCAGAACAACCGCTTCCTGTTTATCAACAACACGGTTGTGAACAATACAATGGGACAAACATCGTTGTATCCCGCTTATATCGCCGTCGGCCACGTCTTCGAGGACTCCGCGATCATCTTTGATGAGATCGGCGATCATCGCTGGGACATCCACAATAACCTGTTCTACAACAACTCCACCTTACAACTCATCAACCGGCCAACCGGCATTGACACTTTCCCGGCACCGCTGTGTGCCTCAACCGTTGGTGGCTCCGGTGATCACACTGGTGCTAGAAATAACTGGTTCACCAATGTCAACCAGCAGGGTGGTTACTGTAATGTCGCTATTGGGAGTGCCGCTGCACCTGCCAACGACAATATTTTCGATGATGGCGACTGGGGGACCATCGATTACGATCTCACCAGTCAGGCCGGTCGCGATGCATTTGAAGCGGACTACTTCTTCAACAACAACGACGCCAACCATCCCTACCGCCTGCGCCCGGCGCTGGATCAGGGAGCCGGATTTGTCAACCTGGGTATCGACACCGGCGATGACAGTATGGCCGACATCGCGCTCACGCAATTAGGAATCACACGGCCCAACGCCCTCGACGCTCGCAACGGTCGCCGCTTCATCGATCAAGATGCACTCACCACAGCTTACGAACAGATCGACATCGGTGCTTATGAATCGACCGAGATACCGACGGTCCAGGTAGTCGATGAAAGCGCCGCCGTCGGTGATGAGGATGATCCATATATCGCCATTCCGCTGAATGACCGTGTGGATGATGGCTTCGAGCCGTATACTTTCGTCATCACCGATACACCCGCTATCTACGATCCCGACCCGAACAACGATTGTTTCGGTCAGGCGATCTATCTGGTGCCGAAGACCAGCACAGCGCTTTACTGTCCGCCGGCTAATTTCCATACCGCTCCCGCCGACATCGACATCTCATTCAGTTTCCGCGTGAACGGTGCCTTGCGGCCCGACATCAGCGACGCCGACACCGGCACCATTCCGCTGACAGTCAACCCGATGGACGACGGCCAACCAGCGTCCAGTGCCGAGACCCATATCGTCTACACTGACTACAACACCCCCATCAATGTGCCGTTGAGACCGTTTGTCGAAATTGGCACCACCCTCAACTTCTCTGACGATGAAAAAGACTACGACTTTATCTTCGACACTTTCGCCGTCGATATTGGCGCACCTGATTGGAATTCGGCTCTGCTGCCGGGTGGTACCGGCAACTTCGAGGCCACCTACATCCAGGACGGCCATCTGGTCTACGATCCGCCGACGGGTGAGATTGGCGCATTCGAGTTTACCTACGCTGTTGCCGACCAGGATCAACCGGCGAACTTTAGTGGTTCGCGCCGGATGCGTGTGGTGGTCAGAGAGCGGATTGCCGGGCCAGGCATCTACGATGACACGGCGCTCGACATCCGATACTCTGATGGCTGGGCACCCTGGTATCAGACCGGCGCATACCAGAGTACCATTCACTACAGCATCGGCAGCGATCGGACCGCTGAAATTGACTTCCTGGGTGATACCTTCATCGTCAACTACTACTCCTACACCAACGCCGCCGATTTCCAGGTGGAGATTGATCTGAACGGTGACGGTAACTTCCAGAATATCTTCACCAGCGGCCTATACTGCTCGGATGACGGTATCAAACCCGTCAACGTCATCGCCGGGGATCGTGGCGCTCAGGGTGTCTACAGCATCGGTTGTAGTGGTGCTGAAGATAGCATCTACAGCCAGACACTCAAGACCCTGCGTATCACCGCATTGGGTACAGACTTCAGCCTGGACTCCATCGAAATCCGTTCCGGCCTGCAAATCAGCACAGTCTACCAGCAAGACACCATTGATCTGCGCTACAGTGAGGGTGACTGGCTGCCCTGGACCGAACCCGGCATCCTGGGTGGGACGTTAATGTATAACACCAACGCCAACGCCACCATGACCTTCAAGATCGATACCACCGGCATGGAGGACCTGCTCATCTACTATCCGGCAGCAAACTGGATGGGGACGATGGAGGTCTGCCGCAACACCAATGACAACTGTGTCCGGCGTAATCTGCAAAATCTTGGTCCCAAGAACAACAACGACGTCTGGGTCCTGGGTCGGGATGAACTGGGACTGCCCGCCAACAGCAAGGCAACCATCACCGTTCGTCCAGTGAGTGGTTACGCCGCCGTCTCAGCAGTACAACTGCGTCCACCGTTCACGACCGGAACGGTCTATCAGGCCAGCAACCTCGCCATCACCTACGTCGATGACTGGTATCGTTGGACGGAAGCCGGGGTCGAGGGCGGCTCCTACATGTATGCTGATGAAGATGGTGCCGAAGCGAAATTCACGGTCAATACCAGCGGTATGGAATACATCGTGGTCTATCTCCCAACTGATAGTTGGATGGGTACAATGGAAATCTGCCGCAATGAGAATGAGTATTGCCAGAGGCGAAATTTCACCGTTACAGAGAAAGACAATGACGACTACTGGATTATCCACAAAGATCAACTGGGACTGGTGAACAGTTATGAGAATGTCACCATACGCAAGGTGAGTGGTGCTTACGGTGCCATATCAGCAGTTGAGCTAGTCACCGAACTCGATCCACTGACTGTATCAGGCGGAATATACCAGGACGACGCACCAAACTTCCTATACAACAACGGCTTCTGGTGGCGCTGGTATGACGCTGGACTGGAAGGCGGTTCAGTTTATACCACAAACATTAACGCTGCACGTATGACGTTCCGCGTTGACTCAACGGGGATGGAGAACCTGGTTATCCATTATCCTGCGGCCAATTGGATGGGAACGATGAAAGTGTGCCGCAATCTCAATGACAACTGCCAGACACGCAATCTCTACAGCACCAGCAATGATAATCATGCCCAATGGGTCATTGATAAAGCAAGTCTGGGATTGAGCGGTGGCATTGAGACGATCACCATATCCAAAACCAGCGGTGACTACATAGCGGTATCAGCGATTGAATTGATCGGCCATACTGAGCCTCTGACGGTCGGACCACCTGTTGAAGAGACCGATGAACGCATTGTTCTCGGTGGGGAATGGGTTTACTGGCAAAATGTTAACACCTATGGTGGCAGTGCAGTCTACACGGCTGATCCAAATGCTACCATGCGTTTCCGTGTCGATACGACCAACATGGCCGATCTGGTCATCTATACCACACAAGACCCCTCGACAGGCGAACTCGAAATCTGCCGCAACACCAACGATAACTGTCAGGTCATCGATACCCAATACGTCAGTGGGACCCTATACCAGGAGAAACTGGTCATATCCAAGGCTGCGTTGGGACTGGCTGACAACAGTGAAGAAACCATCACAATCCGTCGTCTGACCCGTTATCCGACCATCTCTGGTATTCAGGTTCGTCCCACAATTGTGGTAGGGTCCATCTACCAGGAAGACCATCCAGCACTGACCTACCAATCGACACAGTGGGCCAGTTGGGATGATCCAGGTTCTACCGGTGGCAGATACATGTACACCAACGATATTGGTGGCAGCATGAACTTCACCATAGATACAACCGGTATGGACGAATTAACCCTCTTTACCGTGACGGACTCGTGGATGGGAACGATGGAGGTGTGCGCCAACGATGGTGCAGACTGTGTCCAACAGAACTTCGCGGGGCCGGTAAACCCCGATGTTCCATGGGCGATCACCAAGGCCCAACTCAACCTGTCCAATAACGCTCATGAGACCATCACCCTGAGCCTGATTAACGGTCAAGCAGCCGTTGTCTCCGGTATCCAACTCACCGGCACACCTGACGTGCTGGTTGTCGGACCGATCTACCAGGAAGATACAGGCAGCTTCATCTACAGTGAAGACGACTGGATTCCCTGGGTTGAATCCGGCCTACGGGGTGGCAGCCTGATGTATCCGAAAGACCCGAATGGCTCTGCAACCCTCGAATTCCGCATCAATCCTACCGGTATGCGTGATCTGGTGATCTACGCACCAAGCGTCAACTGGATGGGAACGATGCAGGTTTGCAATGGTACCACCTGTGTCTCCAAGAACTTCAACAGCGCCGTCAAGCGAAATGACGACGCCTGGATCATCCCGCGTGAAGACCTGGGCTTGATCACCGATGCTGTGACCACACTGATCCTCAAGCAGGTCAATGGCTACGCTGCGGTCTCAGCCATCCAACTCCGTCCATCGCTGAGCGTGGGTCTGGTATATGAAGAAGATGCCCCTGGTCTGACCTACACCAGCGTACAGGGATGGGCATTCTGGAACGAAGCCGGGTTGACAGGCGGCGACGGTGCTTATACTGACACCGTCAACGACAGCGTGAGTTTCACAGTGGATACCACGGGCATGAACTACATCAAGATTCATGCTCCCACAGGTTGGTGGATGGGGACGATGAAAATATGCCGTACCGGAACCACCAGTTGTAAAATCCGCAATTTCAATGCGAGCAAGATCGACAACGACAACTACTGGTTGATCGTCAAATCAGAATTGGGCCTGACTGAGACCTACGAAAGCGTAACCTTGAGTATGCTGGGTGGGTCCTACGCAGCCATCACTGCCATCGAACTGCTTGCCAATCTCGAACCAATGACCATCGCTGGCGGGTTCTACAATGATGATGCGCCCAACTTCCACTATGCTGGCAGTAACTGGCTACGCTGGTACGAAGCAGGATTGCAGGGTGAATCGTCGCTTCAATACACCGATGATGTCAACAAAAATGTCACATTCCGTGTGGATACGACAAATGGCATGGAAAACATCATCGTCCACGCCCCAGAGGTCAACTGGATGGGAACGATGGAGTTGTGCGCGAATAATAGCACAAACTGCATCAGCAAGAACTTCTACAGTACAGTCAAGAACAATGCCGCCACATGGACAGTTCACCGTGACACACTCAACCTGACCGACAACATTGAAACACTGAACTTGCGTTATACGGGCGTCCCGGCAAACCTATTCGGCAGTATATCCGGAATCGAGATTGCGGGTAAAACACCAGCAATCACCGCTGGCGCACCGATTGAGGAAACTGACAGTCGCATTGTCTATGCTGGCAACTGGATCAAGTGGAATTCGGCAGCAACTTATGGTGGCTCCGCCATCTACTCTGGCGACACCAGCGCCACGATGCGGTTCACCATCGATACAACCGGTATGGGCGACCTCGTGATCTACCATTTCCGCAGTCCCGAAACCGGCTCAATTCAAATCTGCCGGGAAAGCAATTTCAACTGCGCCAATTACGATCTGAGAAATCTATCAGCCCTCCACTTCCAGGAAAAGCTGGTCATCAGCAAGGCGGAACTGGGCCTGCCAGACAATGCGGAGGCCACCATCACCATCCGGCCAGTCAGCGGTGAGCCGACGATTGAAGCTATCCAGGTGCGTCCGGCACTGGTCGCAGGTGGCGTCTATCAGGAAACAGCCCCCGAACTGACCTTCAGTGGTCGTGATTGGTTGCCCGATACTTACCCTGTAGTGCAAGGCGGATCGTACTTTTACACAGCAGACACATCAGCGGATATGACCTTCACGGTTAACACCACCGGTATGCAATCACTCATCGTCTACGCTCCCCAGGATACCTGGATGGGGACGATGCAAGTCTGTGCGAACGGTGGGCTTAACTGCCAGACCAAAAACTTCAACGGCAGTAAGGTCAACGACACGCGCTGGACACTCACCAAAGCGGATCTGGGTTTGACCGATACGCTGGAATCAATCACACTCCGGCTGTTGAGCGGGCAGTACGCAGCGGTAGCCGCCATCGGTGTCTCACCGACATCGCTCTCGGACTGGCAACCGGGTTACTATGAGGATACCGACTTCGGTCTGCAAACCAGCGGGACCTGGGTACCGGGTGCGGACGCCGACATCACAACCACATCCGACGGCAGCTATCTCGAATTCGACATCGCTAACAATACAACCGGGTTTGTAGTCTACACAACCCGCACCAGCAATGCAGCCGACATGCAAGTGTGCTACAAAGCGAAAGCGGATGGTAATAACATCTGTACCGGACCCAACAGCTTCTCCGAGATAGTTTCGACTTCATCGGGTTCCAAGCAGATCAACTACGGCTACAGCTACTTCGGCCTGCCCGCTGGCACGGCCTATACGGTCCGCATCACCCATGACGGTACCAACGGGCAACCACTGGCCGTCAGTGGGTTCTCGGTCCTGGGCCAACCCGGCAGCCCAATCAACAACGAGCTTGTGGACAACACGGATAATCGCATCCTGTATGCGGCACCGACATCGTGGCAGTCCAGTTCGTCATCCAGCTACTACGCCGGAACACTGGCCTATTCACCTAACGTCGGCAGTCTGGCGCTGCTCGAAATCGAGGGCAATGCCATGACTATCTACAACACCGTTGCTTCGTCTTCAAGTAGTCTCGTTCGCGTCTGTGTTGTGGTCTCCACCGGTATCCAGCCGGAAATCAGTTGTGTGAATCTGACACAGAACAGCGGTACCACCGAGTTCCAGATACCGACCACGCTCTACGGACTGGGTGACGGCACGCACCAGATCATCATCGAGAATCAGAATTACAACAAGAACCTGACCATCGACGCGATCCGGGCGGATTAACCCACCCGGAACAGAACAAAATCTACAATACGAGGGCGGCTGAAAAGCCGCTCTCTGCATGGAAGGAGGATAACTCATGCGCAAATTCACAATACTTATGGTGTTGGTTCCCCTTTTGCTGGTCGCCTGTAACAGTGACGATGGCGACGAAGAGAGTCTGCCAACCCGTGTCTCACTCGTGGAACCGACGGCAACCGCTGAAGCCACGACGGCAACAGTCGAAGAGACAGCGGTAGTTACAGTGGTCACAGACGAAGCTACCACTGAAGCCATCACCGAGGCACCAGAATCCACACCAGAGGCCGCCGAAGCAACATCGGATGCCACACCAACACCCACCTCACCACCGGCACGCGGTCCCGGCAGTATCGTCGAGGACTTCAGCACATTGCAGGCAGGGCAGGTGGTCACCATCTCCGGTGTGATCGAGGTGCAGGAGATCAACGATCTAACAGTTGTGACCATGCGTGACGCGAATGGCAATCAGGTTGAAGTTCGCTTCCCACTGAGCATAGCCGAAACCATCAGCGGCCAGCCCTACACCATACGCGGTAGTGTTCAGGACACCGGGTCTGTCGGTCTGATGGTATTGGACCCGGGCGAAGTCGCCGAGGAGACGGCTCAAGTGCCGCCGTTTGCCGCTCAAGCCACTGCTGAGAATATCGATCCGCTGGCACCTGTGGCCGAAAGTACGACTTTAGACACCACGCTGGATGCTGGCCTGACCGCGCTCCAGGCTTACGATAACCTCCTGCCACTAATCGAAGACGAACTTGAGAATCGCTTCCTCTCCGCCATCAGTGGCAACCCGGACGCCGGTTGGCGTGTGGAATTCATCGCGGAAGGCGACAATCAGGCATTGATTTACACGGTCATGCCCGACGGTCAGGTCGTCCGCAGTACCGGCTCACCGACGATTATCGCGCCCGATGTGCCAGTTTCGCCGCTGGACCGTGATGCCGTCACCCTGGATAGCGATGTGGTATATGGGTCTGTCGATTTGAGCGACCTTCCCGGTTTCGTCAAACCCAACATCACACTCATCGCACGCGGAGACGATACCATTGAGTGGCAAGTTGGCCTCAACCCGCCGGTGACACTGGACGCCACCACCGGCTAAAATCTCCCCTGGAATAAAATTCATAATTTTTTCACGGCCCGCAAGGATTCTGCAATGCGGGCCGTTATATATTAAATAAAGATAAGCAAATGATGAGCTTAGCCTGAAACCAGAACATTATTAGAACAATTTACGAAGAATTAACGAATTTTCACACGACAATGAGGGGTATGTTTAACAAACGTGCAACGAGGGGCAACATGTATAGCGTCAGATGAG
>CAYQJO010000004.1:0-50616 GCA_964417785.1 uncultured Anaerolineaceae bacterium | reverse complement strand
CCGTGTCCGGCATGATCGAGAACAATACGGTTTTGCCAGCGTCACAGATGGCATCGGCCGCACTCTGCAGAACCGTGCCAAAATAATGGTTGCTGAAGCCCCTGTAGAGCATGGGACTGGTCACACCAACCCGGTGGATTGTTGCTGTAGATTGCGTGCGGCAAGGTTGGGGGAGTAGCCCAGGTCGCGGACGGCCTGCTCTACTTGCTCGCGGGTTTGTGTGCTGATATAGCCTTTATTGTTAATGACACGCGAGACCGTCGAATAGGAAACGCCTGCCCGTTGTGCAACATCTTTTAAAGTCGGTCGGTTCATGATCTTTAGTTTGTGTATTTTTTGAAATTATATAGCGAAAACCGCCAGTATGCAAAGCTTTGCATACTGGCGAGCATGGTAATCGCTACAAAATCAGTATTGGCAGCGTGTTCTGTAGCCCGACAACAGGTTCTACACCTTCACGACGAACACATCGCTGCGGCCACGATGCGCGGCGTTGAACGAAATCCAGGTACCGGTCGGGTCGCTGTGTGGATGCGGGTGTGAATACTGACCGGGCAGCGCTCCCCAATCGGTGTTGTGTCTGGCGATGACTTCAATACGCGGTTGTTCCTTGTCGTAGTACACCCACAGCAGCATATCATTGGTGATGTTGCCGTCGAGGATGATGGCCGGACGGCCCGCCATCGCCGAGACATGCCCATAATATGGTGCATCGCGGAAGGCGAATTCGCGCACGGTGTTGCCCTGCTTATCTACGACACCGACATAATGCCCGCTGACAGCACTGCGGCCATGATAGACGACTTCTTCGCCATCCCAGGTCCAGGCCGAATGCACCTGGAAACGGGCGTCGTCCTGTGGCGGCAGTTCGGTCAATTCGCCGTTGGAAAGCCGCAAAATCCAGATGCGGTTGGTCTTGCCGTCGCTGCCACCCCAGTAACGCGGCGGGAAGTCCCGGTCCACCAGGACGAGATCGGCGTCGGTCGGGCAGTGGGGGCTATGGGCGCTGCTGAAGCCGTCGCCGGCGTACACCGTTTTGACTTCGCCGCCAGTCAATGGGACTTCGATGATGCGCATTCTCATCTCGGAACCGTCGGCGAAGTAGTCCATATAGGGCTTTGGATGTGGTTTGCCCGCCTGCACTTCCGGATGGGCCGACATCTCCGCCACCAGCACATGCGACTCGGACGGGTCGATGCTCATCACACCATGTGTCCATTCCGCGCCCAGGTCTTCGATCAGCACCCGTTCTTCCAGTGTCTCAATATGGACGGCCCGCAGGGTGCGATGGGCAACGAAGACCATCCAGCGGCTTTTGGGCGCAATACACAGGGGGCCGCCGTCAATGCCTTTACCGTCACCGACGGTTACCCCATTCCCTTTATGTAACGCCCCGTATCCGCCCACACCGTCTACCGGATCGATCAACTGGGTGATGTCGCCGGTCGGCACATGGCAGCGATAGACCGCGCTCTTTCCACCGCGTCCCGAAGCGAAGATCAGAAATTCACCGTCGGCGGTGAAGGTGATGTTGGTGTGATAGGTCGGAGTCTGATTGTAAAGGCCCTGTGTGGTGATGCGGCGCACCTCGCGCAGGGTCCAGGGGTCTTTGTAGACCTCAGATTCGTTCCAGGTATCGCCTTTTTTTGTGTTCAATTTTCAATACTCCTTCGTGTTTAATTGTGAGACGGGCGCAGCTTTACCGCGTAACTGTGACTGTCCAGGTATCCTGGCGTGGCGGATTTTGCGTCGTCAAAACGATGCGGTACAGACGCGAACCCCAACTGCCGTACATCCGGTTGTCGGTGATGTCGATGGCCTCCACCGTCGGGCTGAATTTACCGGCGTCGTAGCTGACGGTACCGCTGCCGGATTTTTGTCCGTTGCTCAGGTCCAGACCGGACAGCTTGATCTTGCCCGCTTCGCTCAGTTCGACCGCACTGGCGGTCAGCAGGCTGAGGGTCATCTCGCTGGCGTCTTTGTTGAGATCGTAGGTGTCGGTGATGGTCATGCCCTGGCCGCGATCCAACCGGACAGTCCGGTACCAGCTATTGAGTCCGGCTTCCACCGGATAGGCGGTGGCAATGTTGAGTTTGAACTCGGCGGCTTCGTCGCTGCCCGCATAACTGACTTCACTGGCGGCAAACGCGAATCCGGGGTCCTGCATCACGCCATCGATGGTGGGCAGATTGTGGTAAGCCGACTGCATCGTCCAGATTTCATAACGCTGGTCGCTGAAGGTCTTGACCGAGTAGGTTTCCACCCCGGCGTCCATCAACACCGGCAGACCGTCCAGGGATACGATGAATTGGCCGATGTCGTTATGGTTGTGGCTTTCCTGGTTGTGGCCGCCTTTGGCTGCGACATAGAAGCCATCGGCTGAGCGGTCTTTGTCGCGGGCGACCATCACCTCGATTTCGTTAAGCCACACATCACGCGGCATGGGCGGGTAGGCGGGTTTTCCGTCCATATCTCCCAGGCTGAAAACCGTGCGCAGTTCGCGCATGAGACTGCGGGCCGGGCTGGTGTCGTGCCGTTCGCCGCCGGCTGTCCCTTCGAGCAGACCCTGGCGCTGCGCCAACCATACACCGAACGCCATCATGTCCGCGTCTTCGATCTGCTTGCCGTACTGGTAGATAAGGGCCGCATCCGGGTCCACGATGGCGGAAGCATCCGCGAAATTGACATAGTAATCGCCGTCGATGTGAGTACGGTAGACAAAGCGGCCCATTTCCTTGACCAGCGGTTCATCATAGGCGTTGATGCTGCCATCACTCGCCTGATCGAGAATTTCCAGGCAGTCATAGAGCGAAGCGCCTGCTCGTCCCCAGTAATTCGGACCTTCGTCACAGCCACCGTCTTTGGGATAGGGGTCGATGAATTGATCCAGCGAGAGCATGATTTTGTCGACGGACTGCTTGCGCCGCGCCGGGTCTTTTTCGATGAGGAACAGGCAGGCCAGCCAGTTCGAGTTGATCCAGGGGTTCCAGTTGTTGGGTCGGCGGCCTAAATCGACAAAGCCCATCCAGCCGAAGTCATCTCGTTCCAGGTTGGGCGTCAGGATGCGGTGGTCGATTTCCCGTTCGATGCGCGGACGGATCAGCGGGGAAACCTCATCCAACTGCGGCCCCAACAGGTAATAAATATAGGCCAGCATCGCGCCGGTCTCGGCGGCGAACAGATCGACGGTGACATCGGCGGTGTCGGGCAGACCGCGACCGGCGGCCTGCATCTGAAGATGCGCCGGTACGCCCCAGTAGGACTCTTCGCACACCAACCAGATGCCGTTAACCAGTTGGTCGACGAAGCGCCCCTTGCCTTCGGCGCACTCGGCCAGTGCCAGATTGACGATCATCTGGCGGCGCTCGAAGTTCTCGCGCTCGTAGTTGGCCCGGTTGCCAATCCGGGCGACCTCCAGGAAGCGGGTTGCCAGCAAGGGCGGCCAGGTGTATTCAAGTGCGGCTTCACCGTGCTGGATCAGGCGGTCACGGGTGGTCTGCGACAGCGAGTCCCATGCGGTGCGGTCCTGCGACGTCGGGTGTGGCTGCCATTCGGATAAACTATACTCGGTAAATGTCTGCGAAAGCATCATTTTGCCCTCTTGATTAGAACGATCTATATTACAATAACAGGTTCATGTTCCGACCGCTATAGGAGAATGACCATACGCGAAAATTGGACTCATACACTATACGCGCTGAGCCAGCAACCGTTGGAATTCTGCCCCGATTTCCCCCGCATCGCCCGGCGGCACGAAGCGAGGTCGCGGGCGGCACATGTGCCGCCCCTACCACAGATCGTCATTTTGGGTAGGGGTTCCACATGTGGAACCCGCCAATTTTTGCATCTTTTTGCACCGGTATGCAACCATGCCAACATATTGAAATGCACCCGCGGCGGGCAAGCCGGTGTATATCGTCACCCCGTTTGACGAAGCACTGGACCGGCTCTACGCGGCATTTTGTACGAAGTTCGGCCTTACCAGTTCGTAAGCGAGCCATCTCGCCGCCGCAGTTCCGGCGGGTTCCAGTCGTAGTTGGGTGTTTGCTTGAGCGCGGCTTCTTCGTTGAAGGTCACACCCAGGCCCGGCTCTTCGGGTACGCGCAGGCGTGCGCCGTCCTGCTCCCATGTTGACTCAAAAAACTCGCTCTGGTAGCGGATCGTCTGCTCGCTGGGCGAATGGCGCAGTTCCAACCAGGCGAAGTTGGGGACTGCCGCCGCCAGATGCAGTGTCGCCATCGTGCAGACAATCCCCAGCGGATTGTGCGGCATCAAATCGACATAATGGCTCTCCGCCATCGCTGCGACTTTCATCGATTCGGTCAGGCCGCCGACATTGCACACATCAATGCGAGCGAAGTTCGTGATTCCGCGTTCGATGTAGGGCAGGAAGGCCCACTTGCTGGAAAATTCCTCACCAATGGCAAAGGGGATGTCGGTCATCGTGCGCAGGGTTTCATAGGCTTCTGGTGTCTCCGCCCGGATCGGCTCTTCCAGGAAGTCGAGGGTACCGGACGGCATACGCTGGCAGAACGAGGCGGCTTCAGCCACGCTCAGGCGGTGATGATAGTCGATCCCCAACACCGGTCCCGATCCGATGGCTTCCCGTGCCTGGGTCAGCCAGTCAGCGGTGACGGCCAGCGACTCGCGTGGCTCGAAGATGAGCTTATCGGTGTTGCGGTGGGGATCATAGGGGCCGGTGCGGATGACGTTCCAACCGCTGTCCAGGAGTGTACGCATACCGCTGATGAGGTCTTCGACGGACGCCCCCATGCCCACACTGGCGAAGCAGTCGACGTATTCACGGTGTTTGCCGCCGAGAAGCTGGTAAACCGGCACGTTCAACGCTTTACCGGCGATGTCGTAGAGGGCGATGTCGATGGCGGAGATGGCGGCTGTCAGCGCTCGCCCGCCCTCAAAATACTGGCTGCGGTACATCAACTGCCACAATGCGCCGATCTGCATGGGATCACGCCCGATCAGAATATCGCGGTAGTGTTCAACTGCGCCCATCACAGCGCGTTCGCGCCCACTGAGACCTGATTCGCCAATACCGTAGATGCCTTCATCGGTTTCAACTTTGACGATCAACTGATTACGATGTCCAATTAAGAGCGGATAGCTTTTGATGTCGGTAATCTTCAAGATAGGTGTCCTTTCAGCAGAGATATTTGCTCAATTGTACTCTGTTCACCGATGAGCTAGAATGCAGACATGGTGCGTTACCTATCTGCGGCGGATGTGTATGTTATCAATGAGGATGTGCTTGGGGAACGCCCCCTGGTGCGAGATCGTCATCTCCTGCGGTCAGCCGTAGAGCGACCGGCGCGGCGCATGTTCGGCCATGAAGCCTATCCGACACTGCTGGAAAAGGCGGCAGCGCTGCTCCACGCGCTGGCGCACGATCATCTGTTTGCTGACGGCAACAAGCGCACCGCCACCCGTGCCACTGTGCTTTTTTTGCAGGCCAACGGATTGAAAGAGACCTGGAATCCCGACGAGGCCTATCAATTCATTCTGGGCATCGCGCAGGGCCATTACGATGTGGCCGACATAGCAGACTGGTTAGCCGTCCATACCGCACCGCATAACAACTGAAATTCAGAAAATTTTCACGCATCTGAAGGCTCCCTCTACTATTTTGAGGTAAACTGGGATCATCGCAGTCCATTGAGGGAGAAGCATGAACGTCGCAGAAGAGATTTTTGAAGAATATGTCCTTATGCGTGAGAATGGTCTCGACGCAACAACGGCACTGAACAAGCTTCGCCCGTTTATTGACCCGTTGTCCAAAGCCAACAAGAAGATTCTGGCGCAATCTTTGCGCACCTGGGAAGATAACCGGCAGGCCAAACCGGTTGAACCGGAACGTGTACCGGGCATCAAGCCGTTGGGTAAGAGCGATAACCAGCAGCAGGTCAAAGCGGATTGGATCACCTGCTCCAACTGTGGCGAGAAGAGCCGCAGCGATGCGGTGTTCTGCTGGTCATGTGGTCAACTGTTGGAGAACGTGGTCTCGCGCTTCGCGACCAAGCACTTCACGGACTCGCTCGGCCATGCTCACTCCGATTATTTTGGACCCGACTCCGTGCTGGTGATGCGGATTCTGGATACACAGCACGAGTTTGAAGTACGGCCCCAGGTTGCCGACAATGAGATATACATTGGGCGTGTCTCAGAAAACGCCACCATGACACCCGATATTGATCTGACCGAGATTGGTGCAGAACAAATGGGTGTCTCGCGTCTGCATATGTCGATGAAGTGGGTTGCCGAAGACCAGGCCATCCAGATTTACGATCTCGGCAGCGTCAACGGGACACTGGTCAACGGCCAGAAACTGCACCCGCGTGAAGTCCGTGTCCTGCGCGATGGCGACGAGATTCAGCTAGGCCGACTGCGCATCCGCATGGATTTTCACCATCCCGGTGACGAGGTTCGGTGAGCCGATACCTGCCTGCCCTCTGGGGCATGAGCCGCCCGCTGCAACTGCTTAGCGTTGTTCTGGTCTATGGCCTGGGGGGATTGGTGGCGCACGCCAACAGCTACGATATCGCGCTCGATCACCTGCTGACTGGAGCGATTGTCTTGCTGCCCGTCGCGGCCTCCATCCACTATGCCAACGAATACGCCGATTACGAAACCGATAGTCTGACGCAACGGACTCCGTTTTCTGGTGGCAGCGGTGTGCTGCCTCGCGGTCACATACCACGCCGGCTGGCGTTAAGCGCTGCTTTTGTCAGTTTGGTTATTGGTCTGGTGCTGGCCGCTGCCCTGCTCTCCGGTGTTGCGCTGCGGCTGTTACTGGTGGGGGCTTTCTTCGGCTGGATGTATTCGTTACCGCCGTTGAAGCTGGCGTGGCGTGGATGGGGCGAACTGGATAATGCCCTGCTGGGTGGTATGGTGCTGCCGCTTTATGGCTACGCAGTACATAGTCACCAGATCGACGGGCCAGCCGTTCTGGTCTTTATGCCGTTTATGCTGCTGGTCTTCCTGAATTTGCTGGCGACCACCTGGCCGGACCGGTTGGCTGATGAGCAGGTGGGCAAGAACACGCTGGCAACCCGCTGGCCCATGCCGACTTTGCGCCGGGTCTACTACAGCGTTGTACTCGTCATTGTCGGCGTGCTGCTGGCGCTGACTCCACATGTGTTACCGTTCAAGGTGTTCACATTGAGTTTGCTGGTGCTGCCGCTGGTGATCGTGAGTGCGGTACGCTATACGCGGGACGACAACCCGACCTACGCCGTCAGCGCGATGGTGTCGCTGCTGGTGATACAGATGTTTGCCTGGAAATTTTGTGTCTAACCCAATCGGGACAGCGCCCACTCGGCTGTGACGCGCACATCATCGTCGCCTGTCGCCTGCATAAGCTGTGCCACTGGTTCAGCAGCCCGACGATACCCCAGTTCCACCAATGTCTCAATCGCGTAGACCACGACCGTTGGATCATCGTGATCCAACACGGCCAGCAAAGCGTCAACTGTCACCTCACCCCCGATGCGTCCCAGGCTGCGGGCGGCATAATGGCGGACCTCTGTATCGTTGACCAGAACCGTGACCAGCGCCTCGACCGCCGCTGGATCGAGCAGCACACCGAGGGCATCGGCGACGGCCATCCGCACACTTAAATCGGCATCGTCCAGCAATGGCAGCAGATTGCCGACGGCCTGGGGATCGCCCTGGCGAGCCAGCGCTGCTGCCGCCGTCGCACGCACACGCGGATCATCATCCGTGAGGGTGGTCATCAGCGGCGGAACACAGCGCGGATCACGCATATTGCCCAGTGCTTCGACCACGCGGAAACGGACATCGGCGTCTTCATCGTGGACGGCGGCAATCAGCGGCTCGATGATACGGATGTCACGCTGGCGGCCCAGGGTCCAGGCAGCATTGCGCCGCACACCCGGATTGAGGTCGCCCAACCATATGATATAGTCTTCGAGAGTCGGTTCACTCATGGCAACTGCTCCACTTCGATCTGAATCCGGGCGCAATCCGTGCCACCGTCGCAATCGAGCGGTCCGCTGATTCCGGTGGCGGTGTAAGCATCCAGCCGGTCGCGTATGGCGTTCCGGTCCACTGTGCCGTTTTCGTTCAACACCAGCGAATCCAGCAGCATAATGGTGGCATCATAAGCATAAGCATAAATCGGGCTGGTTGGTGCTTCACCATAAGCCTGCTGGTAACGCTCATCCAGCGTCGGCGGGATGACCGTCACAACATATACTCCGCTGGCGGCTGCCAGTTCAACCAGTGCCTCACGCTCCTCGCCCAGAGCCAGCATGAACGGTTGATCGTCCAGCCGCTTTACCAGTTCCGCCGCTGTCGTCGTCCGCCCGACGAAATAGACCAACCCGGCACCCTGGATGTCGTCCACCAATGCGTCCAGATCGAGCGAGCCGGTCTCAACGGTGATAATCTCGCTGGCCTCATAAGCAGCGGCGAAGGCGCGTGCCATCTGTCCGGCCAGGATTTGCTCATCGTGGACTACCGCCACCGTCGGGTTGCCCAGGTTGTCACGCACATATTCAGCAGCCGCAACCGCCTCTTGAGCGCGAGATGGCACAGTCCGGCGATAGGTGGAGAAATCCGCCAGGGCTGGTGTGGTGCAGCCAGGAGTGATGGCTGCGTAGCCGGCATCAGTGTAGATGGGAGCCGCCGCCAGACAGCTTACATCGCACTGGTGGCCGATCACCCCGGCGACATCGGGTGACGAGGTGAACAACTCGGCCACCTGCAAGCCGGTCAGGCTGGCGCAGCGCGAGTCCTGGACCAGCAAATCGACGGCCATATCGGGCCGGTCGGCCAGCGCCAGTTGGACGCCGCGCTCTATCTCAATACCCCGGTCAGTATCCAGAGCGGCGGCGACACCGATCATGATGGCCCCGTCGGTGTCTTCAGGGACCGACATTGTGCTGGTGGGTATGATGCCAGGCGTCTCGTCCTCCCCCTGCAAGCGGGCCAGAAACAACAGGATCACACCGAAGATCACAATGCCCACCACCATCACCAGATTGAGTGGAAAGCGACTGGTCTGGCGGGTATCGCGCAGATAGCGGCTGATCTGCCGACCGAGACGGTCGGTGTCACGCTCAAAGGTGCTGCCCGTGCGCACGATGATCGGACTGATATAGGCCAGCGCTCGCAGCCCTTCAGGCAGTTTGTCCGGCAGAGTCGCGTCATCAATCAACACCGGGACCACCGGCAGCGATGGGTGGCGGATACCGGTCTCGATGCGGTCCTGCAAATCCGGCTTAAGCCGGCCAGACCACCCCTCAGCGATAATCACCAGCAGGGCCTGGGCGGCACCGATGTCGTCCACGCGGTTGAATTCAAGCTGAGACAGGATGCGCTCGACCACTGGCTGATCTATGGAATGGGCGGCAACTGCAATATCGGGCATAGCCTTTTTCCTTAACGGATGACCGCTGCCATTATAATACTTGAAAGATCGAAAACATAGCGACCCTTTGTTACCTTACCGGTGCAATGTATAATCGAACGCTAACGCGCACAATTTCTGTGGGGAAACCGCATTGGCGATCCTGAAACCGGATGAACTGGACATCATCAGCCACAGCGCCGAACAAACCCAGCGACTCGGTGTTCGCCTGGGAGCGCTGCTGCAACCCGGCGATGTGATCTGCCTGTCAGGCGATATGGGGGCCGGTAAGACGATGTTCGCCAGCGGCATCGGCAAAGGTTGGGGGACCACCACCCCGGTGACTTCACCGACATTCGCCCTGGTCCACCAGCACCCGCGCAAGAAAGATCATCACATTCTCTACCATCTGGATTTTTACCGCCTGCACGGTGCTGGCGAAATTGACTCTCTCGGTTTTGACGACATCCTGGAAAGCGGTGGTCCGCTGGTGTGTGAATGGCCGGAGCGGGTTGAGGAAGTCCTGCCTAAAGAACGGTTGTGGATCGACCTCAAAGTCCTCGAAGGCACACGTCGCAACTTTGTCCTGGAAGCGTATGGTCAACGCTATATGGACCTGATCGTCAAATTCCGTGAACTGACCTTCGGAGTGTAACCCTTATGCTGCTTGCGCTTGACACAGCTACCCGTGTGATGGGACTCGCGCTGCACAGCGGTCAGGATATTCTGTGTGAACAAAGCTGGCGCATCGGCAACCGCCACACGATTGAACTGGCCCCGGCAGTGGACCGTATGTTGAAGACCAGCGAGGTTACACCCGATCAACTGACGGGTATTGGTGTTTGTAACGGTCCCGGTTCATACACCGGTGTGCGTATCGGTGTGGCACTGGCAAAGGGCATGGCCGCATCGCGGTCGCTACCGCTGGTGGGCATGTCCTCGCTCGACCTGATGGCAGCAGGTCAGCCCTATTACCAGAGTGGAGCCGGTTTGATTGCTGTTGTGCAGGCGGGACGGGGGCGGATCATCGTCAAATCGTATCGCTGGCGTAAAGGCGAATGGTACAGCCGGTCCGAGCCACGTTTAATGGATTGGGATGAACTGCTTCAAACCGTTGATGGCACTGCCTATATTACTGGCGAGATCAACCAATCGGGCCTGGAAGCGATCACCCAGGCACAGCAGAATGGGGTGCCGGTCACGGCTGCGCCACCGGCACAGCGTATCCGGCGTGCCGGCTATCTGGCTGAATATGCACTCGGCCAACTACAAACCGGTGAGATGGCAGCCTTTGCCCCCTCGCGCCTCCTGCCCGTTTATGTCAAAACTGAATCGGCATGACTTTTGTTCTACGCTACATGGAATATCTGGATGTGACCCAGGTGGTCGCCATCGACAAGCAGGCGTTCTCACTTCCCTGGCCTGCCCGCTCCTACGCCTTCGAGATTGGTGAATCAACACACAGCTACATGGTGGTACTCGATTCGCCGCAGGACACTAACGGCTGGCGCAAGCTCGTCCAGACCTTAGGCGGCGGTGATCTGATGCAACCACGTCGCCAGATTCTGGCCTATGGTGGGTTGTGGAACGTGATGGAGGAAGCCCACATCAGCACCATCGCCACCCATCCCGATTGGCGCAGAAATGGTTTCGGTGAACTGGTTCTGGCCGGTATGATCCGGCGGGCGATCCGGTTGTCGGCGGAATACATCGTGCTGGAAGTGCGGGTGAGCAACGAAAGCGCTCAGCGGCTTTACCGGAAATATGAATTTGAGGTCTTCGGCGTCAAGCGCGATTACTACAGCGACGATCACGAAGATGCCTATGATATGCGCTTGCAACTGGACGACCCGGCGATGATCGAACGTTTCGAGCAGCGTTTCGTGCAGTTGCAGCAGCGCCTGGATTTCGTAGATCGCTATACCGAAACACCGCGCCCGCGCTCACGCAGCCGTTCACGTTTCTGATGCATATTCTGCTGGTTACGACGTACTTCGAGCCGGATTCAGGCGCGGCGGCGGTGCGTTTATCACGTCTGGCCCATATGCTGCACGACCGGGGCCATACAATCACGGTGTTGACCTCGCTGCCCCATTATCCCCAGGGACGCATCACAGATGGCTACCGGGGTGCGTTCAGCCGTATGGAAGACTGCGACGGCCTGCGTGTGATCCGCACCTGGTTAGTGGCGACACCCAGCCCGCGTATCAGCCGCAAGCTCATCAGCCAGTTTTCATACATGCTGACGGCTTTTCTGCGCGGCCTCGGTTTGCACAGACCGGATGTCGTGCTGATCGAAGCGCAGCCGGTCTTCACCAATCTGGCCGGGGTCGCCCTCAGCCGCATCAAGCGTGTGCCATATGTGTTGAATGTCTCCGATTTGTGGCCCGATCATCTGCTGTCGGTGGGTGCATTGACCGAGACACATCCGGTTTATCGGATTGCCCGTAAGCTGGTGGATACCACCTACCGGCGGGCCGCTGCGATTGTCGCCATGAGTCCGGCCTGGGCCGAGGCCATCGAAGGTTATATCGGCCAGCGTGACAAAATTCAGGTGATCTACAATGGGGTCGATCTGGACCGTTTTCGTCCCGGCCTGGATACTGCGCCGTTTCGGGCGGAACACGACCTGACGGCAAAACATCTGGTCACATTCATCGGCACCTTCGCCACACAATACGATTTTGACGCCATGTTCAACGCCATCGGACAACTGGTGGATCGGGATGATGTTCAGTTTGTGTTCATCGGCGACGGCAGCCAGTCGGACAAAGTGGCAGGCTGCCAGCTACCCAACGTGCGCCATCTGCGCTGGATCACGCACGATCAGGTACCGCTGGCCTGGGCGACATCAACCCTGACCTTCTGGGCCATGCGCGATCAACCCCTTTACGCGGGGACCATCCCGGCCAAACTCTACGAAGCGCTGGCAAGCGGGGTGCCGGTGGTGGCTGCCATGCGCGGCGAAGGGGCGCGGATGCTGGATGCCAGCGGCGGCGGTGTGGTGGCGGGTGACGATTTAGCCGCTATAATCTCCGCAATACTGGATGATTCTGAACGTCGTACACAGTTGAGTGCGGCGGGCCGTCTCTATGCTGAAACCCACTTTGCACCGGCTCAAGTCACCCGGTCTTACGAAATGGTGCTGGATTCTGTGCGATGACACTCGATAAAGATGATATTCATGTGTGGTTGGCGTGGGTAGACCACCTGCAATCCCAACAGGATGATCTGACCCATCTGCTGACACCGGACGAGATGGCACGGGCCGACCGCCTCCTGGGGGAAAAAGTCCGGCAGCAGTTTATCATCGCACGCGGTGTGATGCGCAAGGTCCTTGCCCACTATATCGACGGTGAGATTCATCTGCTGCGGGGGAAGCAGGGCAAACCGCATATCCCTGGTGCATCGTTCCGCTTCAATCTGTCCCATGCCGCCAATCTAATCGTGTTGGGGATCGCTGAGGGACGCGAAATCGGTGTGGATGTCGAACTGATCCGCCCCATGCGTGAGATGATGACCGTCGCTCGTTCCTACTTCTCGGTCGAAGAGCAGGTGCAGATATTCAACCTGCCACAGGCCCAACGGGAACGCGCATTCTATACCTGCTGGACGCGCAAAGAAGCCTATATCAAGGCGCGGGGAGACGGTTTTACCATGCCCTTAACTGGTTTTGATGTGACCCTGGTCCCCGGCGCACCGCCGCGCCTGCTGCGAGCGGTGGACGACGACCCGGAGCGGTGGACGCTGCTCCATCTCGATCCGGCACCGGGATATGTGGGGGCAGTGTGCATTGAAGGACCGGTTCAGCGTATTCTGCATCACAACTACCCCAGCGCATAGGGGGCTTTCATGCTGGTATGTGGTGTGCCATCAGGGTCGATCCACGCCACCGGCATATGAGCGGTCGTATGCGCTGCCCCCATCCGGCCCGTCGAGTCTATCGCAATAACGCCAATCTCAGGCGTCGGTATCTGGCGGGCGACATAGGCGACCGAGTCGGCGGTTGCCCGGTCGGGCGCGTCCCCGGTGGCGCACAGGTCAACCACACGCTTTGATAAAAAGTAGCGCATGATGTTTTCCCCGACGCCGGTTGAACTGGCTCCACCATAGCGGTTATCGGAATAGCCGCCCGCACCGTAGACGGGTACATCACCGACACGGCCTCGCATCTTGTTGGGCGAACCCCCGGTCGATGTGGCGGTGGCGATGCGACCGCTGCGGTCCAGAGCGACCGCACCGACAGTGCCGTGACTCTGCTGTACAGTCCGCTGGCGGAATGCCTGGAATTCCTGGGCGGTGACGAACAGGATGTTAGACATAGCCTCAATTCCGAATTGTACGGCCAATTGGTCCGCGCCCTCACCGACGAAAAACCGGTGCGGCGTGCGGGCCATCACCAGTCGCGCCAGCGTGATTGGATGGCGTACCCGCCGGACAGCGGCAACTGCACCAAAGTCGATCTTTTCGCCATCGGTTATCAGGGCGTCCATCTCGACTTCGCCCTGATCGTTGAGGAAACTGCCGACGCCGGCGTCGAACAGTGGATCATCTTCCAGGATTATCGTCGCTGTTTCGACTGCATCCAGCGCCGTGCCACCCGCGTTAAGAATCTGCCAGCCGCGTTCGGCAGCAATTTGCATGCCCGCCAACACCTGCTCGTGATTGTCTTCGGTCCAGGGACCGGCCCCGCCATGTAGAATGAGTTGCATGGATTGCCCTTTCAGCACAGCCCAAATTTAGCAGCGAAATCAGGCCACTGCAATGTATACTGGATGCAACCTGAAACGAAAAGGACGGTTCAATGCGAAAACTAACCCTGCTTATTTCAATCATGGTTCTGGCCTGGGGGCTGACGTCGGGTCAGGAGACCCCGCCTCTGCGTGATCTGGCAGAAGAGCGCGACCTGTTTATCGGTGCCGCTGTTCAGTCTGAGTATCTGAATGAACCAGACTACGCCGAGACGGTAGCACGAGAGTTCAATATGATTGCGACCGAATGGGAAACCAAGATGGACGCAATCCATGTGAGTAAGGGGATTTTTGATTTCAACCGCACCGACCGCATGGTGAACTTTGCCGAGGAAAACGGCATGGCGGTTCGCGGCCATACATTGATCTGGCACCGGCAGTTCCCAACGTGGTTAGACCCCAACGACTATGACCGGGACGAGGCCATCGCCCTCATGCGAGATTATATCTATACGGTGGTTGGCCGTTACCAGGGGCGTATCAAATACTGGGATGTGGTCAACGAGGCGATTACGGATAACGGCACGTTCCGGACAACACCCTGGTACCGGATGATCGGCGAGGAATACGTTGACCTGGCTTTCCAGTTTGCCCACGAAGCCGACCCGGATGCGGTGCTGTTCTACAATGATTTTGCCGCCGAAGCCATGAATATGAAATCCGACACCATCTATAACATGGTGGCCGGGATGCTGGAACGCGGCGTGCCGATTCACGGTGTCGGGTTGCAGGCTCATCTCACGCTGGGGACCACCCGAACCGGCAGCAACGCGGCGGTGGATGAAGTCATCGAGAACATGACCCGCCTGGGCGAACTCGGCCTGGAAGTCCACATCACCGAACTGGATGTCAAATTCTCGCAGGGCAGCGATCCCCGGCGGCAGGAACTCCAGGCAGTCGATTACCAGCGGATGTTTGATGCCTGTCTGGTGGTGGATGCCTGCACCGCTATTGTTATCTGGGGCGTGACCGACAAATATACCTGGATTCGCTCGGACCAGGGTATTGAGGATGCGGCACCGCTCCTGTTTGATGAGAACTACCAGCCCAAGCCGGCCTACTTTGCCGTTATTGATGTGCTGCAAAACGGATCATGATCCATCTGCGCACAGTATCGCTGAAGGGAGCACCGCCCCAGGCGGGGTTTCCCTTTACCGTGCCGGTTATCCGCACGCTGGATGATATTGACTTTACATCGGATGTAACGTTCTTCGTCGGTGAAAATGGGTCGGGTAAATCGACGCTGCTGGAAGCACTGGCCGTTGCTGCCCGGATGATTACGGTCGGCAGCGACGAGGCCGGACGTGATTACACGCTGAACACGGTGCGTCCACTGGCCGATGCCCTGCACCTGACCTGGAACAAACGTACCCGGCGCGGCTTTTTCATGCGCAGCGAAGATTTCTTCGGCTACGTCAAGCACCTGGGCCAGACCCGCGAGACCTTGAAGCGCGATTTGCAGCAGGTTGATGAAGACTACCAGGGCCGGTCCAGGATGGCGCAGGACCTCGCCCGCTCACCTTATATGCGGGAACTGCACGCGCTGCAAAGCAGCTACGGCGACAATCTGGATGCGTATTCGCACGGAGAGAGTTACTTCACGCTGTTCAAAGCGCGGTTTGTCCCCGGCGGGCTGTATCTGTTGGATGAGCCGGAAGCGCCGCTCTCACCCATGCGCCAGCTTGCGCTGCTCTCCATGCTCAAGCTGATGGTGGATCAGGACGCACAGTTCATCATCGCCACCCACTCACCGATTATCATGGCCTATCCGGGAGCCACGATTCTGAGCTTTGACGAGGGGGCGGTCAAGCCGGTCGCCTACGAGGAATTGGAGCATGTCGTCATCACGCGGACCTTTCTCAACAACCCGGAAGCGTACTTACAACATCTCATTTCAGGAGACGAATGATGAAAGTGGTCGTTGTTGGCAGCTTCAATGTAGATATTACCATCTATGTAGATCATCTTCCAGCGCACGGCGAGACGGTTGGTGGGCATAACACCGTCACCGGGGCTGGCGGCAAAGGCTCGAATCAGGCCATTGCCGCTGCCCGCCTGGGTGCGGATGTGGGCTTTCTTGGCTGCGTTGGACAGGACCCGTTCGCGCAGACCGGACTCGATGTCTGGTCCGAGAACGGCGTCAACTTGGATCATCTGGTACGCCATGACCAGGCCGCTACCGGCATCGCCGCCATCACGGTCGATAAAGCCGGGGAGAACACCATCGCCGTCGCACTGGGAGCTAATCTGGCACTCACACCGGTACACCTGGACGCAGCCGAATCGGCCTTCGCTGGAGCCGACGCCATGCTGGTACAGTTGGAGATCGACCCGAAAACGGTCCATCATGCGCTGGCGCTGGCACAAAAACACGGGGTCCGCACCATTCTCAATCCGGCCCCGGCCATCGTGCTGCCTTCTGAAACTGTCGCTCTGGCCGACATTTTGACGCCCAACGAGGTCGAACTCGGCATTCTATCGGGTGTAGCCGATCAATCGCTGGCGACACAGGCACGGAGGCTGATGAGCCGACCCGACCAGACGGTTGTCGTCACTATCGGCGCACGCGGTGCGCATTGGGTCACGCCCGATGCCGATGGTGTGGTGCCGACGTTTCCGGTCGATGTGATCGACACGGTCGGCGCGGGTGACGCCTTCAACGCCGGTCTCGCGGTTGGATTGGCCGACGGCCACCCACTTTCCGAGGCAATCTGGTTTGCCAACGCTGTCGCGGCCCTGTCGGTGACGCGCAAGGGCGCTGCCGCCGCCATGCCTACCCGCGCCGAAGTGGACGCGCTGCTGGCCGGTTAATCGAAATCCGTCGGGAGAATTCGAGCCAATGGGTCATGATTCTTCGCTGATGAGATGAAAATGTAAAATGGGTACATCCTGGTAATCGCCGCCGTTGCAGATGAGCCGGTAGCGTTCCAGTTCGAACTCGGTGATGAGACTCCGCACGGTAGCGAAAAGGTCCGCGTTGAAGGGGTCATCCGGTACGACTGCGCTCAGATCATGCCAGTCCCGTTTCGGCACAATCAGAATATGCACCGTGTAGGATGGACGTGGATGGTGAAAAACGATCAGATTATCAGTTTCGTGCAGGCGATCAACCGGGATGATGAAACTCATGTGTGCGAAAATCCAACCGAGTAAGCGGCGGGCCAGTCCGCTGCGAGCGAGTCGAAACAACATGGCTATGGATACGGCACCGGGCCGAGTTCGACCGGCGGCCCGAATGTGTCACCGGTGCGCTCATCAACCAGTTGCAGCGTGAGCGTCCACTGTACCGGCGCGGACACCAACGGCAGCGGCACGAACGTTACGTCGTGGACCACATCGCCTGCACGCCAGCAAGTGGGCAGATAATTTCCGTTCTGAGCGTACCACCGGTGCGGCTCGGACACAATCTCGCCATCCATATCGTTTTCAGCACGGGCAACCACTTCAAACTGGTAGGGGCGCTCCGGACGCACCACACCCTGCCAGATGGTCTCCAATGTGATTCCCTGTCCCACAATATCGGCCACAAAGCGATAACCGCCCATGAGCGCCTCACCGTTGTACTGCTCGCTGGTCAAACGAACATTCACCGGTGAGGGTTCCCATGCCAGTTGGGCAATGTCGGTGCGCGGTCCGTCGGGCTGCGGGTTGAGGTCCAACCGGATCACTGGCAGCACCGCCGCCATGACCAGCACCGTCAGCGCCTGCGCTGCCAGCAGCGGTAAATCCCAGGTGTGGTGGCGCAGCACCGTCACGCCCGACAGCAGGAAAAACGGCGCATAAAAGCTCATGATTCGGGCGTTCTCGCCCTGAGCAATGCCGCTGAGGTTCACCAGGATGAAGGTGGTGAGGGTGGCAAAGATCAAGGCAATGACCTCACCCCCCGGCCCCCTCTCCATCGCATGGAGAGGCTCGGATACCGTTTGGTCTGAAGGAGCCTTCCGGCGGATGCGCTGTTGCGCGTCCCTACGATTGGGGGACGTAGGGACGGCATTCTTGCCGTCCGCTATATTCCATTTCCAGATTGACCACCACACACCCAGCAAAAACAACGCCGCCAGCGGCCAACCGACAAACATCAACGTGTCGTAGGGATGCAGGATCAACCAGGGCAGGTACTCCCGCTGGACCAGATCACCATGCTGATTGACGGTCATATTCCACAGGTCCAGCGGCGTGAGTCCGGACGCCAGCCAGTAAACGATCCAGACACTCGCCAATCCAATACCGAACCAGACGCCCTGACGCACCGCCCATATCACGTAAGGGCGTACCAGCGATACGCCCGCTGCACCCAGCGTAAACAATCCAAACAACAGCAGCACCGGCAGTACGGCGAAGTTGAGAAAAGTCGTTATCGACATGACAACACCGCCAGCGACCACGAAGTCCGGTTTCTTATGCAGGAATCCGCGCAGCAGCAGGGCAAAACTGGTGACGCACAAAGCTGGATACAGCGTGTTCCAGGTGGGCGCAAACAACAGCACTGTCGGCACCAGCGGCCACCATGTCGCCAATCGCCGGGCCATCGAACGGTCCCCTGTGAGATCGAATGCAGCAACAGATAACGGAACGACCGCCAGCGCCGCCCACAGCGGCATCAGCATTCCGATCACAGTGCTGTTGAGTTCGCCGCGTGTGTAGCGCATGGCCTGGAGGTTGCTGCATTGGTACGGTCGCAGCGCCGTACTCGGCCAGGACGAGTCGAAGATGTGTGCCGCGCTGTAGTGTATCAGCGGTTGACCCGGTGGGCTGGTCGTAAAATGGATGATGTTGCGCTCCCCGGCCTCGCGCATCACGGACGGCCAGCGTTCTAAGGTGGGTTGCAGTCCTTCGTCGGCCATATACTCGACTGCGACCAGACTGGCTCCGGCCTGGACGGGTGACAGGGTGCGCACCAGCAGCAGGTAGACCGGATCGCCGCGCACGCCGACGACCGCCACACCCAGGACCGCTGCCGCGATCAAGGCGAAAATCGGTTGTCCAGCGGGATAGTGACGGCGCAGCCAGACGACTCCCACCAGATACACCACCAGCAGAACGGCCAGTACCAGTACCGGCAGCCAGTCATCGGGCAGGGCATAGGGCCAGCGCCAGCCGCCACCGCCGCGCAGTCCCGGATAGACATCAAAGACCAGAACGGCCAGAAAGATCAGGGTAAACGCCATAATCCACTTTCGCATGGCGGCCCATTTTAGCGGTAAGCCCCGGCGGGTGCCAGCACGTCTAGATTACGGATTGTGCGAAGTGGTCGGGTTATCGTAGGATAGAGGTGATGCGTAGTGATGGGCTGTAAGGATGTTACGAAGAAGAACGTTAGACGAAATCCCTCTTACACCGCGAGAAATGCGGGTTCAACGTGCCGGTGAAATTCTCAGATGGGGTGCCATTGCCAACGGTATCGCCGTCGTGCTGGTGCTGCTGGTCGGCATCATAGCGGCACTCGATGCGGTGGATGATCTGTTTACCACAGCGTCGAATATCTTGCTGGCTTTTCATGATGGTGCAGGGGATACCGCCATGCTGGCTGTCGTGCTGCTGACGCTGGCAAATGTCAGTGCGTTGATGGTGGCGATGGTGGGTGTGCTGGCACAGGAAATCTGGGCGGTCCTTTTGACCTGGGCTATCGTGACGGTGAATGCGATTTTTCTGGTGACACTGGGATACACCCCGGCGTTGGTGGCGATTATCCCGGCGGCGATGGCCGGCGTGGTCATGTTCCGTGATTTTCGAGCTTTTCGGCTGAACCCGGTCATGCTCAAAGAGGTGCGGGAACGGATGCGCGGGGCGCGGGCCTTCGTCGTCATCACGGTGTACCTGGGCCTGATGAGCGGCTTTGCCGTCCTGCTCTATCTGCTGCAACGCGGCGTGGTGATGGACAATGCCTCGTCAGTCACAGGTGAATTGGGACGTATCGTGTTCGCCGGTGTGGTTGGTCTGGAACTGCTGCTGATTATCTTCATCGCGCCGGCCTTCACCGCCGGAGCCGTGAGCAACGAAAGAGAGCGCAAAACCTACGATTTGCTGCACATTACCTTGCTGCCCAAACCCTCGTTCGTGGTCGGCAAGCTGGAATCGGCTTTGAGTTACATCTTTCTACTGCTGCTGGCAGCCATCCCGCTGCAAAGTATCGCCTTTTTCTTCGGCGGTGTCAGCGAAGGCGAGTTGATCCTGGCCTTCGTCATTCTGGCGGTGACGACCGTCGCTCTCGGAGCCGTCGGGTTGTTCTTCTCCACCACTGTTGACCGTACCCTGACCGCCAGTGTGCGGGCGTATACCGCTGCGTTCATCGTCACCATCGGTGTGCCGATTGTCCTGGGGTTCTTCGTCAACATATTCAACAATGCCGTCAGCGGTACCGGCACGAACGTCACCGACTCGGCCACGATGGAAGCGGCCCTCATCTATCTGGGGGCGTTGGTGGTGAGTCTAAACCCGGTGCTGACTGCGCTCTCAACCCAGCAACTCCTGGTCGAACAGCAGGAATCGGGCTTCTGGTTCGCTACACTCAGCAGTGATGGCAGCGTGATTCCGATGGTGTCCCCCTGGATCAGCTTTTCCATTATCTATCTCATCCTCGCTGCGGTGCTGGTGATCCTGGCTGTCCGTCAGATGCGTCGTTCAGATGCTTAAAGGTTATTTGTAATGGATGAACAATTACGCAGTATCCTCCAGGTCTGGGACCGGCGTTTACGCCTGCAACAGACCAGCGGTTGGCTATCGCGTGTGTTGATACTCGGCCTGATGATCGGAATCGGCATCGCGTTGGCGGCACGGGCAAGGCCCTGGCTCACCAACGACGAAGTCGCACTGACAGCAGCCATGGCGTTGATCGGTGTGGTCGGCGCGTCGCTGTTGATGATCTGGTTGTGGCCGCGCCAGCCAATCCAGGCAGCGCAGCAGTTTGACCGGCGTTTCGGCTTGCAGGAGCGGGTATCGACCGCGCTGGAACTGGCGAGCGGGCGTATCCAGGCGGCGGAAGAACTGGTCAGTCACCAGCTTGACGATGCTTACCGCAAAGCGCGAAGTGTCGCCGTGCGCGAACGACTGCCCTTGATCTTCCGTCCGTTGGAGTGGATTGCGGTGTTGCTCCTGGTCGTGGTGCTGGTGGTGCTGATTTTGCTGCCCAACGAACAGGCGACAGCGCTGTCGCGTAACGCCGATCAGGATCAGGTCGTCACGGAGGCGGTTGAGGACATCCAGGACGCCATTGAGGAAATCGCCACCGATACTAACCTGGATGATGAAACCCGCGAAGAACTTCTGGAAACGCTGGAAGCCAGCCTGGAAACGCTTCAGGATGAGGACCTCAGCGAAGAAGAAGCCCTCGCCACCATGAGTGAGGTCGAGAACGCGCTAAACGAGCAGGCCGAACAACTGGAAAGCCAGAGCGCGATGCAGCAGCAGGCCGAGCGCGATGCTGCCGAGTCGCTGAGTAACCTGACGGATGAGCAGTTTGAGGCCGGTGCCGAACTCTCAGAGACGCTGGAACAACTTGCCGAAGAGATGGATAGCCAGTCGCAAGAGGATATGAACGATCTGGCCGAAGCGCTGGAACAGGCTGCCGAACGGCTGGAAGAGATGGCACCGGAGGCGGCTGAGGCGCTGCGGGAAGCGGCGGAAGCGCTGCGCGAAGGCGATCAGCAGGCTGCCCAGGAAGCGCTGCAACGGGCGGCTGAGGAGATGCAGCGGCAGACAGAGCAGCAGCAGCGCAATCAGGAATCGGCTGAACAGATGCAGCAGAGCGCCGAGCAGATGCAGCAGGCGCAGGATGACATGCAGCAGCAGGGCCAGGAAGGTGAGCAGGAAGGCCAGCAGCCGGGTGAAGAGGGTGATGCGGGCCAGGAACCGGGCGAAGAAGGCCAACCCGGCCAGCAGCCCGGTGAAGGTGAGGCTGAGGAAGGCCAGACTGGCTCATCTGGCGAAGAAGAAGGCGGCGAAAGCCAGACCGGTGAAGGCCAACCCGGTGATAACGAAGGCCAGCAGGGCGACCCGCAGCAGGGACCACCGCCGTCTAACCCGAATCAGACCGGCGGACAGGTCGGCAATGAGCCGCCACCTCCCGATGCGGACACCACCGGCGCACCGGAACAGGACCCCGGTCAGGGTGCCGGTGACGAGGGTCAGGAGGACACCTTTGAGTCGGTGTTCGCGCCGCGCCGTCCCAACATGGAGACCGGTGAAACCGAAATCTTCCTCGAATCCGATGACAGCGATGTGCCGGTCGTCCAGGGGGATTTCAGCGAGAACCCCGAAGGTCAGGTGACGGTACCTTACAATCAAGTCTACGGTGATTATACCGGGGCCGTCAACGAAGCGCTCGATCAGGGCTATATCCCGCTGGGGCTGCGCGATGTGATCCACGATTACTTCACGTCGCTGGCACCGCGTTCTGGCGAATAAGACCATATCAACAACGAGATAAAGGAATCGGCATGGCAACCGAGATGAACCTGGAAGAATTTAGCCGTATCGCGCAGGAGATCGAGTCCGAGGTCGGGCGGGTGATCGTGGGGCAGAAGAGGGTTGTCCGCAATGTGATTATCTGCATCCTCGCCGGACGCCACGCACTGCTGGAAGGCGTTCCTGGACTGGGCAAGACGCAGTTGATCCGCACGCTGGCGGATGTACTGGAACTGGACTTCAGTCGCATCCAGTTCACGCCCGACCTGATGCCCGCCGACGTGACCGGCACAAATGTCATGGAAGACACCGAGGAGGGCCATAAGGTCTTCCGCTTTGAGCAGGGGCCGATCTTCGCCAATCTGGTGCTGGCGGATGAGATCAATCGAGCCACCCCCAAAACGCAGTCGGCACTGCTGGAAGCGATGCAGGAGAAAACCGTCACGGTCTCCGGGAAGATGTATAAGCTGGAACCGCCCTTTTTCGTCCTTGCCACGCAGAATCCACTGGAAATGGAAGGCACCTATCCGCTGCCGGAAGCCCAGCTTGACCGCTTCATGTTCAAGGTCAATGTGGAATTCCCCAATGTTGATGAGTTGGTGACCATCATCGACCGCACAACCGGGGTTGATGTCCCCTATGCCAGCAAAGTCGCGGATGGGCGTCAAGTGGTGTCGATGGGACAGCTTGCGCTGGATACGCCGATTGCCTCGCATGTCAGCCGCTATGTGGCCGAGTTGATCGTCGCCACCCATCCGGAAAACGAAACTGCGACCGATCTGGTGCGCCGTTATGTCCAGTACGGGGCCAGCCCACGCGGCGCGCAGGCGCTCATCATCGGAGCCAAGATCAACGCGCTGCTGGAAGGTCGGTTCAATGTCGCTTTTGAGGATGTGGAAGCAGTGGCACGGGCGGCGCTGCGCCACCGTCTGCTGCTCAATTTCGAGGGACTGGCCGATGGCATCCGCACTGACGATGTGATCGACGAACTGGTCAAGAGCACGAGCCGTGCCAAGGCATGATCTGGATCGCCCTCCTCCTGCTACTGTCCGATGTCGATAGCTGGTTTTACTATATCGGCGTCAACGAAGATGTGGATGTCGTGCTGGAACAGGCCGCGCAATCGACCTACGATATGGTGGTGATCGATCCGATTATCACCGAGCGCAACAGCACCGACCATGACATCGCCGCGACGGTCGCCATGCTGCACGAGGCCGATAAACTCGTCATCGCCTATATTGACATTGGGCAGGCCGAGGATTACCGCACCTACTGGCAGCCCGGATGGCGTGTCGGTAATCCGGAGTGGATTGTTGGCGAGGACCCGGACGGCTGGACCGGCAACTACCCGGTCGCTTTCTGGTGGGACGAGTGGCAGGCGATCTGGTTTGACGATCTGCTGCCGCTCATTCTGGAAGCCGGGTTTGATGGTATTTATCTCGATTGGGTGGAAGCCTACTCCGACGAGAATGTGGTGGCTTTCGCTGAAGCCGATGGGGTAGACCCGGTGCAGGAGATGATCTGGTTCGTGAGCGACATCGCGGAATACACCCGTGCGCAGCGGCCCGGTTTCATCGTCATCGCGCAGAACGCCGCTGAACTGGTGGAGTACGATGACTATGTGGACGCTATCGACGCCATTGCACAGGAGCAGGTCTGGTTCGACGGCGGCGCAGATGGAATCGAGGGCGATTGTCCGCTGCCGGCGACTGATGCCGACATCGAGACGGTGGCCTATGTCAACTCGCTGAGCGACGCCTGCCGCCAGCTTCACGAAGACTACCCGGACAGCACGCTGCACGTCAGCAGTGAGGAATACCTGGGCTATCTGACGCTGGCCCGTGAGCGTGGATTGATTGTGTTCACGGTCGATTACGCGCTGGAACCAGACCATGTGACCTGGGTTCATACGACCGCCCGCGAGTATGGTTTCATTCCTTTTACCGGACCGCGCTCGCTGGACCGATATATTCCGCCATATGAGGGTGACTAATGGCAATATTGGATGAATCGATTCGCCGCAAATTGAGCCAGTTGATGCTGGTCGGCACCAAAGTCCGTGCTGGTGCCATCAAAGGCGAGCGCCGCTCGACCAAACGCGGCACCAGCATCGAGTTCGCCGACTATCGCAACTACACCCCCGGCGATGATCTGCGCCGCCTGGACTGGAACGTCTACGCCCGAACCGAACGCCCTTACGTCAAACTGCTGGAAGACGAAGAAGACCTGGCTGTTCACATCATCCTGGATGCCTCCCGGAGCATGGATTGGCCGGTCCAAGATGACCTGGAAGGGCTGTCGGCGGATGCCAACAAGTTGTTGTTCGGCAAGCGCCTGATGGCGGGGTTGGCGTTTATCTCTTTGAACACCAACGACCAGTTGAGTCTGCAAGCGGTCAGCCTGGATCGTGTCGATCCTTTTGGGCCGGTGCGTGGGCGCGGGCAAAGCCTGGGGATGCTGCGCTATGTGGACCGGATCAAAGCCAACGGCGTGACCGATTTGAACGCGACTCTGCAAACCTACGCCGTCCGGGCGCGGCGTCCAGGTTTGACGTTTGTCATCACTGATATGTTCTCGCCGTCGGGTTATCTGGACGGGTTAACTGCCTTGCAGGGGCGCGGACACGAAGTGGTGCTGCTGCATGTGCTGTCGCCAGATGAGATGATTCCGCCCCAGGTCGGCGATTTGCGCCTGATCGATGTTGAGACGGGTACACCCCAGGAAGTCAGCATGGACGGCGGTATGCGCGAGCTTTATGTGCGGCGCGTGCTGGAATGGCGTGAGGAAATCCGCCTGACCTGTGCCAGACGCGGCGTGTTTTATCTGCCGCTGGTGACGGATTATGCCTGGGAAAAGGTCATTCTGTACGATCTGCGACGGTTAGGGCTGGTGCGATGAATTTTCTCACTCCGCTGGCGCTGCTCGGTGGTTTGCTGGCGATACCGATCATTTTGCTTTACATGCTGCGGCTGCGCCGTCGTGAGGTGATGATTTCAAGTACTTTTCTGTGGCGGCAGGTTTTGCAGGACCAGGAAGCCAACACGCCCTGGCAGCGGCTACGGCGCAATTTGCTCCTGTTCTTGCAGTTGATAATCCTGGCGCTGCTGGTCCTGGCGTTGATGCGGCCCTTTATCACCGTCCCGGCGGTCAGTGCCGGTCAGGTCACGGTGCTGCTGGATGCGTCGGCCAGTATGAACGCCGCCGATATGGATGGCGACACCCGTTTCCAGGCCGCCCAGGATGAAGCAATCAACATCGTCGATACCCTGGGTGATGGCAACCGCATGACGGTGATCCGGGTTGCCGGAGTGCCGGAAGTGGTCATCTCGTCATCGGACAATCACAACGCCCTGCGCGACGCCATCCGTGATACCGCGCCGGGTCTGGGCGAAGCTGATTGGGATGCGGCGCTCAATTTGGCGGCGGCTGGGAGTGCCGGGGCCGAGGACTTCACGATGGTCATCATCGGTGATGGCGGCCTGCCGGAAACCGCCGGCCTGCCCGGTATCAACGGCGAACTGCGCTATATCCCGGTTGGTCAGGTCGGCGACAACGTCGCCATTACCGCACTGGCGACGCGGGCGCTGCCGGGCGGCGATCCTCAGCTTTACGCCCAGATCACCAATTACGGCGATACTGAGGCACGGGTGGTCTTTACGCTGTTTGTCGATGACCAGCGCTTCGCCGCCAGCAACGAAACGATTCCGCCGCGTGGCAATCTGCCGATTATCTCGTCGGCGCTGCCGGAAAATTTCCAGTTGCTTCGTGCCATGCTCACGCAGTCCGTGAATGCGGAGGCACCGGATTATCTCGCGCTCGATGACGAAGCCTATGCCGTCTATAACAGCGGCAGCACCCGGCGGGTCCTGGTGGTCACACAGGGCAATATTTTCCTGGAACAGGTGCTGCGCAGTCTGCCTGGATTGGAAACCGTGCGCACCGACGGCGAGTCCGGTCTGCCGGATAACTACGATATTTACGTGTTCGACAGCTTCATCCCGGCGCAAATGCCACCAGAATCCGATTTGCTGTTCATCAACCCGCCTCGTGGGGTGCCGGGGTTGTTCGGCCTGGGCGAGGAATCGTCGGCAACCGGCAGCCCGCGTGTGGTGGACCGCAGCGACCCACGTATGGCGTTTGTCGAAGTAGACCAGCTTAGCCTGCTGCGCTTCCGTCCGGTGGTCAACGCCGATTGGGCCGACAGTTTGATCGACGCGGACGGGGGTTCGTTGCTGCTGGCGGGAGAAAACGACGACCGTCAGGTAGCGATCATGCCTTTCAACCTGCGCGAATCCGACCTGCCGCTGCAAATTAGCTGGCCGGTGCTGGTGGCAAATCTGATGGAGTGGTTTACACCCCGCCAGATTATCACAGTGCGCGACAGTGTGAATGTCGGTGAGTCGCTGGCGATCAATCCGCCATTTGAAGTCGATGCGGTGCGGGTGACGCTGCCCGGTGGCGAGGTGCGCAATCTGCCGGTGGAGCGCGAGATCGTCGTCTTCGCTGAGACACAAAGCCCTGGAATCTACAATGTGGCGCTTCTCAACAACGGCGAGACGGTCAACGAGCAGGCGTTTGCGGTCAATCTCTTCAGCACACTGGAAAGCAATATCGCGCCGGTACCGCTGGATGGGTTCACTGTTGAAGGCACGGTGCTGACGGTCGATGAGCAGGAAGAACTGGGCCAGCGCGAGTTCTGGCCGCTGGTCGCGCTGCTGGCGCTGTTGGTCTTGATGATCGAGTGGTACGCCTATCACCAGCGTTTGCGTGTGCCGACGATGTTCCGGCGAGCCTGACTCTCGACATATCCTCAGTTCACATTTAGTTTGGGTTAATCGTAAACTCACATACTCGAAACGTAATAGCCGCAGAAATGTGGACTGTTTTGTGCTTTTACCAACAAGGAGATGAAAGTCGATGCGCAGAATAGCTGTTTTTGTCATCGCGCTGCTGATTCTGGCGGCGCTGCCGGTATCCGCTCAGGGCGGAACCATCGTGGACATTGCGTCCGGTGTTGAAGATTTCAGCACCCTGGTCGCGGCAGTTCAGGCTGCTGATCCGGCGGTGGCAGAGGCCCTCAGCGGCAGTGATCCGTTGACGGTTTTTGCACCGAACAATCTCGCCTTCGCCAATCTGGCATCCACGTTCGATTTTGAACTGAATGCGCTGCTGGCTGACCAGGAACTGGTCACTGAACTTTTGCAGTACCATGTCATCGAAGGGGCGGTCAACTCTGAGCAGGCGATTTCGCTGGACGGACAGGTTGTTCCGACCCTGTTGCAGGATACGTTTGTCGGTTTATCGGTTGTCGAGGGTGATCTGACATTGAACGGTGTGGTCGAGGTTGTCCAGCCCTTTGATGTGGCCGCCACCAACGGCATTATCCACACTATCAACGACGTGATCTTCCCCAGCGCTTTTGTTGACCGCTTCCAGGCGTTGAGCGAAGCCGCACCTGATGTGGAAGAAGTAGAAGAACCGGCCAACGCTAACATGCGTGTGGCACACTTCTCCCCCGACACCCGGTCCGTTGATGTGTTTGTCGATGGCGCTGCGGTGCTGCGGCAGGTGCAGTTTGCCGAGATTTCGGCCTGGCTGGAAGTCCCGGCAGGATCGTATGAAATCGCCGTCGCGCCCACCGGCCTGACCGCCGACTCAGCCATCATCGGCCCGGTGACGCTGCCGCTGGCTGCTGACAGCTACACCACCGTTGCAGCCGTTGGTTCACGTACCGATAACACGCTGACCGCCGTCACCATTGAGGAGTCCATGACCGACCTGGCTGAGGGCAGCGCTCGTGTGACCGTCTTCCATGCTATCGAAGATGCGCCCGGTGTCGATGTTCTTGCCGGAGGCGAGCCGATTGTTAACAATCTGGCCTTCCCCGGTTCGCTGGGAGCCAATGACGGCGCGTTTACGCTGGATGTCGCCGCTGGGACTTACGATCTGGTGGTTGTGCCGGCAGGCGAGACCGAACCGGTTGTCCTCGATCTGAGCGGCACGGAACTGGCCGCCGGGAATGTCTATCTGGTGGCCGCCATCGGTACACTGGAAAATCCCCAGGTTGCGCTGGCCGTGACGGCACCGATGGATGAAGGTACGACGATGGCCGAAGAAACACCCGCAGCCGACGCAGAGACAGAAACGGACATGGCTGAAGCGGGTGATGACAGCATCGCCGCGATTGCTGCCTCCGACGGCGATTTCAGCACACTTGTCACCATCATCACGGCGACATCGCCCGACATTCTGAATGCATTGGGCAGTATCAACAGCGAATACACCGTGTTCGCGCCAAACAATCAGGCGTTCACGAATCTGCTGGCAACCCTGAATGTCACGGCGGACGAACTTCTGGTGCTGCCGGAGCTTGTCGGTGCCGTGCTGAACTACCATGTGGTACCTGGTGAGTTCATGGCGGAGGCCGTCGTGGGCCTTGACGGTGAGAGCATCCCCACGCTGCTCGAAGATGCGACCATCCAGGTGACGATTACTGACGACAGTGGTGTGCTGCTCAACGGTGTGGTCAACGTCATCGAAACGGACATTGACGCCAGCAACGGCGTGATTCACGTCATCGACAATGTGCTGCTGCCGCAGACCGCGATTGACCAACTGACGGCTCTCGGTGTTTTAAGCGCCGACAACTAAGGTTATGTAGCCTCGTTATCGAGTGGGCCACTTGCGTCAACTGTCGTTCAAAGCGGCCCCAGCCACCGTGTGGCAGACACGGACCATCGACTGGTATCAGGGTGACCGATGCACACTGGAGAGTGGTATATCCCTGCACCGGGTCCTGGTCCGTGATCCGTTGGGGAAACTGCCGCCTGCCGTTCTGCATGGCCTCGTTGGTCTTTCATGCTACTGGTTTTCTCTCAACGCTGTCCACAAGATAGAAAGCCAGCAGTCCCCACTGTACCAGTGCGCTTGCCAACAGCGCACCCGCGATTCCCATTCTCGGTAGTAACACCAGATTCAGCAGCAGGTTGGCCGCAGCCGCGATCAGACTGGCGTACAGAACAATATTCTGGCGATCCAACCGGAAGAGACGGTAGACCAGACCGGTATAGCCGAACACCGGCAGGACGAACAGACCGCCGAGCAGCATGAAGTCCAGCCCGTAATGGAGATCATAGATGAGGCATAGCAGTCCGTAAGCGGCGATCATGGCCGGGACGATCAACACGGCCCCCAGTAAAAACATACGGGCTGCGATGTGACGCATGGTGTCTTCTCCCAGGCGGTAGATGCCTTTGAGGAACGGGCGCAAGATAAAGTTGGAACTGCTTTGCGCCAGCAGCATCAGATTGATGAAGACCTGATAACGGGCGACCTCGGCTTCTGGGCGAAAGATTGTGACGGCGTACAGATCAATGCGCGAGGCCAGCAGGCCGCTGAATCCAAGGAGAAAGAAGGGCAGCGCCAGCCGCAGATAGGCGGGATCGACTCGCAAGCGAAAGGCATGCCACACGCTACGATAGCGCTGGCCGTAGATGACGAGCTTGCCCAGATGTGCTGCGGTATACAGGACGACGACAACGTTTGCTGTGAGCCGACCACCGGATGTAACCACCCCGACGGCAATCAACAACGCTGCTGCGATTTCGACCAGCAGCGCAAAGGCGAAATCTTTGCGGTAAACTACCAGGACATCAAACGACTGCGCCAGGACGACGCTCAAACCCCAGGCGGCCATAAGAAGCGCCTGTTCCGCTGGAAATAGCACCAGGACAATGCACAACGCAGCGAACAATAGCAACCGCGTATTGAGACTGGTCTGCCAGTTGTGGGCTATGCGGTCGGGATGCAGACTGAATTCACGGAGCAGGTAGTCCCGGTTGCCCCAGGCGGCCACATGGGTGCCAAAGTAGACGATGTTGAGCAGGGCGACAAATTCCCCCCATAAAACCGGCGATTCCAGCCGGATGACCAGCGATGAGACAACCACACCGAAGATCGGCGGCAGTACGTTCTGAAGCGCGTTCTGGGCAACCAGCAGGAAGCGTCGGAGATTTTTGCGTCGCATGCTGGCAGTATACCATTAACGATTGCGTAGTAACGGTTTTTCGCTGATACACATCTGGTATATTTAAGCAATTGGTCACTTCAACAAGGAGGATATAGAATGCCAGTACGTACAGCAAATGCTGTGTGGGAAGGCACGCTGCAAGAGGGCAAAGGCACAATGAAGCTGAGCAGCGGCGCTTTTGAAGGTCAGTATTCGTTTTCCAGCCGTTTTGAAGAAGGCACGGGGACCAATCCGGAAGAACTCATCGGTGCGGCGCACGCTGGCTGCTTCTCGATGGCGCTGAGTGGCAGTCTGGGACGGGCTGGTTATCATCCGACCTCAATCGAGACCAGCGCAAAAGTGCATCTGGTCAAGGGCGACTCCGGATTCTCGATTACTAAAATCGAACTGATGACGGTGGGCGAGGTACCGGATATTGATGAGCAGACTTTCAAGGAACAGGCGGAAGGTGCTAAGGCCAACTGTCCGGTCAGCCGGTTGCTGACCGGGGCCGAAATCACCGTCAACGCCACATTAAAAGCGTAAGAATCCCCAGGCGCAGTATGACTGCGCCTACTCCACCAACTTCTCGCGGACATCGGGCATGGTGTTGGTCTCGGCCAGAATCTCCAGGCCATGCCGGTCAGCAACAAAGACCTGACGGCCCTCCTTGCGCAGCAATCCGGCGTTGAGCAGTCCCCGCAGCGCCCGCCCAACAACTTCTCGCGTGGTTCCCAGAATGGAGGCGATTTCCTCCTGGGTCAACTGCGTCGGCGTTTCCGCGATTTGATCGGCATAGGTGGTCTCATGCAGGAATAGTTTTGCCAGCCGCGACGGGATCGAGCGGAAAGTCATATCCTCCAGGCGTTCGATATACTCCCGGTTGCGATGGGCAAGCTGCTGGACGTAATTTTCCAGGAGGCTTTGTTTGCTAGCGAGCAGTCCTATGAGACAGCGATGACTGAGGGCCATGACCTCCACGTTGGTAACCGCAACCGCATTGAACGGATTGGGTCCGCCGTCAATGGCGGCCACCTCGTTAAAAGTGGCAACCGGTCGGAGCAGGCTTAGCGTGTGCAGACGGCCTTCGCGGTTGACCCGGTAAATGCGTACTAATCCGTCGGTCACCACATGAAATCCGGCACATGCCTCACCTTCAGTGAAGATGGTGGAACCGGCCTGATACAGGCGGTGATGCGATCTGGCTTTGATACGCTGAAGACCATCAGAATCAATTCCCGCGAAATGCGGGATGAGTTTCCAATCTGTGTCCATGAACCACTCGTTCCATAATGCAATTGCACTATGATAACCAGAGAATGGTAAATTATAGCTCAGTGTCAGGTTAGATAAACTGCGCCAATATGACCAATGCGACCATTAAGCCAACAGCCAGAATGAACATGCTGCGAATGTCGTTGAGGACATACTGGTATTCGCCCTGCAACTCTTCTTCGCTGACAATGCGGGTGGGATGGGCAAGCATGTGTTGAATGGTCTCGCTGTCCATCTCGCCTTTTTTGTTACGCTGGCTGTAACTGATCGTCTCCGGCTGTGAGCGGCGGCTGGATGGCTCGCGCTCTTCTCGTTTTGCCCGTCGCCGTTCATTGCGGCGCTCGGCAGTTGAGCTGGCTTCTTTTTCCGGCTCATTCGCCTGCTGACGTGCCCGTTCCAGTGCCGCTTGTGGCAGGTCCGGCGAGTTGTTGCGTTTCTTGCGTTTAGACATGGATTCTCCAATCAGACATCAATGCGTCTTGCATGGACGATGATGCGTTCCGTGTTGACGCGGTAAGGATAGCATGAAATCAACGTGACTCGGGCGTCGCCCTGGTTTTCCATCACATGGACATCGGTGGGTTGCACCCGTTCCCAGTGTGTCACCTGATAGGTATAGGTCCGGTTTTGCGTCTGGATGAAGATTTGATCGCCCGGAGATAGTTGATCCAGATCGCGGAAAATCTCGCCATAGATGTCGTTGTGGGCGGCCAGAACGACATTACCCTGGTTATCGCCGGGGGTTGCGCCGTTAAGCACCTGTCCCACACCCAACCGCAGCGCCTCTACGTCCGATCCCTGGATAACCACCTGATCGACACCGATGGCGGGGATATTCACGGTCAGGGCCGTTTGTGATGTTTGTGGTGGCCGTTCGATGACAGGCGTGAACAACTGCTGCTGGACGATGGGCATCAGATGTTCAGGAATGCCGCTTAGCTCTTCCAGATTGGGAATGGCGGCCCCATCCTCGGTGAAGGTATGACCGCCAGGAAGGACATAATCGTTGATGTTTACCCGAAGCTGCGGTGTGGGTTCCAGCGTCGGCACACCCGCCATCCGGGTCTCATTGGTGATGGCCTGAGCTTCGCGGGTTTCGTTTTCCAGTTTGCCGATTGCCGTCACCAGATTGACGGCGATAAACAGCAAACCAACGACGGCGGCGATCTCCACCAGAAACAAGGAGGTATCGACAAAACGCCGCCAGATATGATCGCTGGCCTCGCGCACCGTCGGGAATTCGCCGGGTTCGTCTTCAAAACGGGGCAGCGTAATCGATGGCGGTGCCGCTGGCGGCGGTTCGTCTTCAACAACGGCGGGTACCGGCACCACCCGTCCGGCACTCTTCATCCGATCAAGCTGCAATTGGCGGCGTTCGCGGCGTTTGATCGCCAGAACCCGTTCCAGTTCTTCAATTGTAAGTTCGTCTACAGATCTCTTATCACGCATGGTTTCACATCCAACTCAGCACGATTATACTTGATGCGTGCTGCCGCGCAATCCGTATCCTTTTTTGCCCTGCGACGGTAATCTATGTACAGGGAGACCGAACGGTGGATCACCTGGAAGAGGTGCGATTGATCCATGCTGCCCAGTCCGGTGATGCCGATGCCTTTGCCGAACTCTACCGTGACTCGGTGCAGCCGATTTATCGTTACATTCTGTTTCGCGTTCATGATCGTCAACTGGCTGAAGACCTCACCAGCGATGTCTTCCTGCGGGCATTAAAGGGGCTGTCACGGTATGTGGATCAGGGACGCCCTTTCGTGGCCTGGTTGTATACCATCGCCCATGCCCGCATTGTGGACCATTACCGCCGCAGTGACCGCCGTCCGCTTGAACAGGATTTGGATGTGGTACAGATTGCCGCCCGAACCGATATGGACCGCCCGATGTTGCAGCGGCAGGCTGCGCGTGAACTACGGCGTGCCATCGCCCGTCTGACACCTGACCAGCAGCAGGTGATTATTCTTCGCTTCATTGAAGGTAAGCGCACCGAGACCGTCGCAGAGATCATGGGCAAGAAACCCAACGCCATCAAGGCTCTGCAACACCGGGCGCTGCGAACACTGGCGAAACATCTTGATAAGGCCGGATTTGCCATTGATGATATTCTTTCGGGGTTGTGATGGACGAATATAAACACAATAACACCCTGGATGATGCCATTGATGCCGTGCTGTCTGGTGAGCGCTCGGTTGACGATTACGAGGCTAATCTGCGCGATGAACTTCAGGTAGCGCTTCTGGTTCACCGGCTGAAATCCCCGGCCATGTCAGCGGCCAGCGTCAACAAGCTAGAAAACCAGTTGCGGCAGCAGATGCCACGTCGGATTTTCCGTTTGCCGGTCCTCAGCCGCACAGCAGCGGTGGTGTTGATGGTGGTGGTCATCGCATTGGCGGGCAGCGGCGGTGCGGTGGTGGCTTCAGCGGATGCCAACCCCAACGATTTGTTGTACGGGATCAAGCGCCTGTGGGAAGGCGTTGTGACCCTGTTGTATAACGTCACCGGCGTGCCGGAAGACTGGTCGCTGCATCTGGCGGAGACACGCCTGGAAGAAGTACGGGCGCTGGCAGCAGAGGGCACGCTCACGGAATCGGCGCTGGATGATCTGCACTCGGCGACCCAGAAGGTAGTGGAGGAGTCCGACGTCAACGAAGACGTGTTACGCTTCCTGCACGAGACTGAGTCGGTGCTGGTCGTTGTCGACGATGAAGCGAGTGAGCCAATTCGAGAGGTTATTGCGCCGGTTATCATCCCTACTTCCATGCCGAGCGCAACCATAACATGGACCCCAACTTTGATCGATACACCGACCTGGACGGCCACTGTAACGATCACAGCGACAACAACATTCACCGCGACTCGGACATCAACGGCAACCGCGACGATTACGCCCCGCTTTGCGCCAACGGTCACACGCACACCGACACGCACACCGACCGTCCCGCCGACGGAAACCCCAATTCCGACCGCAACGGCGACCTGGACCCCGCTGCCCACGCCGACACCGGGCGCATTTGCGACCGTACTCACGGCGACTACCGCTGCCAGCGAACTGCCGCTGGTGGGAACGATGGAAGGAATGGCGACACCGGCTCCGACGCTGGAAATCCGGACGTTCACGCCAGACCCGGAGCGCACCTGGTATCCCTGGATGCAGGCGACGTTCGACGCTGAGTATGCGCTGCGGACGGCCATTGCGCAGACGGAGCAGGCCCCGTGACGGTCGAATATGTGCGTGGTGATCCGTTAACGACCGATGCCGACACGCTGGCATTCGGCTATAACGCCCTGGGGCGGGTCGAAGTGGAACCGCTGATAACAGCGCTGGCCGCGACCTACCCGCAGGTGTTCGCCAGCTACCGCAAACAATGCCATGCGGGTCGGATCGTGGCAGGCACCTATTGGATATGGCGTGAGTCGCAGCCGAAGCTCATGTTTATGGTGGTGCGGGATTCGCCGGTCGGTGCGTCGCGCCTGCGCTATGTGCAGGCGGTGGCCCTGGCTCTGGCGCGAGATTATCGTCAGGAGGGGATTAAATCGCTGGCGATTGCGCCGCTTGGTCAGTTGCACGAACGCGCCGAAATCGAGAAGATTCTCGAAACGTGGTTGGGTAAAATGCAGGTAACGGTCTACCGCGAGTAGAATCTAACCCGAATCCGTTGTATCTGTTCAGGCGGCATACGGCGTTAACGTCAGAATCCCGGGTCTTTTAGGAAAGTGATGGTGAACTTCGCTACATGCCTTTTATGCCGGTTGTGGTAAAATGATGACGGTTCGTAACAGAGGAGACTGGCGATGCCCAACTGGCAAACATTTGAGGCTTTCCTGGATGAAACCATGCAGCTACCGATCGGTGAACGCCAGCCGCTTGTAGATGATCTACTGCGTGAACGTCTGGCATGGCCCTGGATACAGGGCAACCGGGCAACATTCATTTATGTCAGCATGGGCGGTGTCAACAACGTTGCGCTCAATCTGGATACCATCGAGAAAGACCCCCCGTTCGCCCCGATGCAGCAGCTTGAAGGTACATCACTGTGGCATGTCACCCGCACCTTTGCCAGTGATGATTTGCTCGACTATCTGGTGGCAATTGACGATCCTATGACACCGCTGACCGAGGAAACCGATGTGGTCGGGCGCATTGCTCGACACTGGCGGCTGGACGGCATGAACCCGACCAAGATGGTCACGCCGCAGATGAACGTTTCCGTTTTGCGCATGCCGGAGGCCCGACCATTCCCGGATTGGAAACGCATGACCCGTGTGCCACGCGGCCCCGTTTACGAACACACCATCAGCAGCGCCCAACTGCGCTTTACTGGTCGCAAAGTGTGGGTGTATACACCACCTGGCTATGCCGGCGGTGAGCGCGATTATCCCCTGCTGGTGTTTCAAGATGGGCAATGGGGTGTTGGCCCGCTGCAAATCCCGTATATCGCGGATACGCTTATCAAGCATGGTCGGATGGAACCGGTGGTCATCGCCATGACGCAGAGCGGCGATCAGAAAGACCGCATCAAGACTTACGTCAGTAACGACAGGCATTACCTCTTCGTCCTGACCGAACTGCTGCCCTTCCTACAAACACAATACCGGATCGATTCATCCAATCTGGGTATTAGCGGTGTGGCTGTAGGGGCAATTGCCGCCGCCCATGCCGCACTCAAGAACCCGGCGGTGTTCACCCGTCTGGCGATGATTTCGCCGCCACTGGGACGCGGAATCGCTCAGGATCAACTGCGGGCCTATGCCGGGCGGTTTGAGGAAGCGCAAAATCTGCCCCAGCACATCTTCCAATCTGTCGGGCGTTATGAGACGCGCTCGCGCTTCTATCTCCCGGCGCAGCTTCTTAACCAGATTTTGAGCAAGCGCAACGACGTAGCTTACAAGTACGTGGAAGTCGGCAGTGGGCATGGTCTGGTGGGCTTCCGCAGCGTACTGCCAGAAGCCCTGGCGTGGATTTTTCCCGGTTAGCGCTGCTGACTCTCGGCGTTTTCCTGTTGTTCGGCCAGTAGTTCGTCCAGGCTGATGTCCTGGAGTTTACTCTCGGCCAAAACGGCTCGTAGTTCGCTGTTGATCTCACCGTCTTCGCCCAGATGGCGGTTGAAATCTGTGTTTTCGCCGACCTCCCAGCCGAAGGTATACTGCGCCAGCAGCACGCCGTCGGCTTTGACGCGCACCCGCCAGCGCTGGTCTACCTCGATCTCGTCGTGGACCGGCAGACGACTCCCCGGTGTGATCAGATTGCGCCCCCGTTCTAACTGGTGATTCTCTTCATGGATGAAGACCGTCTGGCCGCTGCTGTCATCGATCTCAAAGCGGACACAGCCGGTGGCGATGTTGGGGACGCGCAGTTGAACATAGGGCTGGACGTAGTCGCAGTCATCTCGCACAGGCCATGTACGGTGAATGACCGGAGGATCGTCACCATGATATGAGATGATGCCGATGTCTACCGGCAGCACCGTCAGGTTGTCCGGGTCGTGTCCGGCAGCGCGAACGGCGACCAGCGCGTGCTGCTGCACCCGTTCGGTGTTGGCCGGACGTTCCCGCCGGACCACCGCTGGTTCGTGATCAATTTCACGCGGACGCCGTTGCTGCTGGATGTCGCGCTTGTTACGTTCATTGGATACGTAAGCTACAAAAGCCAGCACCATCAGCAAGATGAGTACCGATGCATTTTCGATCAATCCAGCAAACAGGATGAAGCCAATGATCGCCAGCAGAATTTTATCATTGTTGGAAAGATGATCGAACATGTCAGCTACGACCACTCCGGCGTAAGAGTTCTTCCAGGCTCATAGGAGACTCTTCCTGCGATGCGCCTGGTTTCTCCCGTTCTTCAGCCCCCATCACATAATACTGGTTGCCCTGAAGTCGCTGCCGCCGTTCGTCGCTTGAGGCGGTCAGTGCGATGCTGTGAATCCCCACCAGCGTGCCATCAATAAAAATCCGTACATCCCAGTCGCCCATACCGGCCACCTGTTCGTTGCGGCGCAGCGGCAAATGGTTGTCGGTGAGGATATTCATCTCACCATCGCGTAGATACACATCCATCTCGTGGATGTACTGCTCACGTCCGTTCTGGTCGATCACCTCAAAACGCACGACAGCATTGCGGTCGGCCTCTTCAGGCGAGACTTCCAATGCGACGAACGGGCGCATGCCGTCATCATCCCTGGAAACGCTGCGGGTGCGGCGCATCACCAGACCTTCGTCACCGTTCTGTGATGCGATGACGCCCACATCGATCATCTGAATACCACCCAGGGCGCGGTAGCCAGGACGGTTACGGGCGCGGTCTGCGGCTTCCCGTGCGGGAGCGCTCATGCGTGAGCGGGCAGAACGCTCCTGAAGGGATTGCACCAGTTCCGGTCCTCTTTCAAAATCGACGAGTGATCCAGCCAGGGCCAGCATAAAGAAAGCCAACAGCACTGCCTGGGCCTCCGCTGCCACACCCGACGAGACGATCACCAGCGCCATCATCACACTCAGTGCGGCCATCCATATTGTGTTCTGGCGAGTAAATCGAATCATCCTTGCCTCGATATCAGACTATTCTCAAACCTAGTATACGACAGATTCGCCACGCAGGTCGCACTAACTGCTGCTGTAGGTCCGTGTAAGCGCCGCCCACTCCGTCAGAGTCAGCGTTTCGGCCCGGCGTTTGGGGTCAATTCCAGCTTCGGCCAGCAGTTCACTGGCGGCTGTCGCTTTGATACCCAATCCGCCGCCGACGGCGTTCTTAAGCTGTTTGCGCTTCTGGCTGAATCCCGCCCGGACCACACGGAAGAACAGCGTGCTATCCGGCACATCCACCTCTGGTACGATGTAGGGATCGATTTTCAAGAGTGCGCTGTCCACTTCAGGACGGGGCCAGAAGGCCGCCGGTTTCAACCGCGTGACGATGTTGGCTTTGCCGAAAAACTGGACCAGCACAGCCAGCCGGCTCATATCGGGTGGTCGAGCGACAATGCGGTCAGCCAGTTCCGCCTGGACCAGCAGCACCAGTCGGCGCGGACGGCGATGGGCTTGCAGCAGTTGGTGTAGAATCGGCGTGGTGATGTAATACGGCAGATTGGCGACCACCACAAAGTCTTTGGTCCCCACCAGCTTGAGAACATCGACCTTGAGGATGTCCTCGAACAACATATAGATGTTATCGTACTCTGCCAGACGGTCTTCCAACAGCGGACGCAGGCGGTCATCGACTTCCAGGCTGAAAACGTGGCGCACATAGTCGGCCAGGCGCTCGGTCAGCGCCCCCGTACCGGCACCGATTTCCAGCACGGTATCCTCCGGCATGAGTTCAGCAGTGGTGATGATCTTTTCCAGTGCGTTCGGGTCATGGAGGAAGTTCTGCCCCAGACTCTTTTTCGGGGATAGCTCGTACTGTTCCAGCAGGGCTTTTGGACTTGACATATTGCGGTCCTCCATATTGATTTGAAGATTCATTATATCTTCTCAAATTGGGTATGGGGTAAAATCTGCGTGAAAGCTAAGGAATCGAAGTGATGGACCTCTTGATTGCGACCGGCAACCCCGGCAAATTCCGTGAGTATCAGGTGATGCTGAAAGACCTGCCGTTTCGACTGCTCAGCCTGCGTGATGTCGGGCTGGAGGATATGGTGGTCGAAGAAAACGGCGAGACGTTTACCGAGAACGCCCGGATCAAAGCGACCGCCTATGCGCGTGCCAGCGGCAAGCACGTCCTGGCCGACGACAGCGGTCTGTGCGTCAATGCGCTGGATGGTGCGCCGGGTGTGCGATCAGCCCGCTATGGCGGCGATGGTCTGGATGACGCCGGACGGCGGCACAAGCTCTTGCAGGCGATGGCGGCGGTCCCCGATGAACAGCGGCGGGCATATTTTCAATGTGTGATCGCGCTGGCCGATCCACAAACACTGGACTGCCAGTTCGCCGAAGGCGCTTGCAACGGCATGATCCGCCATGTCGATGCCGATGGCCCGGAGGGTTTCGGCTATGACGCTATCTTTCAACCCGAAGGTCATGATGTGACCTTTGCCCAGATGTCCAAAGAGACCAAAAACCGCCTCAGCCATCGTGGCCGGGCGGTTGAGCATATGGTTCCGATTCTGCGTGAATTGATTTAGTTCTGCATCAGCACGTTTCTGATTTTGCTGATGTGACCTTGCAGACCGGTGTCGTATTCCAATTCCTCAGCGATCTTATTGCAGCCATGCAGGACCGTTGTGTGGCTGCGACCACCAAATGCCTCGCCAATCTGCGGCAGTGAGGCGTCGGTCAGATCGCGGGCCACATACATCGCTACCTGGCGTGCCAGATTGATCCGTCCGGTGCGTCGCTTGCCTCGCAAGTCGTGTGACATCACCCGAAAATGCTCCGCCGTCACCGCGATGACCTGATCCAGCGTGACGACCATTGTATGACTGTGATCGCGTGGATTTTCAAAGCGGCGCAGCGTGTGTTCGGCCCGCGCATGAGTCAGCGGTGAATCTGATAGACGTGCATTGGCAACGATCTGGTTGAAAACCCCTTCCAGTTCGCGGATGTTGATGTCGGCCCGTTCGCTGACCATGTTGAGGATGGACGGTTCCAGCGTGATACCGCGCTCCTGCGCCCACATGCTCAGCAGTGCCAGCCGCGCTTCATATTCCAACGGTTGTACGTCGCTGACCAGGCCGCCCTGAAAGCGTGAGCGTAGACGATCTTCCAGCGTGGTGAGTTCGCGTGGATGCCGGTCTGACGCCAACACAATCTGCTTGTTAAAAGTATAGAGCGTGTTAAATGTATGGAAGAACTCTTCCTGTGTGCTGTCCTTGCCAGCGATAAACTGAATATCATCGACCAGCAGCACATCCACAGAACGGTACTTATCGCGGAACATCGCGGTTGTTTTGCTGCGAATGGCCGCGACCAGATCGTTCGTGAACACCTCAGACGGGATGTACAGAGTGTGCAGGCCGCGCTTGTGGCACGCATGGGCTACGGCTTGCAGCAGATGGGTTTTGCCCAGACCAACACCGCCGTAGATAAGGAAGGGATTGTAACTGCGGGCGGGATTGTCCGCGACGGCGCGAGCCGCTTCGTAAGTGATGCGATTGGATGCGCTGACGATAAAGCGTTCAAAGATGAAGTGCGGGTTCAGGTCACTTTCCGGTAAGGGAGTCGATTGAGGACGACCGATCATCTCAGAAAGCGGCTTGTGATCTGCATCCACTGCCTGTTGCGACAGTAGACGAAACAGCGGCATGGAATCCGAACCGCCCACTTCGCCCTCAGAGGGTTTGTGTACCTCAAAACGAACCTCTACCGGCTGCTGGCAGACGTCGCGCAAAACTCGTTCAATGTTACGATACAATCGGTGTTGCAACATATCACGAGCGTAGCTGTTGCGGGTGCCAATGATATAGACTCCATTTTCAAAGGCAAGAAATTGGGTCTCCCGCAGCCATGTGTTAAAACTCGCTCGATCCAGTTGTAGCTCTAATTGACTGTATGCAATGTTCCAGGCTTCTTCGGCGTTCACGATCATCTATCCGTTGTGTAAGTGAGATGCAAAACCACCCGATGGGCGGTGCAGCCCCCGATTCATTGTTCAATATGAAATTGAAACCAGACTTGAGAGATTAGCGAGTTTTGTCCGGTAGGGAATTGGCCGGCAGGGTTCTTATAGTATATACAAAGTCGCATTCTGGCTCAACTAGATTCGGGCCGAATCGCAAAATTTTAAGGTTGGGATAAATCGTGTTAAGAACCTTAAACATTTTGGGATAACATCGCCGTGAGGAGTCATCGTCATGATAAGTTTGTATTGGGATAAATTGGGATAACTTGGGATATGATTTCGCAGATTATCCCAAGTTATATCCCAGGTCACCGGTTAAACCGGTTTGATTGTGAAATATTTCTTTTTTTAACGTTTGGGATAGTTTCTCTCAGAGCCGGTATCCAGAGAATATGAAAAACGTACAGAAAACCGTGTTGGAAGGTTAATGCAATATAATAGTTCACATTGTAAACAAGTTTTTACATAGACCCGTCTCACTTTTCCATGTAGAATGTAAAAAGTGAATTGTATGCAAACAGCATTTTTTTTCGCAAATTGAAAACTAACGGAGTTTAGTTGGCGATATGACAGATCATTATGATAATGACCTGACGGGGTTCTCAAAAATGTCTGAATTCACATATGATGACGATCAGGGACCAGACATCATCAAAGTCTCGGCAAAGTCTCGTTCAACTGCTGTTGCTGGCGCAATCGCCGGTGTCATCCGTGAGCATCGTCATGCAGAAGTCCAGGCGATTGGAGCCGGGGCCGTGAACCAGGCGGTCAAAGCTCTTGCCATTGCGCGTGGCTATCTTGAACGGGACGAACTCGATATCATATTTCTACCGTATTTTACCGAGGTCGAAATCGACGGTCAGGAACGGACCGCTGTACGCTTTTCGGTTGAAATCCGTCCATAATTGAATGCACACACGACCGCCAGTTTTCGGCGGTCGTGCCATATCCCGCCATGGCAAACCAGCAATCGATCCAACGGATATGTGTTATAAGTATACTGCTCGTCGCACTCCTGGCTCGCTTTCACTATCTGACAAAAATTGAACACAATGTCGATCATGCCTATCCCGTGTGGCAGGCGTTGCAAACCCTGGACCGGGGGACGTTCCCCCTGGTGGGTCAGGGGACATCGGTTCTTTTCAACAATCCACCGCTGACTGGCTATCTGTTCCTGCCGATTATGGCGCTCACCCGCTCCCCGCTTGGTATCTACATCTTTGTGATTTTGCTCAATACGCTGGCCGTATGGATGGCATACCGTGCTATTAAGAGCCTGTTGGGTTTTATTCCCGGTCTCGTAGCCGCCGGATTAATGGCGGTCAATCCCTGGGTTATTGAATACAGCCGGACGTCATGGGTGCAATCCCTGCTGCCCTTTTTTGTCTGTGCCGTTGCGTGGCTCCTCTGGCCCGTGCTGACCGGGCGCACGTCGAGACCGCAGCGGCGGCTTCTGCTGGCGTTGGTGATGACCACGTTGATGACGCAGACTTACCTGCTGGCGTTCTTCATTGTGCTGCCGGTGGGTATGCTGCTCCTGATCTTCCGTCAGCGTGTACCAGTGCGGGCGCTGGCCGTCGGGATCGCCGTATTTGCCCTGGCAACAGGAGCGTTTGCCGCCGCTCTGCTGCACGAAGACCTGGACAGCCGCCTGGAAACCTTCACCGAGGGGCAGGCACGACTCTCACTTGAATCGTGGGAACATGCGATCCGTCTGGTGAATGGTGCCGAATATGAACTGGCACGCGGATTGAACGCACCCGCAGATGATGCGCCTCTGCGCCACAGACTCAGCCAGCCGCTTCATCTCGCGTTGCAACTCCTGGTGCTGACTGGCCTGGCGGCGGCGATACACGCGGTGGCTACCGGGTCTGATCGCCGCGATACAGGCATCATTCTGCTGCTGTGGTTTGGTCTGCCGGTGATCGCCATGCTCTATACCACCAACCTCATCCATCCAACCTATCAGCTTCTTGGCTTGCCCGCCGGGTTTGGGCTGGCGGCCTGGGGCAGCGATCTGCTTTTACGCCGCCACTGGATGCGCCCGGTCTTTCTGGCTGCGGCGATTCCCTTTGCCGTGCTGATGCTGACCAACAGCGCCCGTTACTATCAGGAGACAGCCGCCCATCCAGGCACGCACGAACTGGGTGCTCTCCCGGTCGGCGATGGGCTGCGCCTGGGCGCGGTGCTGCGCGACATCCTGCCCGCTGACGGTGTGGTTTATGCCGATACCGATGCCTGGACGCTGCAAAGTTTCGCCGGTCGGATGTTTTTCTTCGCCCGCGATGCCCGTGCGCCAGACCTCACCATCATTCCGGCCCAGGGTGGCGCTTATGTACGCCTGGGGGAGGATGCAGCGCCCTATGGCAGCGTCCCGGCGGCGACGATCCATCTGGCCGACGGCACCGACATCCATGTGGATCGTTTTGCGCCAGCGGCAGAGATCGACCTGCCCGACAATCGCCTGGACATACCGACCGAACAGGCTATCACCCTGCTGGCATACGATTTGCAGCAGGAGGCCGGTGGCTACCAACTGACGCTGGCATGGCGCGTCGAGGCGTATAACATGGAAGTCCTGAACCGGATTTACGGTCCGGCGGTGCATGTTTTCGATGCGGATGGCGAGCAGGTGTTGAATCTGGGTGGTGCCGGTCTCCAGGGCCATAACTGGCATCCCGGTGATGTGCATATCCACCAGATCGCGTTTGCGTTCCCGCCCGATGCTGCCGGTCCGTTTACGCTGAAGGTCGGCCAGTATGACGGTGTGCATCAGGCCAGCCTGGTGTTTTTGCTGCCAGAACCCGATATTTTTGTCACATTACCCGAAATTATCGAACAAAAATAAACGAAAAACAAAATTACCCCCACGATTTTACAAGATTTAAAGCCAGAATAGTGGCACGAACCCCCCGGTTGAGTTTATAATTAGTCAAGGTCAACTAGTCTTGATAAGCGCGTATTTTGAATGCAGAAACAGTAAACAAGCAGGGGGTCTTCCAGGGGGGCCTGTTATTTGCCGGGCAGCTTGTCCTGGTGATACTGGGTATTCTGACGTTCCTCTTCTTCCTCCAACGTTTGTCGGGCGATCCGGCAGCGATCATCGCCGGCCACAGTGCATCGCCGGAGGTCCTGGAAGCCATCCGTGAAGACATGGGGTTGAATGACCCCCTTTATATGCAATATGCCATCTTCCTGAAGAAATCGATCACGCTGGACTTCGGCGATTCAACACGCTACCAGCAGCCCGCGCTCGACATGGTGCTGGCTCGCTTCCCGAACACGTTGATTCTCAGTTTCAGCGCCCTGGCGCTGGCGGTTCTCATCGGGATACCGCTGGGCATTTATGCCGCCATTTTTCATCATCGTATCGATGGCATGGCGATCAATCTCTTCGCTGGCGTGCTGCAATCGCTGCCGAGCTTCTGGCTTGGGCTGGTGTTGTTGCTGATCTTTTCGGTCAAATTGAACTGGGTGGGTAGTGTCGCCAACCTGGAAGATGATTTTCTCAAACGATTGGCACTGCCAGCCATCACCCTTTCGACTTTCTATCTGGCTCGCCTGATCCGGCTGGTTCGTGCTGGCTTGATGGAGGAAATGGCGCAGTATTATATCCTGACGGCACGCGCCAAAGGGCTGCCATCGCATAAGGTTCTGCTCGTCCATGCTTTCCGCAACACCCTCATCCCCGTTGTCGCCATGGTTACCCTGGACCTATCGTTTCTGGTGGGCGGTTCCGTAATCGTTGAAAGCCTGTTCTCGTATACCGGCGTTGGCGATCAACTGGTCAACGCGATCTTCAACCGTGACTACGCCATTGTCCAGGCAACGGTCTTCATCATCGCAATGCTGGTGGTGGTCATCAATTCAATTTCGCATTTTCTCTACCGGATTGTTGATCCGCGCATCAAGGTGGCCGCATGAGCATGAAAACCCTGTCCGGTGTGGTCGCACTCGACCCGCCGGAGAACCTCAAGACAAACGGACACCCGTCATATCGCTGGGTCCTGCGTTATGGTGGCGGTGTGGTTGCCGGTTTGCTTCTGGCTCTCATCCTCCTGGGTGTTTTGTTTGCCGGTCAGGTCACACCGCATAACCCGACCGGCGGTATGGACCTGTTGAACCGCTTCAAGCCGCCCTTCTGGGAAGCTGGTGGCTCGCTCGATCACCTGCTCGGCACCGATAACCTGGGACGTGACGTGCTGACGCGCACGCTCTATGGTGGACGGGTGTCGCTCCAGGTGGCCCTGATTGCCGGGACTCTTTCGACCGTCTGCGGTATCTTGTTCGGATTGATCGGCGGTTATTTTGGCGGCCCGTTGGATCGTGCGATGGTGCTGATTACCAATATCTGGGTGTCGTTCCCGTTTCTGGTGCTGGCGCTGGCCGTGATTGCAGCAGTAGGGGCTTCGACCACCGTCCTGATCGTTCTATTATCGCTGGCCGGTTGGGTGTATCCAGCACGAGTTACACGGGCGCAAACCCTCAAAATTCGTCAGCTTGATTTCGTGGACGCTGCTGTCGCCACCGGTGCGACGGCCCCTCACATCATACGCTGCCACATTCTACCCAACGTCATCTCGATCAACATTGTGCTGTGGACATTCTCGGTCGGCACGCTGATTATGATTGAGGGCAGTCTGAGTTTCCTCGGCCTGGGTGTCAGTCCACCCACACCGTCGTGGGGCAATATGCTCAGTGATGGTCGCACCTATTTGCAAGATGCCTGGTGGCTGTCCGTCTTTCCCGGATTGGCCCTGATGCTGACCGTCTTGTGTGTGAACAGCGTAGGCGATTCTTTGCAAAAAATGAGCTATCAGCGTATTCTCAACTGAAGTGATAAAATGTAGTAGGAGGTAATTTATCGTAAGCTGTTTTCTGTTACATGGTTTTGTATCTTGGTTAGTTAAGGGGTAAGCTATGTCTGGAAGAATGAGTCGCCGTGATTTTATGAAGGTCAGTGCCGCAGCCGCCGGTGCGCTGGCAACCGGAAGCGCGTTTATGCATCCGGCCCTTGCCAGCACAGCCAACCAGCAGAGTCTCGCGTCGCATATAACCATCGGAAACACCAGTATTCAGTCCAATCTCAACCCGTTCTATTTCACTTACTTTCAGGCACGTCAGATCTACGACACGCTGATCGATGTCACAGCCGATGGTGAGTTGATCCCCGGTATTGCGACCGAATGGAATAAGGTCGATCCGCAGACCCTTGAGGTCACACTCCGAGATGATGTGTTCTTCTCCAACGGTGAACGCTGCACCGCCAACTCGGTCAAGTTCACAATGGATTTCCTGCTGACCGAGGGTGTCAGCAATCCGGGGTTGTTCGGCATTCCGCTTACCGATTTCGTGCTGTTCCCACCACAATTTGCGCTCTTCAACAACGAGAGCATTGAGGTTATCGACGATACCCATCTGGTCATTAAATCTACCCGCCCCGATGCTATTCTGGAGAAACGTTTTTCGCGCTTCTGGGTGTTTTCCGAGCAGTATATGACCGAGTCCGATGGGAATCTCGTAACCGATGCTATCGGCACCGGATACTTCAAAATCGTTGAGTTTGTCCCCGGTGAATTGATTGAGTTGGAGACCTGGGACGGCAACTGGCGCGGCAGCCGCCCGGTAGAGACAGCCACCTATGTGCGTGTGGGTGATCTGCGTTCCGCGCTGGAAAGCGGTGATATTGATGTCGCCCAGAGCCTGCCACCGGACGTCGCTCGAACCCTGATCGACAGTGGCAACTGGAACGGCAGTTCCAAACCGGCGCTGGCGACGGAATTTGTCAGCATGATTCCGGAGACACACGAAGCCTTGCAGGATGCGCGTGTCCGTCGGGCGCTGAATCTGGCGGTTGATAAAGATGTCTACAATCAGATCGTCCGCGCCGGATTTGGTCAGCCGACCACCGGCCAGCTTTTGCTGCCGGGATTGCCAGGTTACAACGAAGACCTGACCGGCTTTGAGTACAATCCGGAAGAGGCTATGCGTCTGCTGGCCGAAGCCGGGTACTCCAACCTGGAACTGACCATGCTGGCGTCCAACACCGTCCGGACGGATGCCGAAGTTATCGCCGGGTACCTGGAGTCAGTGGGGGTGCGAATCGAACTGGTCACACCCGACTCGGGTTCGGTCATCACCGAAGTACGCGGTGGTACGCAATATAATCTGGTGTTATGGGATGCGTTCTACAGCACCCTGGCAGACTGGACCCAGGCGATGGTTGGTCTCATCAACCCTGCACCGGATTCACAGCGCCATTTCGACAACGACGAGTTCTACGCGCTCAATGCCCAAATCTCGGTAGAAGGAGATGAGGAGACACGCAACGATTTGATCGCGCAGGCCTCAGCCCTGATGTACGAAGAGGCCGCTGTTCTATATATCTCGTGGATAGATTTCTACTATGTCCACTCACCGGCGATTGAGTCCATCCCGTTCAACCTCGACAACGCTCCGCGCATCTACGACATCGAAAAACGGGTCTAAATAATCAATATGGGGCTTTGGTACGCCAAAGCCCCCTCGGCTATAATGGGGACAAATTCACTCACGCTAAGGAGTCCCTGTTTATGGCCCTTCCAACTGAACCCGGCGAGTACGTAGACGTTGTTCGCAAAATCGCCATCTCCACCCAGTATTCCACGCTGATCACGCAAAACACGCAAAACGCGGTCCATGCTCGCTTGATGCAGCATTTCGACCCCGAAGACGATATGACCTTGTGGTACGGCACACACCGGCAGTCACGTAAGGCCCTTGATGTGCGCGAGAACAGCCGTGTCTCGATCATGATCCACGATGACTACCGGCGGGCGTATGCAGTGCTGGAAGGTGAGGCCGAGGTGGTGGAGACCGATGAAGACCGGCGCAATCACTGGTTTGCCGACTGGTACAACTTCTGGGACGGTGGTCCGGAAGACCCGGACTTCGTTGTCATCCGGGTCCGCCCCACACGCATCGAGATGCTGAGCTTCCAGGAGGAAATCGCCCCTGATCCTTACGGACTGGCGCACGCCGACATGATTCTTGTCGATGGCGAGTGGCAGTTCGAGCAGTAAGGCGTTTCCAAGAAAATAGCTGTTCTCACGGCGGACGCGAAAAATCGCGTCCCTACGAAAACCCATGTTTGTGGGTAGGGACGGCATTATTGCCGTCCGCAGAAATGTAGAGTACCGGCTATGTATTTTTCTAGAAAAGCCTAAGTCGATTTGTCCGGCGGACGCCCGGTTGGGCGTCCGCTACGGATGATGGTCTTATACGCCTGCTAACTGCTCCAGACGATCTACCATGCCAGCCAGGACGCCGAAGGTCGTCTCGACGGCATCGGGTTTTGTCATATCGACACCAGCACGCTTGAGCGCGTCCAGCGGATACCGCGCACCACCGGTACTCAAGAAGTCGATATAACGGCTGACCGCGCCATCTTCGCCGGATAGAATCTTCTCGGCCAGCGCATGGGCGGCACTGATGCCGGTGGCGTACTGGTAGACGTAGAAATTGCTGTAGAGGTGCTGGAAGGTCGCCCAGGTGATGCCCACCCGGTCGCGGTCGATGTGCATCGCGTCGCCATAGCCCTCGCTGAACAAATCGGCGCAGAGTTCGTTCAGGTCGTCGGCGGTGAGACCCTGCCCCTTTTCTACGCTATTGTGGACTTCCAACTCGAAGCGGGCCAGCGTGGGCATGATGAAGAAGTAACGGTGGAAGTTGCCCATCGCCTCTTCGATCAGGTTGATCTGGAAGAGCGTGTCGTCGGCGAATTTCTGGCGCAAATGCGCCCGTACCAACGCCTGATTGAAGTTGGAGGCCACCTCGGCCACAAACAAGGTATAGCGCGAGTAGAAATAGGGCTGGGTCTTGCGCGAATAGTAGCTGTGCATGCTGTGACCGAGTTCGTGAGCCAGTGTACTCAGGCCGCTGAGCGTGTCGTCATAGCTCATCATGATGAAGGGGAAGGTGTCGTGGGTGCCGAAGGAGAATGCACCCTGACGTTTGCCCTTGTTCGGGTATACATCCACCCAGCGGTCCTGCAAGCAGCCCTGGCGCAAAGTCTGAACATAATCCTCGCCCAGCGGCCCCATACCCGCACTGATCCAATCGACGGCCTGGTTGTATGGCACTTCCGGGGTTTTGTCGGTCAGCGGTGCCCAGATGTCGTAGGGATGCAGTTCATCGACGCCGAGAATCTGCCGCCGGATGCGCCAGTATTTGTGCCAGGTGGCGATATTGGCACGGTAGGTCTCGATCAGCGTGTCGTGGACGGCGACGGGGACGTTGTTCTGGAACAGGGACGCGGCCAGTGAAGATTCGTATCCGCGCACACGCATGTTGAACACATCTCGCCTGACGCTGGTGATGTAGCTGGCGGCCAGGGTGTTCTTGAAGTCGAGATAGCTGCCGGTATAGCTGTCGTAAGCGGTGCGGCGGATTTCTCGGTCGGCGTTGTGCAGGAGTGTGGGATAGGTCCCCTGGGCGACGTCGTGTGTCTGGCCGTCCTCGCTCACTGCTGGCGCAAATTGCAGGTCAGCGTTGACCAGCATACTGAAAATGTTGTTGATGCCGCCAAAGGGGTCCTGGGCCAAACCCATCACCTGTTCGACTTCGGCAGAGCGAACATGGGCCTGCTGGCGGAACAGATTGTCCATATAATGGCGCAAAACGGTCAGGCGCGGCTCCTGGTCCATCCAGGTATCCAGGGTTTTGCGACCGATGGCTAGCATCTCCGGTTGGGCGAAGGCAACGGCGGCGGATGCCTGCCCCATCAGGCTGCGGGCCTTGTCGTTCATGGCGGTGGCCTGCTTGTCGGTGGAGTCGCAGTTGGATGACATGGCGGCGTAGAAGTAGATTTTCATCGTCAGGCGCATTGTCTGCTCGTAGACGTCAATGAAATCGGCCAGCACGGTCGGGCCTTCGCTGAGGCGGTCTTTGTAGGTGCTGGCCTGCTCGGTCAGCTTGAGCAGATCATCTCCAGCGGCTTCCCAGGCGGCGCTGTCGGTGAAGACGCTGGGGGCGTTCCAGCGGTATTGTTCGGGTATGTCACTGCGAGTACGCATAGGTTTTCTCCTTGCAAGTCGATTTGAAGCGCATTCTAACATTGTGATTCGCCATATTCCAAAGATAATGGTTCTAAAAAGGGGGCATTATGCCGGAAATTGCACTATCCGATGTCGAAATACTCTGGTTCTGGTGCCTGCTGGCGGTGTGGGCAGGGCTGCTTTTTGGAGGATTTTTC
>CAYQJO010000003.1:17530-52249 GCA_964417785.1 uncultured Anaerolineaceae bacterium | reverse complement strand
GTGGGTAGGGACGGCATTATTGCCGTCCGCAGAAATGTAGAACACCGGGCTATGTATTTTTCTGGAAAAGCCTTAAAGCAGCATGCGGTGTAGTTAAAGCCCAGAGACCGTATCTGTGCTGCATGATGTGTTGATCGAGCCTGCTGCGCGTCCTCGATCTGGTCTAGCGGCTGCGAGACGGCAGATTCAGCGCCAGCATGCCAGCAACCGCCATCAAACCGGCCACCAGTTGAAAGGTTACGCCCAGGCCGATCTGGTCGGAAATGGTGCCGATCAAGAAGCTGCCCAGGGCCGCCATCGCGAAGATGAACCCCAGGATGGAACCCGACGCGAACGCTTTGGCCGACGGCACCATATCCTGCGCCAGGACCACAATGATACTGTGCGATCCGCCGGAGAGACCACCCGCCAGAATCGCCATGACAAACGCCAGTGGTCCATCTACCAGCGGCAGCAGGAAGAAAGCCGGTGCCGACGAGAGCATACTCCCTGTGACCACCAGCCGCCGGTCGATGCGGTCGGCCAGATTGCCAAAGATCACCCCGGCGACACCGGATGCAATCCAGAAGGAACTGGTGATCGCGCCGTATTCGGCAGGTGTCCAGCCTTTGTCTTGGAACAGAACCGGGATAAACGTGACCGAGCCGGGCTGGCCCAGGCTGCGCAATCCCACCATCAGGCCCAGAAGCAAGAAGCCGCGCACCGGCAGACGGGCGTTCTCGGTCGTAGTCGTTTTGGTTACGGCGGCAGCGGCCATCTCGCGGCCTGAAAGATAACGCGCCCGGTTGGGAATGGTCGTCAGCATGAAGCCCACCACCGGAAAGGCGATGATGCCGAGAATGAACACCGAGTTGACCGTCCCCCACCAGTTGACCTCAAAATTCACCGCCTGACTGATACTATGGGTGAAGGTTGCCGCCATATCCGGGTTGGTCAGGTCGAGGATGAAGCCGGCCAGGGCGGGACCGAGGGCCAATCCCAGTTGGCCCATCAGGAAGAAATAGGCCATATTGCTGGCGCTGCGGTTGTTGTCGCTGTCGGAGGCGTGCATGGAACCGACCGGGTGAAACGCGCCGCTGCCCAACGCACGCACCACAAAGGGGAGAAACATCAGCCAGAACGCGCCCGTTTGCGCCCCAACCAGACACACCATGAAGAAGCTAACCGTCCAGGCGACACCCCCGGCACCCAGCCAGCGCCCCCCGGTCCGGTCTGCCCACAGGCCGAACCCCGGCTGGCTGACCGCCCCGGCAAGCTGCGAGGCGCTGACGGTCAGGCCGATCTGGGTGTTGCTCATGGGGAGAAGGCTGACGCTCAAAAAGGCCAGGATGACCGGCCCGGCGCTCATGAAGAAATCGTTGACCATATGGCCCAGGGCGACCGCCCAGAATAAACGGCTGCGTGGCATCGTGTTGATCCTTGTCCAGAGTTTCGCTGATTTTAGCAGGCGTCTGTGAAAATGGACTTACTTGGTTTGTCTATTCACACGGTGGTAGATCGACCAGCCACAGACCGCCGTTGATGCCGTTCTGGGCGACTGCCATCGTGCTGCGGTCCGGTGAAAGCCATGTCCAGGCCCGCGAGTCGCTGTCCAGTTGCAGCGGCAGGTCGGTCAGGTCCACCAGATCGCCGGTCTGCCGGTTGAGGCATTGGAGCGTGGGGGTGCCATCCAGTGGACGAACGAAGTAGATGAAGGCTTCGCGTGCGTCGGTGATGTCAAAGATGGGCGCGGGCCAGTTGTTGCCCGGTGGCTCGGCTTCAAACAGGAATTCGATCCCGCCGTAGAGAGTCTGCTTGATGTAGTAACCAGTCACACCATCAACCGTTGTCGTAATGACCGCCCGTGCGCCGTCCGGAGTAGGACCGGGAATGGTGGCGGATGGTGTGACGCTGAAGATGTCGGCGCTGATGCGTTGACCGGCAACATTGGCTGTGTAGTAGCGCACATCATCGCCAAATGCTCCGTAGTAGTAGGCCAGGAAGCGCCCTTGCGGCAGCCAGATAAAGCCGTGCAGGCTGAAGCGGGATAGGTTGTCGTAAATCAAGCGGCGGAAGTCGCCGTTGGGTTCCGTCGTAAACACGGCGTTGATGTCGTTCTGGTAGATCAGCCGGTTGGCGGTGGGTGAGAACGTGAGATAAGAGCGATTCAGCGTGAACGGATCGGTCAGTTCCAGCGCTTCCAGCAGTTCGGGTGTGAGGTTGGCCGCGTCGGGATGGTCAATGGAGTCGGTCTCGCTATCGGCCAAACGGAACCAGTCGAGCCGGGTGAACACATCGGCATCACAACCCGCGCCGAAAATCAGACCCTCATCTTGCCATTCGACGGCCACCACCTCACGGTCGCTGATCTGATGCACGCCAGGGATTTCCACTGGATCGGGCCGTTCGGCGTCGCTCGTCTGGCCCTCCGGGATGATCTCGATGCGCTCAATATCATCGTCCTCAAATAATTCGAGTGTCAGACTGAAAGGCTGGCTGTCGTTGGGATAGAGGACAAAATCGGGCAGCAGGCCGGTGCCGCAGGCGTTTACAGGTTGTCCGAAGCCCTCACCAATGATCTCGTCCTCGGCGTTGTAGAGGTCGGCAAACAGATCAATACCGGTGTAGGCGGTGTCGCCCTGGTTGACGAGTACACCGCGCACCGTCTGTATCTCCTGACCGAAGATGTCTTGTTCGGTGCTGATGACGCTATCGATGGCGATTAAATCGCCGTCAACCGTCGTGACATCTTGCGCACAGGTCGCAGTGACGAACAGAAATATAGAGGCAAATGCGATAGCAAGGCGAGTCATCATTAACCGCGCTCGAGTTCGGCTTTCAGATCGCGGGCATCATGGTAGTTGGCATTGCGCCACAGCGCCGCTTCCAGGTTGGCAATGGCGCGATCCGTCTGGCCGGTCGCCTCATACGCCAGAGCGATGTAGTAGTACATCTCGTCCACACCCGGCGCGACGGCGATAACGTCGCGGGTCAACTGGAACACATCGTCGTAGCGTCCGGCTCCCAGATAAGCCTCGAACGGCCCGAACTGGTACCACAACATGCGCCAGGGCAGGCCAACCGCCTGCGCCTCATCGAATGCGGCGGCGGCTTCCTCGTAGCGACCCAATTCCACCAGAGTTTGCCCCAGGTTGAAGGTATCGAAGGAGTCCGGCGCGTCGCCGTTGAGATCGGCCTGCACCATCTGAAGATTCCACTCAGCGTTGGCGATGGGGTCCCACTGGTCGCCCATGATCGTCCGCAGCAGTTCTTCCTGCTCCGGTTCGTAAAGCACAAGATAAGGCCGGTTGAGCGGACGCCAGCGCGAGTCCATATCGCTGTAGGGGATGGTGCGGCCCAGATTGTCGGGACCGTTACCCAACAGCGAGTCATAGGAATACAGCAGTTGCAGGTTGTCATCATAACCATTGATAACCCGGTTGTGGCTCATCCAGTCGCGGAAAGCATCCGGGCCATCATAGTAGACATTTTCCACCAGCACCGGGAAGCCGTTGGCGACCAGCAGCCGCAGCATATCAACCGTACCGCCCAGTCGCTCGATCCCTTGTAGGCCGTAGCTCTCAGCGAAGGCGATCATTTCGTCCAGGCGGACGCTCATATCCTCCGAATGGGGGTTCAGGTAACGAATGGTGGTGCTGTAATCGAAGTCGCTGCGCCAATATGAAAGCTGTATAGTCAATGCCGCCGCCGAGCAGCGGTTCACGTCCTGCCAGATCATGCTCAGACCATCAAGAATCACGCGGTCGGGCAGGTTGTCGGGCATCAACGGTTCGTTGGTATCCTGGGCTGAAACAACCGGTACTGCCAACAGAACGGCGATCAATAGCAGGGTCAATCGACCCATCCTAGCCGTATAAATCATGTAGTGCTACCTCTGCATCCGAATACGTAAATGTAAAGCCCATATCGGCCAGCCGCGCCGGTACCGCCCGTTGGCCGTCCAGCAGCACGGTCGAGACCTCGCCAAACATAATCTGGAAGGCGAAACCAGGGACCGGCACAAACGCCGGACGCTTAAGGACCCGCCCAATGGCTCTGGAAAAGCTGGCGTTGGTCTCCGGGTTGGGAGCAGCCAGATTGAAGGCACCACTGGCGTTGTCGTTTTCCAGCAGGAAGCGGATAGCGCGTACTTCATCTTCGATGTGAATCCAGGGATAATACTGCTTGCCGCTGCCGATGGGGCCACCGGCGAACAACTGGAACGGCACAATCTGGCGTGGCAAGGCACCGCCTTTATCGCTGAGAACGACCCCGGTGCGGATCAACACCCGCCGGACACCCATTGCCTCGACTTCGAGCGTGGACGCTTCCCACTGCACACACACATCGGCCAGGAAATCGTCACCTGCCGGGTGATCTTCCGTGACTTTTTTATCTCCCTGTGGACCGTAATAGCCAACAGCGGACGACTGGATCAGCATTTTGGGCTTCACATTGGCTTGTTGGATGGCTTCAACCAGCGCCTTACCAGCGTTCACCCGGCTTTCCAGGATGAGCTTTTTGCGCTCTGGCGTCCAGCGGGTGGGCAGAAAACCGTCACCAGCGACGCTGGCTCCAGCCAGATTAATCACCGCATTGGCACCATCGACCAGATAGCCCCAACCAGCGGCGGTTTTGGCGTCCCACTTGTGAAAACGGATGGTTTCCGGCATATTGCCCGCCTGACGCGGATTGCGGCTGAGAACATCGATTTCATGACCGTCCTGTCCCAGGCTCATGACCAATTCATGCCCGATCAGGCCCGTACCCCCGGTTACTACAATGCGCATGGTTAATGCTCCTGGTTGATCGTTATCTCTGCCAGTGTGAGGAAGTTAGCGTTATTTTCAAGTGTTAATCTAACATCAGCATTGTAGAGGCCGATGATGAGGTCGTAGTGAGATGGCAATAAATCGTCCGGCATAATCAACGCATGATTATCGTACACCGTCTCACCGGGCGACCAGATGGTAGTCGTTTGCAGGCCGCCGCCGGGTTCAGCATCGCGCTGTGCCACCAGGACGCCGTCAGGGTCCAAAAGTTGAACGAAGACCTTGTAGCGGGTGTCCAGCGGTGCATCGGTGGACCATGCCAGCCGCAGTTGCAGGACATCGCCGGGTGCGAAGGTATCGCCGTTGAGTGCGTAAGTCTCCAGGGTGATATGGTCGCCAAAGGTGACGCTGGCATCGACAACCGTGTCAAACTCGGCGGGCGTGGCATAACGCACCAACCGCACATTCCCGTACCACTGGCTGTCGGCCTCAAATGCCTCGCCATCGAGAGTGCTTTCCACGATGTTGTTGGGGTCGCGTTCGCCCAGCCCCCATAACACGGCGAAAATCCGGTCATGCTCGGCGATGATCTGGCGAGTTTCGGCCAGGGTGGCCGTGTCGTCGCCACCCAAACCGCGCGGCAGCGGATAAACTGGCAGGTCGCCGTCGTAGTAGTAACCGAATACTTCCTGCTGGTTGGGGGCCGCCAGGATGATCGCATCATCGCTGCGGCTGCTGGATTCGATGCGCTGGACAATCCCCCGGTAATCGTCGCGGCGGTAATCGGTATAGAGCGGGTTCAATTCTGCTGCCAGCATAGCGATCATGGCAAGTGTTCCGGCAGCGGCGGCGGCCTTCGGTGCCAGTCGCAGCAGCGGCGCGGTCCGGCGTGGTTCGATATGCCACAGCACCGCGACACCCCGCCCCATCCACAGGGCGAAACCGACCTGCGCCGGGAGCAGAAATTTGAGGTTGGCTTCGCGGAACAATCCCAGCGCCAGGAACAATCCGACCGGCACAATCACCCATATAACCGGCACCAGTGTGTTAAACACCCGATCACGCGGGAGATGCAGCAGGCCAAACAGCAGGAAGAACACAACGGTGATGGTCGTGCCGGTCCCGACGGTGATGCCGAATGCCAGATAGGCAAGGATGGTGCCGACCGCTTCCATGATGGGCAGCGTGGTGCCGGTGTTGGGCCAGTTGGTCACCTGATCCCAGGCCGTCGGCAGCCAGGGCAGGAAGATCACCAGTGCAAGCAGGTTGGCGGCAAGATATGCAGAGACACGATGCATCGCGCCCGTCGTTGTAAATTGTAGGGGCGCGATATATCGCGCCCGAAAGGACACGGTTACCACCCATAACACCCCCTGAGCCAGCAGCACGAAGGGAAAAGCGTAATGCGTATACAACCCGGCGGCGTTGACCAGACCGAGCGTCACGGTCCAGCGCCAGCCACCTTTACGCAGCAGATGCATAAACACCCACATGGATGCCGCCGACCACAGCGCCAGCAGGGCGTACATCCGGGCCTCCTGGGCATAGTAGATGCTGAAGGTATTGAGGGCGACGAAGAGCGCAGCGGCCCATCCCAGACCATATAACCGCTTCCCCAGGGCGTAAGTCAGGGCGACGGTGATGATTCCCGCCAGCGCCGAGATGAAGCGCAAGGCGAACTCGGTCTCACCGGCCAGACCGCGCCAGACTGCCAGCAGCCAGTAGTAACCCGGCGGGTGGATGTCTCGGGCGGCGTTGTCGGCGATGGCAGCAAAATCTCGCGTGGCCTGCACATACGAGTTGCCTTCATCATGCCAGAGCGACTGCCCGCCCAGATCATGGAAACGCAGCGCCGCTGCCAGCAGCAGGACGGCGACTACGACAATGCGCCGCATTACATCACCATGAAGGGGTCGCCTGCCGGGATATGGGTAATCGGGATGTCCGGCACCCGCTGCCGCAGCCAGTCCACCAGCCACGCCATACCCGCCTCCTCGCTGTTGGCATGCCCGGTGACGATCAGCGCGATCTGTCGCCCACTGTCGATGGCGTCGCGGACATATTCGCTAGTTTCCCATTCGTTGATCTCGCCGCAGATCAACACATCAACGTCCGACCGGCTCAGAAACTTGATCTGCGTCTGGCCCCCCGGCGACCCGACCAGCAGACCGACACGACGGCAGCGCAACTCCGGGTCGCCGACCATGCGCAGCTTGTCGATGCCTAACCGTGATTTGAGGGTATCCACCAGCCCGGCCAGCGAGGTGTCGGGCAGGGTGGCCGTCAGAGTGTCGAAGTCGAAACGGTCTTCCCAGTCCAGCGCTTTGATCACGCCGGTGAAGATGCCGTCGGGCTGGTAGGTATGCCAGTAATCGTGAAAACGCCAGATGACCAGATTATGACGGGCGATTAAATCGCGCTTCGTCTCGTAGACCCGGTCGCCATCCAGCCAGTCGGTTGCGTCCAGATGGTTGTAGAAGGTCGGTTCGTGGGTGATGATAAAATTTGCGCCCATATCGACGGCCCGCCGAATGACGGGCATGGTCGCCAGGAAAGTCGTGACGATACCCTGGACCGGCTGGTTCGGGTCACCGGTCTTGACGGTATCGACCGAGCCTTCCCAGGGTGCGCCGGGTACTTCTGCCGTAATCAAGTCGATGATTTCTTGAACCGTCATCGAGTCTCCTTTCGGCTGCGCCAGCCAACGACCAGCGACAGCACCAACATAAATACCAGAACGAACCCCGCTGTCAACAACGGGAAGACATTCTCAAATGTGCGGTCCAGGACCGTGATCGAATCGACCTGGATCGGGCCGTTGAGTTGGACCGAGACGGTGCGCGGCGTCAATGATGTATGGATAGTGGATCGCCGCCAACCGGACATTTCATCCGGTGTCAGCGTGATCGTCTCGTCGTCTACAGTTATATCAATGGGGCTGTTTCCGTGCCAGCGCAGCACAATGTGGGTTCCCGACGCCGTGAACGCGAGTGAATCGGCGGTCAGCGCTCGCCCGAACTGGGCCGACTCGTCGTCTACCGTCGTACTGGTGGGTCCGGCGTGGATGGCCCAGTGTGCGTCAGCCTGGTGGACGCCTTTGTAGAGCGTCGGTGTGAGCGTGGTGATGTAATCACGCATGCTGTGGTAGACCGGCAGTGGGGTGAAGTTGGGGTCGTCGGCGCTGTAATCTGGCTCGACCATGCGGAAGTAGAACTTGGGCTGGTTGCGTTCGGAGTTGTCGCGGCGGGTGAAGAACCAGTAATGGATCACACCGAGCCAGGGCCATTCCTCCTGCGCCCGCTGATAGTAATCGGGCATGTACTCGGCGGCCTGCTCCTGCGTGACCTGCCCGAACTGATCGCGTATGCCGACAATATTGGGGACTTCCTCCGGCGGTGGTACGGAATTCCAGGCGGCCTCGCTAATCCAGATGGGCTTATGGGCGTCGCCGTTGGCGACCATCATATCGCGGATGTAAATGTGATGGCCCACGTTAATGACCGTCGGGCGCATACGGCGGTCGGTCGGGCCGCTGAAAAGGCCGTATCCCTGGGCCGACATGACATCGAAGCAGTCGGCGGCCCCGGCATCGTACATCTGCTGCAAGTAGATCAGATCGTTCAGATTGTTGCCGTCAAGGGCGATGGTCGGTGACAGCGCTGGTGCATGGATCACCAGATCAGGATCGACAGATTTCAAAGCATCGTAGGTGCGGCAGAGCAGTTCGGTAAAGGCGACAGCATCCACCGGGCGGTTGCCCCATTCCACAAATAGATTCGGCTCGTTCCATATCTGATAATGCTGGATGCGGCCCTGGTAGCGTTCGGCGGTGGCGACAGCGAAGTTGACGAAATCCTGGAAGTCGTCGGGCGGACCGAGGGGGCCGATGTCGGGATTAGTACGCGACCATCCCGGCGGGTTATCCAGCCGCGCCAGAATGTTGAGGCCGTACTGGTCGGCCAGATCGACGATGCGGTCGTATTTGATCCAGGCATCGACCCTATCCGGTTTGCTGTCGCCGTCGATGTCGTTGCGGCTGTCGCTGAACTGGTCGCGCCCGTCGACTTCGATGTCTTCCCAGGGGAACTGCTCGCGAATCCAGACGAATCCAGCATCCGAGATCATTTCCAGCATCCGCTCGATCTTGGGGACTTCGACCTCTTGATGCAAGAAAGTATTGATGCCAAAGGGAATCTCGCCGGTGTGGTCGATGGGAACGGTAGCAGCGGTGCGCGGCTGAGGGCGTGTGTAGCGCATGGCCCACTGGGGAAGCGCTCGCAGTTGTGCCACTGGCTCCTCTTCACCGGTGATCGACCATGCGAACTGCCACAACAGTCCGCGCTGGTTCAGGTCCAGTGCTGTGAGTGCCACGACCGCGACGATCACAATCACAATACGAACTCTCATAGCGTGGATTATAGCGATGGAAAGCTTGAGGTCCTATGGCGAGTTGTGGTTGAGGACAATTTAGCGATAATGCCATCGACCACAACAACTGTGCTAAAATAGAAATATGTGTCAGCAGGAGGGAATAATTATGGCTGATGAAAACGGTAAATCAGGTGAGAACATCCAGGAATTCGCCCGTGATGTCTATCGTCAGGCGGATACCGCCCGTAAGGATGCAGTGAAGCAGTTGTTTGAGGTGGCGGATAGCATTCGCAGCCGTGCCCATGAGGCCGAGGGTGAAGCCCGTTTTAACGCCGACCGCATTGCACGCAACCTGGAACAGACCGCTAACTATCTGAACGGTCGGGCGGTGGATCAGGTGGAGGATGCTACTGAGGCCATGCGCGACAATGTGTGGAAATCTACCGCCGCAGTCTTCATCATCGGGCTGCTGGTTGGGCTGCTGCTAACTCGTAAGAGTTAGGGCATTGGTCTCATAAGCCAGATCGCGTATAATCCGAGTCCGGGTCAATCCCGGACTTTTGCGTTTATATCAGGATACCGCGATGGTTAAATTCATGATGGTCTTTCGCCACCCTCAGAATGTGGACCAGTTTGAGAACAGCTATAACGATCTGCTGGCACTGGTGGAGCGCATGCCCGATATCGAGCGGCGGCAGGTCATCAGCATCTGGGGCAGTCCGACCGGACAATCCCCCTATTACCGCATTCTTGAAGTCTATTTCAAAGACCGTCCGACGATGGAGCGTGCGCTGCGCACCCCCCAGGGCCAGGAAGCTGGCGGCCAGTTGATGACCTTTCCAGCGGGGTCGTTTGAGATGGTCTTTGCCGACATCTATGAAGAGACCGGTGGTCGCACACACGGAGCAGAAGCCTAATGAAAGCACTGAAAGACCGCATCCTTGCAGAAGGTGTGAACCTGGGGAACGGTATCCTCAAGGTCGATTCGCTGCTGAATCACCAGATATATCCCGATTTGATGGCACAGATGGGTCAGGCAATGGCGGAGCCGTTCCGCGATGTGCCGGTTGACCGCATTCTGACCGCCGAGATTTCCGGCATCGCGCCGGCGTTGATGGTCGGGCAGGTTCTCAATGTGCCGGTGGTCTATGCCCGCAAGAAGAAACCGATCACAATGGCCGGGCCGGTCTTCCTGGAAACTGCACCCAGTCACACTAAAGGCGGTGATGTGCCGCTGCTGGTGAGCGCAGAGTTTCTCAACGCCGGTGAAAACGTCTTGATTGTAGATGACTTTCTGGCGACCGGCAAAACTCTGATGGCGCTGGCGCGGATCATCACCAGCGCCAAAGCCAATCTGGTCGGTGTGTCGGTGGTGATCGAGAAATCTTTCGAGAGCGGACGCGAGTCCATGCGCAATGCCGGTTACGATGTGCCGATGTACGCGCTCGCGACCATCATCAGCATGGACAACAATAAGATCGTCGTCGAATGAGTGCCGAACTCCGTTCGGATGGGATCGCCATCCTCGACTTTGGATCGCAGTACACCCAGTTGATCGCCCGCCGGGTGCGTGAACTGGGCGTGTATGCCGAGGTTTTCCCGCACGATGTCACGCCCGACCAACTGGCCGAACACCAGATACGCGGCCTGATCCTCTCTGGTGGACCGAACAGCATTTATGAGACAGATGCTCCCCGGCCAGCGGCAGGACTGCTGGAAACCGGCCAGCCGATTCTCGGTGTGTGTTATGGGATGCAGGTCATCGCGCAGTCATTGAGCGGCACGGTAGCACCGGGGGAGGCGCGGGAGTACGGTCGCAGTCAGATCACCGTCGCCAGTGAGAACCCGCTGTTCGCGTCCATGCCGCAGCAAATGAGCGTGTGGATGTCGCATGGCGATCATGTCGAGCGCCCACCATCAGGATTCCAGGTGCTGGCACACTCTGAGGGCGGTGTGCTGGCGGCTATTGGCGATGAGCGCCGTAGATTCTACGGTGTGCAGTTCCATCCCGAAGTGTCGCATACGCCGCAGGGCATGGAACTGCTGCACAATTTTGTCTTCAACATCTGTGGCTGTGAAGCACGCTGGACGCCGGTCGCCTTCATTGAGGACGCCATCGAGCGTATCCAGGCGCAGGTGGGCGATGGCCGGGTGCTGCTGGCCCTCAGCGGCGGCGTTGATTCGGCGGTGGCCGGAGCGCTAATCCATCGTGCCATCAGTGACCGGCTGACGGCGGTGTTCGTCAACACGGGCTTGATGCGCAAATACGAGCCAGAACAGGTGGTCCAGGTTTTCCGTGAGCAGCAGGGCATGAATTTGATCGCGGTAGATGCCACCGAGCGCTTCCTGGATGAGTTGCAGCACGAGACCGAACCAGAACAGAAGCGCAAGATCATCGGGCGGTTGTTCATCGATGTCTTCCGCGAGCAGGCTGATGATTTGCAGGGTGTACGCTTTCTGGCGCAGGGGACCATCTACCCGGATGTGATCGAGAGCGCCATCGGCCATCAATCGGCCAAAACGATCAAAAGTCACCACAACGTCGGCGGTCTGCCACCGGACTTCAAGGAGCGGTTCGATCTGGTGGAGCCGCTGCGCGATCTGTTCAAGGACGAGGTGCGGAAAGTCGGTACGGCGCTCGGTTTGCCGGATGCGATTGTGTGGCGGCAGCCCTTCCCTGGTCCCGGTCTGGGGATTCGCTGCCTGGGACCGCTAACGTGGGAGCGGCTGGAAAAGCTGAGGGCGGCAGATGCGATCTTCCTGGAAGAATTGGACAACGCCGGACTGCTGCACGAGGGAACATCGCAGTCTTTCGCAGTGCTGCTGCCGGTCAAGAGTGTTGGGGTGATGGGCGATAACCGCACCTATGAGGAGGTGCTGGTGCTGCGGGCCGTCGCCACTGACGACTTTATGACGGCGGACTGGGTGCATCTGCCCTACGATCTGCTGGGCAAAATCAGCAACCGGATTGTAAACGAGGTGAAGGGGATCAACCGTGTCACCTATGATATTACAAGCAAACCACCCGCGACGATTGAGTGGGAATAAAGCCATTGCTCTGGTGATGGTGTTGATCCTGGCGGCCTGTGGCGGCGGTGAGGACCCGACCCCAACGGTCACGCTGACACCGGTGCCGACATCGACCAATACGCCACAACCGACGGCCACGACGCCAGCGGCAGCGCCTACACTTATTGAAACCCCGACCGAAACCCCACTGCCGACCATCGAACTGGTGGTTGAAGCGGCTGAGGGTGAGGAAGCCGATCCGCCGATTGCGATTGATCTGCCCGATGACTGGTTATCTGGCAACGGTGTGCAGTCCATCCAGGATATTGATGGTATGGTGCGGCTGGTCCCGTTTACCAAGTACGTCGGCCCGGTAACCGGTGGCACAGGTAACGTGGTTCTCCTGTGGGGCTTCCCGAATGTCGGCGGCGGCAACCCCTTGATGCCAACCGACCCGCTCCAATCGCTGCTGCGGTTGGACGGTTTACGCCTGCTGCGGCTGGCGGTGTTTGAAGCCGAATGTACCTTTGGCACCGATCTGGAACGCGAGTACACCTTTATGGTTGGTGGTCAACCGGCGGATGGCACCTGGTTCCAGGTGGTCCAATGCCCGGAAGAACCTGATACACGCGGCTGGTTTGCCGGGTTGCAGGTGGACGGACTGAATTTCATGTTTTATGTCTATACGGACCCGATTGAGGCGATGGACGGCCCGGCAGTCGATACACTCCAATCAATCCTCGACTCAGTTGAGTTTGAAGTGCAGGCGATGCTGGCGTCCATGACGCCCGAAGAGCAGTAGAGGAAGTAAATGATATGCGACGAATCTCGGTCATCATGATGGTGTTGTTCTTGCTGGTGCCGGTAACGGCGCAGCAGCCACCACCGGAAGCTGTGGTCGATGCACCACAGCCCGTGACCACACTCACGCAGGACGGCGTGACGCTGGACCTGTTCTTCAGCCAGATTCCGCAGGCGCGGATTGGCTTGATGCGAGTATCGGGTGATTCGGTCGCGGGAGCGCGGGTGCGCTTCATGGACCGTCTGAGCGAGTTCTTCTATGTTGAAACCGACGACGCTTATTATGGTCTGCTGGTCATCAACATGGATCAAACGCCGCGCTTATACGATTTCTCGGTGTTTGTCTGGCATGAAGACGGTACGCGTACCACCATTCCGGCTCAGGTCGATGTTACGCTCGGAGGCTTTCTCCGCTTCGATTTCAGCATACCATCGGATCGGGGCTATCTGCTCGATCCGGAAGTGGAACGGCTGGAAATGGCCCGGCTCGACAGCGTTTTCCAGACCTACACCGAGGAGCGCATGTGGGCGGAGGATGGCTGGCAGCTTCCGATTCAGTCGGTGCTGACCTCATCATTTGGCGAGTTCCGTGTGATTAATGGCACGGTCGAGACACGCCACACCGGCTGGGATTTGCGTGCGCCGACCGGCACGCCGGTCCAGGCGATGGGCGCAGGGACGGTAGCCTTCGCCGGATTGTTGGATATTCGCGGCAACCATGTCGTGATCGATCATGGTTACGGCATCTTCTCCGGCTATTCGCATCTCTCGCAGGTGCATGTCACGCGGGGGCAATCGGTGAGCAAAGGGCAGATCATCGGCGTCAGCGGTAACACCGGGCGCAGCGGTGGACCGCATCTGCATTGGGAGATCAATATCCAGGGGTTGTGGGTCGATAGCGTCGATTTCTTTGCGATGTGGCTGCCATGAGTGATGATGGCTCTATCCCGCTGCAAGGCGCACGCCCTACACGAGCCGATGCCGTCAAGAATTACAATCTGCTGCTGGATACGGCGCGGCAGTTGTTCTCGGATCGCGGCGTCGCCAATGTCTCCATGACCGAACTCGCCAGCGAGGCCCACGTCGGTAAGGGGACGCTGTATCGTCATTTTAACAACAAGGCCGAAGTCTGCTATGCCCTGCTCGATCACCAGCAGCGCCAGCTTCAAATTCAGACACTCGACCGTCTGCGCCAGCAGAACAACCCGCAAGACGATCTGCGCTGGTTTCTGCCAGCGGCGGCGGATTTCGTCATCAGTAATCTGGACCTGATGGCGGAGGGGTTAGACGCCAGCGGTGTATCCGCCCTCACATTTCCGGCGCATGTGTGGTGGCGGCAGACGATTCGCGGATTGCTGAACCGGCTGGATGTGACGCTGGACCGCGATTACGCCGCCGATGTGCTGTATACCATGCTCAACGTCTACACCATCCAGTTCCAGCTTGACGCTCTCGGCTATTCCCCCGATCAGATTCACACCGGCTTATCTCAGCTTCTCGATTCGCTTATCCAACACTAACTGGACAGATGCAGGGACTCCGGTTAATCTTATCTATATGAAACGGACTATAGTCCGTTTATGGATAAGCAATAAACAGGAGAGTACCAAAATGGCAAAGTGGGTAGTGGATAACGCGCACAGCGCTGTGGAATTTACCGTGAAGCATATGATGATTACCACTGTTCGTGGCAGCTTCAACGATTACAACGCCATGATCGATTTCGATCCGTCCAACCCGGCGGCTTCTTCCGTTGAGGCGACCATCCAGGTTGCCAGTATCGACAGCGGCACCGCTGACCGCGACAATCACCTGCGCAGCGCGGATTTCTTCGAGGTCGAGAATTACCCGGAGATGGTCTTCAAGAGTACCGGCGTCGAGATGAAGGGCGACCAGGTGGCGAAAGTGACCGGCGATCTGACCATCCGTGACATGACCCGCCCGGTGACGCTGGATGTGACCTACCTGGGCCAGGGCCAGAGTCCTTTCGGTTTCCCGGTGGTTGGCTTTGAGGCCAGCACGAAGATCGACCGTGAAGATTTCGGTCTGACCTGGAATCAGGCGCTTGAGACCGGCGGCGTGCTGGTAAGCCGTGATGTCAGGATTTTGCTCGACATCCAGGCCATGCCAGCTCAGGGTGAGTCTGAAGGCGACGTCGCAGCCGAGGCCGTCAACTAATAGCCGAGACGGAATGTCACCTCGTTGAGGTTGATCTGTCCGCCTATAGAGCAGCGGATCGCCGGCAATGATCCCGCCGATGAACGATCCGAGGAAAATTATGGACAGGCCCCGTAAAACCCACCTGCTTTAGCGGTGGGATATAAGGGGCTTCCCTGTCTTGCGCCTTCAGGTGCAAGGGTGTATCCTTATGATGGCCTAGAAGTACTGTAATCAAGGGACAGTGTGATGGATAAGCGCATGGTAGATTTCATCCGGGCGCTTCGGGCTGCCGGTGTGCGTATTTCACTGGCAGAGAGCCAGGATGCAATGTACGGGACTGAGGTGGTCGGTGTGGGGAGCAGCGATCAATTCCGGTCTACACTCAAAGCGACGCTGGTAAAAGAACAGCGCGATCAGCATATCTTCGAGTATTTCTTCCCATTATTCTTCAGTTCAAACACGCCACCGCTGCAAAACATCCCGGATAACCTGACACCGCAGGAGCAAGATATGCTCCAGCAGGCCATGCGCTCGATGGCAGGCCAGATGGAAGCACTCAAGCAGCTTTTGCAGCAGCTTCTCGATGGTAAACCTTTCAGCCAGGAACAGCTTGACCAGATGGGCCAGCAGAGCGGCCTGCAACAGGGTGATGAGATGTACCAGCGGCGCTGGTTCGAGCGCCGCATGAACCAGCAGTCCGGTTTGCAGCAGCTTCAGGATATGATCGAAGAACTGCTGGAACAACTGGCCGAAATGGGCATGAGCCAGGAGAGCCTGGACCAGATACGCGAGATGTTGCAGGAGAACGCTGAGGGGCTGTCCGAGCAGATTTCGCAGCATGTCGGTGCTTCACTGGCGGAACAGATGGCGCAGCAGGAGCCGAAATCCAAGCCAGACTTGATGGATGTGCCGTTCTCGCAGTTGGGCCAGAACGAGGTTGACGACATCCGCGATGAGACGCGCCGTCTGGCAGCTCGTTTGCGCAGCCGTTCGGCGCTGCGGCAGAAACGGGCCAAAACCGGCACCCCCGATCCCCGGCGGACGCTGCGGGCCAACATGCGTTACGGCGGTACGCCAATTGAACTGCGGCACCGCACGCGCCATGTCAAACCATCACTGGTCGTGATCTGTGATGTCAGCACATCCGTGCGCTACTGTACAGAGTTCTTGCTCACGCTGATTTACGAACTCCAGGATCAGGTAGCCCGGACCAACAGCTTTATCTTCATCAACGATCTGGTGGACATCAGCATGGTGTTCAAGGAACATGATCCGCAGGCTGCCATCCAGCGGGTGCTTTCGGAAAACCGCCCCGGTTATTACAACACGGACTTAGGCAACAGTCTGGCGACGTTTAAGCAGGGTCACATGGGATTGGTGACGGGCAAAACAACCGTGATTATCCTGGGTGACGGGCGCAACAACTACAACGATCCACGCCTGGACATTGCCAGCGACATTCACCGCAAGAGCCGCCGCTTGATCTGGTTCTGCCCGGAAGCACAGGCTCAATGGGGGACAGGCGACAGCGATATGTGGGAATATGCATCGCGGTCGGATGGTGTATACTACGTCAACACGCTGCGGCATCTGGCCGATGCAGTAGATAAGATTCTGGCCGACGGATAATGATTTCGCGGACGGCCGTCCGCGTTCCATCGTTCAAAAGACTATCGTGGGGGGCAATGCGAGTAGACTTAAGCGATCAGGTAGCAGTGGTAACAGGCAGTGCACATCGTGTGGGCAAGGCAATTGCCCTGGAACTGGCCCGTCACGGTGTGAATATCCTGGTGCATTACCATAATTCCAGTGACTCGACGGTACGCGAAACCCTGCACGAGATCAAGTCTAACGGCGTGGGCGCGTTTGCTGTGCAGGCTGACATCAGCAAGCCGGAAGGTGTTGAAACCGTCTTCGCCACACTCAAAGAACACTACGACCGGCTCGATATTCTGGTTAACAGTGCTTCCGTGTTTAAAGCCAACAAGCTGATGAATGTATCGCTGGCGGACTGGCGGCTTTCACTCGATGTGAATCTGACCGCGCCCTTCCTCTGCACCCAGGCGGCAGCCCGCATGATGCGTGAGAACGACCCGTCCGGCGGGGCCATCATCAACATCTGCGATTATGGTTCGGTCCGTCCCTGGCCGGAGCGGGTGGATCATAACATCAGCAAAGCTGGATTATTGATGCTGACCGAAGTCAGCGCGGTGAGCCTGGGACCTGACAACATCCGTGTGAACGGTGTGCTGCCCGGTCCTGTACTCAAAGCCCCCGGCACATCTGACGAGGCATGGGCCAAAGCGGGCCAGCGCAGCCCGCTCAAACGTCCCGGTGCGGGAGAGGACGTTGCGCGGGCGGTGGCGTATCTGGTCAGCGAAGATTACATCACTGGCACGATCCTGCCGGTCAACGGTGGCGAGACGCTAACCTGATTTCGCCTCGCCCGGATGGCGTGATTCCAGCAGCGCGGCATGATCTTGCCGTCCGGTCTCCCGTAGCCGTTTGAGGTAGGCCGGTAGCTCGTCGCGTGTGTGGAGTGCGCCGCCTTCGCGCAGTACCGTCATCATCGGATCGACATCGTGGCGGCTGGTCGCCATCATGTGCTGCCACCATTCCTCCAACATGCCCATCGCCATCATCAGCAGGTCTGGGCGCTTCCCGGCAATGTTGTTGCGCTCGTGGGGATCATCGGTCAGATCGAACAACATGAGCGGCTCGACCATCTTATAGCCATCATGGTAGCTGCGCAGGGCCATGTATTCGCGTCCCTCGTGGTTGAAGCGCACCCCACGCTGGCAGGCCCATGCGCCCTGGCTGGTCACGATGTAGGCGCGTCCGTCTTCGTCACCGCCTTTATAGGCCTCGGTAAAGGGTATACCGTCCCAGTTTGACGGCACCTGACCGCCCGCCAACTCGATGACCGTCGCTGCCCAGTCGAAATGGTAGTGCAGCGCGGAATCGATACGGGCGTCGGTCGTGACTTCGGGCCAGCGGACCACCAGCGGGACACGGCAGGTGATCTGGTCGGCGGTCTGATGGTCGCCCCACACGTTGAGTTCGCCCTGATTCTCGCCGTGATCTGCGCTGACGATAATCAGGGTGTCGTCATAGATGCCCAGGTCTTTGAGCTTCGTCATAAGCTGGCCGATATGTTCGTCGGCATAGCGGATGCCGGTGTCGTAGGCGTTGATCCAGCGGCGTATCGCGTCCATTGAGTCGAGCTTGCCCGGTGCGCGGGGGAAGGCTTCCAGCATGGCATCGCTGGTCTCATCGAAGCTGTAAAGTTCCTGCGGGCTGTGCGGACCATAGCCATTCCAGGCTTGCTGGCGAAATTCCTCGGTGAAATGTTCCGGCAGTGGGTCATCAGCGAAGGGGTCGCCAAAGTCCTCCGGTGTGCGGTAAGGGGTGTGCGGGTCCCACATGTTGACATGCAAGAACCAGTTATCCTCAGCACCGTTGCGTTCCAGCCAATCCAGCGCCACTGGTGTCATCTCGCCGGCGCGTTCCATGCCGCCCCTGCCGGTGTTGTAGACCTCGTTGTAGCCGGCGTACCAGTGCCACGCACAGTGGCGCTCACCAAAGGGGCTGACCGTCACGGTTTTAAGTCCCGCCTGGCGCAGCGCCGACATCCAACTGGTACTGCCGAACAGATCGCGGAAGCCGCGCTCTGGTCCTTCGACAAAGGGCTGCCCGGCGGTTCCACCATGATTGATGACGCCGGTGTGGAAGCCGTGCCGACCGCTCCACAGCGCCGACCGCGAGGGTAAGCAGGGTGCATCCGACACATAATAGTTGGTGAAACGAGTGCCTTCGGCGGCCAGACTGTCGATGTTGGGGCTGGTATCGCGTAGATAGCCATAGCAGCCAAGATGATCCGGACGAAGGCTGTCAATATCAATATAGAGAATGCGCATGTGTATGCTCCTGAACAAAATCCAGCCATAAGCCTAACTCGTGCGACCAGAAGCGTCAATATCAGCAGACCTCAAGGTGCAATCCACCGCAGAAGCCTGTAAACTGTATTCAAACCAAAAAGAGGGAGACGAACTTATGGCGACGGTGCTGGTGGTTGAGGACAGTCCGACCCAGGCGGCCAATATGCAAAAGAAATTAGGTGAGCAAGGTGTGGATGTCGTTATCGCGACCGATGGTCTGGAAGGGCTGCGGATGGCGACCGAGATTATGCCGGATGTGATTGTGCTGGATGTGAATCTGCCCAAGATGGACGGTATTCAGTTATGCGCACGGTTGAAGCGGCATAAAATGACCGCTGACATTCCGGTATTGATGATGAGTACCAATGTGGACCCGGAACACACCATGGCCGGATTGAACGCCGGTGCTGAGGATTACATCCCCAAAGACATTTTTGCGGCCAATTACCTGCTGGAAACGCTGCGCGGTATGGCGCTGATCCAGTGAAAATCGGGATGCAGAATCCCTGCATCCCGATCCTGGTTTACCAAGCGTAAGCTTCCGGTCCTGGTTTACCGGTTCGCAGTGCGCGGCCCCGGTTGATGTCGAATATCTCGTCCAGCTTTACCAGCGTTTCATCGTCGAGTTTGAGTTCGGCAGCGCGATCCAAACCATCAAGGTGTTGAAGTGTACGCACGCCGATGATAGGTGAGGCGACGGCTGGCTGTGCCAGCGTCCAGGCGATGGCGACGACGTGTTCTTTCTCGCCAATTTCCTGACACAGTTCGGAAAAGGCAGTCATTTGCTCGTTGGTGTCGCTGAGATAAATGCCATATTCGTTTTCGACCGAAGCGGTCCGCGAGCCTTCCACCGACTTTTTCTTGCCGGTAAGCAGGCCACCCGCCAGCGGCATGTAGGGGATGACGCCAATGCCGAAGTCCTCCGCCGCTGGCAGCACTTCTAGCTCCGGCGCACGACACAACAAACTGTACATACTCTGTTCTGAGATGAAGCCCATCGAACCACGTTGCAGTGCCTGCATCTGGAATTTCGCCAGTCCCCAACCAGGGAAGTTGCTGGACCCCATATACAGAACCTTGCCATCGTTGATTACGCGGTCAAATGTCCCCCAGAACTCTTCTGGTGTGATATCCCGGTCGATATGATGCACCTGATACAGATCAATATGGTCGGTTTGCAGCCGGCGCAGCGAGTCGTTGAGGTGCTTGCGTACCTTGTAGGCGGAAATGCCGCGATCTTCGTTCGGCACATCGCCCTGGACCATCGGATTGTAAACTTTGGTCGCCAGAACAACCTGATCGCGGCTGCCGCTGCGGGACTGGAACCATTTGCCGATGATCTCTTCGGATTTTCCCCGACCGCCTTTGCCACCGTAGACATTGGCCGTATCAAAGAAATTGATTCCCATCTCAAGTGCTTTGTCCATGATCTGGAAGGCGTCTTCTTCCGATGTTGGGCCACCGAAGTGCATGGTTCCCAGGCAGACTTTGCTGACTGTCATGCCGGATTTGCCCAGTTTAGTGTATTGCATGTTGCGCTCTCTTTGTGACGGATCGTTCAGACGAGTATAACATTAATCTTCCAGCGTACTCGTGTCGCCTTCGGGCAGACCCTGCGCCCGTGCCTTGAGCAGCCGCCGCATGATTTTGCCCGACCGGGTCTTGGGCAGCTTCTCCACGAATTCGATCTGCTGTGGAACCGCAATCGGCCCGACTTCGTGGCGCACATGGTCTTTGAGTTTCGCTACCAGTTCCTCATTGCCTTCGGCTCCGGCCACCAGAATGCAGTAGGCATAAATCACGCTGCCTTTAACCTCATCCGGCACGCCAATGACGGCAGCTTCGGCCACTGCCGGGTAGCTCACCAATCCGGATTCGATCTCGGCGGTACCCAGACGGTAGCCGCTGACCTTAATCACGTCGTCGATACGCCCGATCACCCAGATGTAACCATCCTCATCCTTACGTGCTGAGTCACCGGCCAGATACCAACCCTGCTTTTTGTACTCGCTCCAATACTGGGCCACGTAGCGGTCGTCGTCACCCCACACGGTGCGCAGCATGCTCGGCCAGGGCTTTTTGATGACCAGTTTGCCGTCTTCGTTGGGGCCGCAGGAGTTACCGTCCTCGTCCACCACATCGACATCAATGCCGGGGAAGGGACGGGTAGCGCTGCCGGGCTTGAGTCCCACTGATGGCATGGGTGTAATCATAAAGCCGCCGGTCTCGGTCTGCCACCAGGTGTCCATGATCGGGCATTGTCCGTTGCCGATAACGGTATAGTACCACTTCCAGGCTTCCGGATTGATCGGTTCACCGACGCTGCCGAGCAAGCGCAAGCTGCTCAGATCATGGCGCTTGGGCCACGCATCTCCGAAGCGCATCAAACCGCGAATGGCCGTCGGTGCCGTGTAGAGGACGGTGATTCCGTAATGGGCGACCATGCGCCACCAGCGGTCAGGATAGGGATAGGTCGGCGCACCCTCGTAGATGAAGCTGGTCGCGCCCAGGATCAAAGGCGCGTAGACGATGTAGCTATGGCCGGTGATCCAGCCCGGATCAGCCGCGCACCACCAGCGGTCGTCATCTTTGAGGTCAAACACCCATTCCAGCGTCGTTGATGTGTAAAGCTGGTAGCCACCGTGCGTATGCAGCACCCCTTTGGGCTTGCCGGTGGTGCCGCTGGTGTAGAGGATGAACAGCGGGTCTTCGGCGTCCATGACCTCGGTCTCGGCGTTGGGCAGTGCGATAGGCAAGCTGATCAGATCATGATACCAGTAATCGCGGCCCTGCTCCATGTTGATCTCATGGCCGGTGCGTTTGACGACGATGACATGCTCCACCACCGGGGAGCGGCGGATAGCTTCATCAACGGTGTCCTTCAGCGGCACAATGTTGCCGCGCAGCCAGGAACCATCGCAGGTAACGACGACGCGGCTCTGGGCGTCCTCAATGCGGTCGGCGAGTGCCTGCTCGGAGAAACCGCCGTAGACGACGCTGTGGGGTGCGCCCAGCTTGGCACAGGCCAGCATGGCGAAGACGACTTCCGGCACGCGCCCCATGTAGATGGTCACGGTGTCGCCTTTTTTCACGCCCATGCTGCGCAGGACATTGGCGAAGCGGTTGACCTCCTGGCTCAAACGCCAGTAGGAGAAAGTGCGCTTCTCGCCGTCTTCGCCCTCCCAGATGATCGCCAGCTTGTTGCGCCGCCAGGTTTTAACGTGGCGGTCGACGGCGTTATGGACAATATTGGTCTTGGCTCCCACAAACCACTTATAAAAGGGGGCGTTGCTGTCGTCCAGCACTTGATCCCACTTCTGGTACCATTCGAGGGATTCGGCACGTTTGGCCCAGAAGGCTTCCAGGTCGTCCATCGCCTCCTGATAGACCGCTTCATAATCGGGGATATGGGCGTTCTTAACAACATCTTCGGATGGATAATACCAGTCTGCCATGCTTCAACTCCTAAATAATATTGCGTAACGCAATTATAGACAGACGCTATACGGACTGCCAATTCTCATAGAGAGTTGATACTCTGGTAAAATTTTGTTTACAAATTGCGCTTACTATCTCATTATGAGATAAGTGGGCAAAGGTAAAAATCAATCATGAAGTTTCTAAAGACAATGGTATTTGCCGCTGTCCTGTTGGCAATTGGATTTGCCCTGGGTACCGGCTTTCTCGATGACTCGTCACGGGCAGATGCGCCCGTGTTCACCGCACCGGAACAAATCATCACGTCGCAGCCGATCCAACAGACGGTCGCGGATAGTCCTTACCTCAACGATCAGGAACGGACCATCGCCGGGATTTACGAAGAGGTCAGCCCCTCGGTGGTGTCGATCAGCGTGATCCGCACCAGCACCGGGACCTTTGGTGGTGAAAGCGGCGGTTCTGGCACCGGTTTCGTCATTGACCAGAGCGGTCACATCGTCACCAATTACCATGTGGTCGAAGGGTCCATCGAAACACGGGTGCGTTTCCAGGATGGCACGATCACGCGGGCCGAGACCGTCGGTCTTGATCCTGACTCCGACATCGCCGTCATCAAGGTCGATCTACCCGTTGACCGGCTGCGTCCGGTGACATTCGGCAATGTCAATGAACTGGTCATCGGTCAGTCGGTGGTCGCCATCGGCAGTCCTTTCGGCCAGGACTGGACGCTGACGAACGGGATCATCAGTGCGCTGAACCGCAACCTGGACGGCTTGGGTGATTACAGCATCGGCTCGGCTATCCAGACCGACGCACCGATCAACCCTGGTAACAGCGGCGGTCCACTGGTCAACATGCGCGGTCAGGTGATCGGCGTAAACTCGCAGATCATCAGCGAGACGCGCAGCAACAGCGGCATCGGCTTTGCCGTTCCGTCCGACCTGGTGCAGCGTGTTGCCAGCGAACTCATCAAGACCGGTGAAGTGTCATACAGTGTGATGGGCATCCAGGGTGGCGATGTGGCGCTGGAAGTGATGGAATCGCTTGATCTGCCCAATGACCAGCGCGGTGTGGTCGTCAGCAATGTGATGGCTGGTTCACCCGCAGAAGCCGCCGGACTGCGCAATCCGGAAGGCAGCGCCGGTATGACCCGCCTGCAATCAGCAGACATCATCACCGCGATTGATGGCCGCCAGATCACCGGCATCAACGGTCTGATCAGCCATCTGGCACGTTTCACCCGTCCGGGTGATACCGTTGATCTGACTGTCCTGCGTGACGGGCAAGAGATCACGCTGCCGCTCACATTGGGGCGTCGTGGCGAATAATCCTCCCTTCTTCCTCAAAGGCGGGCCGTCTGGTCCGCCTTTGTGACAAATTGAACCTCAAATCCCCGACTTTCTTTACGTGCAGCCATCCGCACTCATGCTATACTGACGAAGTACATTTCTATACAAGTTTGAGAGATAGTTTATGACACAGGCAGGCACATCTTCAAATCCTTTACGTATTGCTATCGTCGGTTCTGGTCCATCTGGTTTCTATGCTGCCGAGCGGCTGCAAAAAGAAAAAGACCTGATCGTTGAGATCGACATGTTCGACCGGCTTCCCACGCCCTTCGGCCTGGTTCGTGGCGGTGTTGCCCCCGACCACCAGAAGATCAAATCGGTGACCAAAGTGTATGACCGCATCGCCACCAGGCCCAATTTCCGCTTTTATGGCAATGTGGATTTCGGCAGGGACCTGAGCTATGCCGACATCACCGATCTCTACCATGCGGTGATCTACGCGGTTGGCGCACAGTCGGACCGCAACCTGGGCATCCCCGGTGAAGACCTGCCGGGCAGCCATGCCGCCACCGAATTTGTCGCGTGGTATAACGGCCACCCGGATTTCCGCGATCTGACATTTGATCTGACCCAGCGGGCGGTCGCTGTGATCGGTGTTGGCAATGTTGCGATGGATGTGGCACGGGTGCTGGCCCGCAGTCGCGCCGAACTGGAACAGACCGACATTGCGGATTATGCGATGGAGGCCATCGACAACAGCAATATCGAAGAGATTCATATCTTCGGGCGGCGCGGACCGGCCCAGGCTGCTTTCACCAACCCGGAGATCAAAGAACTGGGCGAGATGGAAGACGCCGATCTGATCATTGATCCGAAAGAGATGGACCTGGACCAACTGAGCCTGGAATACCTCGCCAGCCCGGACTCTGATAAGAAAGACGTGCGCAACGTCGAGATCATGAAAACATACGCTGGGCGGCAACCCGAAGGCAAGCGGCGCAAGATCATCATGCACTTCCTGGCTTCGCCGGTGGAATTGATGGGTGATGGCCGGGTGGAGAAGATGAAGGTCGTCAAGAACGAACTGTATTACACTGACAGCGGCACCCTGCGTCCGCGTGCTACCGAGAATTTCGAGGAGTACAATGTGGGTCTGGTCTTCCGCTCAGTCGGTTATCGCGGTGTCCCACTGCCGGACGTGCCATTTTATGATCGTTGGGGGACCATCCCCAACAACGAAGGTCGGGTTCTCACCGACCATCCCGACGGCGAATTTGTGGTGGGCAATTACGCGGTTGGCTGGATCAAGCGCGGTCCCAGCGGCGTGATCGGTACCAACAAGCCGGACTCGGTCGAGACGGTCGAGCGTCTGCTGGAAGATGTGCAGTCTGGCACGCTGTTTACGCCATCCAACCCGGCGCGCCAGGACATGGAATCACGCCTGCAAGAGCGGGGGGTGCGTTTCGTCTCCTACGATGACTGGAAGATGCTCGACCAGCTTGAGACCGAACGCGGTGAATCGCTGGGTCGCCCGCGACTCAAATTCACCAGTATCAAAGAGATGCTGGATGCGCTGAACAGCGCGAAAGCCTGATGCTGTCTGGTTGGGGTGCAGCGTTGCTGCATCCCAACAACCCACACGATTGCATGTTTACCATCCGTGCTTTTATGCCTGAAGACTATGCCGGACTGGTTCAGGTTCATAACGCCATCTACCCCCTGTTGCCTGCCAGCATTGACGATTATCACCGTATTGACCGGCGTCAGTCGTTGGCGCGTTGGGTGGCGGTACAGGACGGTCGCATCGTTGGTGCAGCCCAATCTATGCACAGCACTATCGATCACATCGACGTCGGCGTGGCAGTCATTCCGGCGTATACGCGGCAGGGGATCGGCAGCGCCCTTTGTGACCGGGTGATGGCAGGCGTTCCGGCGTGGCGATTGCTTACCCACTGCCCGGCAGACCATGTGACCTTCTTTCAGCGACGCGGCTTCCGCGAGTATCTGCGCGAGAACGACGCCCGGCTCGATCTAGTCAAAGTCAACCCGGCGGATTATGACCCGGCGCTGGCACGAATGCGCGGTCAGGGGATCGTCATCACCACCGCCGACGCCCTCAAAAACGACTCTGAGCGTGACCGCAAGCTGTACGATCTGGCGACTGATCTGTTCCCCGATGTACCGGGGCAGACATCGCCTCTCAGCTACGCCGATTGGCTGGATACCTTTTCACCCGATATGCTGCCCGGTGGCTATGTGGTCGCGGTTCGTGGCACGGCGTATATCGGGCAGAGCATATTGCAGCCGATGCGCCTCACCGATCACCTGCACCAGCGTCTGACCGGGGTGCGGCAGGCTTACCGTCGGCGGGGTGTTGCGCTGGCGATGAAGATACACGGCATCCGGTTCGCCCGTGCCAGCGGATTCCGCTATATTGTCACCTCGATGGCGGTCGGTAATGTCCCCATGCTGGCGCTCAATCGCCGGTTGGGGTTTGAGACGGTATCAAACTGGGTTTTGATGGAGAAAGTGCCTTGAATGAGCAGCTAACGCGGCCAGTGCGTCCTTTTCGGCGTCATGGATGCGCAGCAAATGCTCGGCCAGATGTTCACGCAACTCGGCGGCTTCGGCCTCCGTCAGCGGGAAATCGTCGTCCATATGAGCGGCGATGGCGTCCAGGCGTTCGCTGATGGCCTGCCGCTCAGCCAGCGACGCCGCACCTTTTTCGTTGTAAAGCGTCGCCTCCTGGTGAAGCAGGTCGCGGGTCTCTTTGAACGGCAGCAGCGCAGCGGTGAAATCACCCCACAACTGGGCGACCTGACGGAACTGTCCAGCTACCTCGCTCAGAGCGGGTTTGCTCAGAATCCCGGCGGCTTCATCGAGAAAATCGGCATAGACGCCTCGTGCTCCCCGACCACCAGACCCCCATAACTCGATATAGAAGTAGCCGGACTTCAAGCCGGAATACATGGCCGCACCGGGGGGAAACTTTTTGGACCAGGCTTCCTTGCCCTTACCGCTGGTGAGCAGTTCGGCCCACTTCTTGAAGGCGTCCAGACCGTATTTGCCCGCCATTGGTTTGCGCGGCGCGGGACCCGTCATGTGGTCCAGTGTGGTCTGGATTCCTGCCTGGACAGCATTGGGCAGCCGGTCGAGATTGTCCAGCGCCAGCGTCATGATCCGGTGTTTGTTGCTGCTGGTGCGGGCGCGAGCGGCGGCGAACTGCTCTGGATCGACCGTGAACGGCACCTGGGCGCAGTCCGCGATATGGACGGCCTGATCGGTGTAGCCGTAGACGACCACCGGCTCCATGAACCACATATCATCGCCGCCGCGTACATTGGTGTAATCGAGCGATACCTGATCGGCCCAGGCGATGATCGGCTGACCGGCTTTCAGGTGGCGGCGGATGTTATCGACTGCCTTTTTGGCGCTGCCGGTCTGCTCGATAGGGGCATCGATCCCCAGTGCGTCAATGACACGCTCCATCGGGTCGAAGGTGTTGCGTGTCAGGAAGTGAACATAGGGTGGTACGCCAGTGTACTCAAACGCGAAATAGCCAGCGACGATCCCACCACTGATGCCGAAGATCATCGCTTCCGACAGGTCGTGGCCCTGGTAGGCCAGCACATTGCGGATGACGGCGGTTTCCCGGCGGGTGCCGCTGAACTGGTTAAAGTCGTCAAGAATCGTCATGCGGTTGTCTCCTTCAGGGTGTTGAGGGCATGGGTTTCGGTCTGGTAGATGGTTTCCAGGTGGGCCTGGAGCGCTTCAAACAGAGTGGTGGTGTCGTCCAGAGGAAAGTCCTGATCGTAAACGGCCTGCAATGTGTTGAGTTCGTCCATCACTGGCTGGATGTCCTGGTTGGCTTTGAACTGCGCATACCGCTGCTGCATCAAGTCGCGTGTACGGGCGAACGGCTCACCCGGCAGGGCGGCATCTGCCAACGCAATCCAGGCATCAGCGGCTTTACGGTAAGCGCTGGCGGCATCGTTCAAACTCGCGCTGTCCAGCACAGCAGCGGCTTCGTCCAGAAAATCAGCGTACAAACTACGCAATCCGGCTCCGGCTGTACCGTCCAGGGTGATACCTTCATAAATCGAGCGCAGCGTGCTGTACAACCCTTTACGCTCCTTGAAGACCACCGGCCAGCCCTTCTTGTTTTTCCTGTCGGTCATCAGTTTCGCCCACTTTTTGTAGACGGGCAGCGCGAACGACTCGGACGAGCGGTCCAGGTGGGCGATACAGTCCGCGATTCCGGCGCGGATGGCTGCTGGTAGATCGGTGTTTGCCGGTGGTGTGACGCGCATCAGGCGGTTCTTGTCCGAACCAATGCGGGCACGGGCAGCGGCGAAGATTTCTGCCGGGACGGTAAACAGGTCCTCTGCCAGATCGTCCACCATCACCGAATCGCCTTCCAGGCCAGGCACACCGACCACATGGCTGATGTGGCCTTTCAGCGATTCCGGCAGGTGTTGGTAGGGCAAATGGGCTTTATCCACCCAGGCGACCACTGGCACACCCGCAGCGAGGTTGTCCGCTGCTTTCTTCTTGCTGCCGGTCTCCTGGACTTCGACTGCTGCACCAATGCGCTGGCACAGGTTGGTCATGTACTCGACGGCATAATTCCAGCGGTTGCGGAAGCCCATCACGATAATGGCGTAATCCTCGGCTTTGAACTCCCACAGGATATACCCGGCTCCCAGACCGCCACCGATCCCCAGCAGCATCGCTTCGGTGTAGGGCTGGCCGGTCAACGGGTTGATGACTCCCTGCGCCCTCAAGACATTGCACAGGCTGGCGGTGTTGGGATGGATCATAAGGCCATCTTCTTCTGGGTTTCTCCGATGGAACGGGGGTAATAGGCAGCGATCTCCGGGGTGAGTTTCTTGATCGGCGGTTGCCAATCTGCACCGTATTCGGCGATGGAGCGCACCCAATTGAGGAAATTGAGCCACCCCGCATGGATTCCGCCGGTCGGGTCTTCAGGACCAAAACCGCCGTGTACCAATGTCAACCGGGTTTTGCCACCGGATTCAGCCAGCGCCCAGGTGACAATCGTATCCCTGCCGGGTGCCTCTGCCCATTGGATGCTCAGGCGCTCATTGTCAACCAGTTCCACAATTTTGATCGGGCCAACATTTTCTCCCCATCCAACGGTATAGGCTCCACCAATCTTCGGTTCGACTGTCGCCTTGCTTGCGATCCAGCGTTCGAGTTGTTCTGGTTTGAGCAGAACCTCGAATATAGTCTGAGGTGTGGCATCAACTTCCAGGCTGTGTTCGATGTCACCGATCATCGGCTGTGAAAAGTCAACCCGGGCTTCGGCAGGTTTGCCGTCAATGCTCCGCCGTAGATTTTCCAGCGAGAGAAACCAGAAATCCTCCAACGTGTATTGCGCACTGTGCAATCCTTGATCTGCGCCATCGTGTTCCAGCACCAGGAGTGTCTTGCCGTCTATAGGTTGCAGTTGGATGCGCACCGCCGTTTCCGCGCTATCGATCTGCCAGCGATAGTGCAGAGGATCGGCAGTAACCAGCGGATGTTTGCCAGCCTGCCGACCCGGATTTCCCGGCGTAAAACGCCCCCAGAAATCGTACCGGTCCTGGTCCAGGGCGATGTCGGCTTCCTCCACGAACCAACGCTTCAGCGCTTCGGTGTCTGTCAAATGGTGGTAGACCGTGTCTACGGTCGCGTTGATAAGGATTTGTAGTGTTAAGCGATCCATCATTCGGCTTCTCCATTAATCTTCGGGTAGCAAACCAGCACCAGACGAAAACCCTGTCCATCGGTAATCCCGATATCGTCTTCAGGTAGACCATAGCGGGTGGCGAGATGCTGGAAAAAAGTTTGTACTTCCCGCAGAAATTCATTTCTGCGACCGGCATCCGGAAGGTGGACATGGGCCGAAAGTGAGAGCGAAGGCACATCCTGGCCTGCTTCAGCCTGCTGACCGAGCTTGCCAATTTCGCTGTGCATCTCCTCAGCCAACGAGAGCAATACCCGCAGGCTGATCTGGTCTTGCGAAATCGCCTCACCGCCGATCTGACCGACTAATTGGGGAGCCAGCCAGTAGGATCGCGCCCGTGCCTGATAATAGCCTTCCACGACACCGCGTACACGCCGTTCCTCGACTTTTTCGACCAGGCCAGCTTTTTCCAACGCCTTTACATGGTAGTAGATTTTCTGAGCGCTTTCGCCGAACCAGTCAGCCAGATCAGGACATGTGACAGGATGGTCCATCCGTTTCAGGATTTCAATGCGGATCGGCTTGAGCAATGCCACCGCCTGTTCCACATCCTCAATGTAGAAAACATCACGCATGTATGCAAACACCTGTTTTAAAAACTAATTTTATTGTAAAAACATAATTGTATTTGTCAAGCGATTTCTCACGGAGTATTAAGCTGAGTAACCTTCGGTGCCGCGTTTCAGATTGGCCTGGGTGGCGAGATCGTCGAGGTGGACAATCATCCGGTAGCCAGGACAGACGGTGATCGGATTGAACTCGTAATGTCCGGCGAGATGGGTCAGCGGCAGCGATTCGCCCAGCCACTGCACCAGGGCGGCGGTGGTCTGAATCTGGGCGTTGGTGGGGTCCTCGCGGGTGAAATCACCCAGAAGACAAACACCGACGCTGCCAGTGTTATAGCCACCGACATGCGCACCGCGCACATTTACAGCCCGACCCGCATAGACCAGCCCGTTTTTGCCGACAAGGTAATGGTAGGCGATGTCGGCCCAACCGCGATCATTCTGATGCAGTTCCTGAATTTCGCGCAGGGTGCTGGCGTCGTCCTGGGCATAGACCACCGAATGATGAATCACAACAGTGCGGTAAATCTCTGGCGAATCGTATACGCGCCAGCCATAGGGGTTTTCCGGGTAGAAGCCGAACTCGTTACTGGCAGCGTTGTTGGGCGAAACCCCACCCCAGGACGCACGATCAACGATGTTTGGATACTGCGGGAACTCAGCCATCGACGAATCCTTATCATAAAGAAGAACATTTCCTATCGAAAAGCATCTGGTCACTGATGAACGCATTAGAACAGAATGTGAACAGAACATTTATTTGACAGATGAACTTATGTTCGTTTATACTTAGAACAATTATTCGTAGGTGTTGTCAGGAAATTTCGATGAAAGATTTCGACAAACTCTCAGAACGACAGCAAAATATCCTGTTGTTCATGGACCGGTATATTGCCGAGAATGGCTTCCCGCCCACGATCCGTGAGGTCGGTGCCAATACCGGAATTGACTCGACCTCCGTTGTCAATTATAACCTGAACAAACTGGTTCAGGCTGGATTCCTGGAACGGGTGGAGTCCAAATCACGCGGACTGCGTTTGATCCGCGAACTGCCCAACGGGAACCGGAGCAAGGTCCATCAGGCAACCGAGGTCATCCCGGTGCAGATGTACGGGCAGATTGTCGCCAGCGAGCCGGTCAACGTTCCCGATGACACGTATCCCGACCCGGAAAATGTGATCGAGATTCCAGCGTCCATGCTGTCGGGCATCAGCCCCTCGGATGTTTTCGCGCTGACGGTAAAAGGCGACTCTATGATCGACGCTATGATCCAGGACGGCGATATTGTCATACTCCGCAAGACAGACTCGATTCGCAGCGGCGATATGGTTGCGGTGTGGCTGGATGACCGCAGCGAGACCACGCTCAAGCACTTCCACCCGGAAGGTGAGCGTATCCGGCTGCAACCAGCACACCCGACGATGGACCCCATCTATGTCGATGCCCGTCACTGTCATATCCAGGGCAAAGTCCTCTCCGTTTTACGCCAGATGCCACATTAGTCAATACACACAAATCAGGCCGCCAGTTTACGGCGGCTTTTTGATTCTTGACTCTGGAATCAATTTTGTGCTATATTTTGATTGATCGATCAATCAACTCTGGTAAAGCAATATGACGGATAGGCGACAAGAGATCATGGAAGCGGGATTACGGGTGTTTTCCACACACGGATTCCACAAGGCGAGCATCAAGCAGATCGCTCGCGAAGCCAATATCAAATCCTCAGCGTTGATCTACCATTACTTTGAGGATAAGAAAGAACTGCTCAGCGCGATTATGACGGAACTCTCACCCCTGGGTATGATTCCCAACGCCCAACCAGAAGCCCTGGACATGATGATGGACCAACCCCCAGAGACGATTCTGCCGCTTATCGCCAACGGCTTCCTGAGCTTGCAGGACAACCCCGCGATGGCGAACATGATGCGGCTTTATTTCTCTGAGGCCATGCGCTTGCCGGAAGTTGCCGAAGGCATCTCGGAGTTCCAGAAAACGATGCTGTCGCTGCTGAATCGTTATTTCAACCGCCAGATTGAACTGGGGCGTCTGCGCCCACACGATACTCAGGCATCGTCGCGCATATTTGTGGGTGGATTGCTGGCAAATCTGCTGGCGAACAACATTTTCGTCCAGCTATCCGAAGGCATGCCCGAACGCGATGCCTATATCCGTCAAGTCGTCTCAATATTCCTGGAAGGACTCAGTAATGGCGATTAAGGTCGAAGCGGTCAAAAAGAATTATGGGCGCATTGAAGCCCTGCGCGGGTTGACCCTATCGGTCAACGATGGTGAAATCTACGGCTTGCTCGGTGCCAACGGCGCGGGCAAAACCACCCTTATCAAGATATTGACGGGCATCACACCCTACGACTCCGGGACCGTGCGCGTACTCGATATGGACCCGGCACAGCAGTCCCATGCCATCCGGCAGCAGGTTGGCTACATGCCTCAGTCGGCGGCCCTCTACGACGATCTGACCGCCCGGCAAAATGTACGCTTCTTCGCCCATGCCCGCAAGATCGACGGATTGGAGCGGCGGATCGAAGAAGTGCTGGATTTTCTCAATCTGAGTGACCGGCAGGACGATCCGGTACACGGTTTCTCCGGGGGTATGAAGCAGCGGGTATCGCTGGCCTGCGCCCTGGTCCACCGGCCCCGTTTGCTGCTCCTGGACGAACCCAGCACCGGCGTTGACCCCAAATTGCGCGAAGCCCTGTGGCAGCACTTCCGCGATCTGGCCGACCAGGGCGTGACAATTGTCGTCAGCACTCACCAGATGGACGAAGCCTTTCACTGTGATCGGGTAGCGGTGATGCGTGATGGTATGGCGCTGGCCTGCGATACGCCGCGTGGCTTGATGGCACGGGGACGGGCGACCGTCACCATCTGGTACAACGGCAGCACACGGACCGAAACGCTGGATAATTACGCCGAACAACTGCCCCGGATGCTGGAGGTTCAGGCTGACCGTATCGAAATTCACGAGTCCACACTGGAAGATGTGGTCCTCGAACTCATCAAGGAGCAAAGCCATGTTTAGTCAAATAATTGCGGTGGCCGGACGGGTACTGCGCCAGTTGGTGCATGACCGGCGTTTTCTGGCACTCTCGCTGCTGGTTCCCGTCGCGATTATGTTTATGCTGTGGATTTTCTTCGACGCGGTGGATAACCCCATGTTCGAGGCAAACACCTTCGTACCGCCGGTGAGCGCGTTTATCGTCCACTTCTTGACCTATGTGCTGTGCGCAATCGGGCTGGTCCGTGAGCGTACCTCACAGACACTCACCCGAATGTTCATCAGCGGCTACCGGCGGGCCAGCATCATCGGCGGCTATGTGATGGCCTACACCCTCCTGGGAACGATCCAGAGCGCCATTGTACTGGCGGAACTTAACTGGTTGTTCGAGCTAAACTACGAACTGGGGACCTTCGCTTCAATCTATCTGGTGACGTGGATGTTGGCGGTGGTGAGCATAGCCCTGGGTATTCTGGTCTCCAACTTCGCCCGCAATGAAGGCCAGGTGCTGCCCTTTGTGCCGCTGATCCTGATGCCATCGGTGTTTTTCTCCGGCATGATCGTGGCGGTCGATAAACTGCCGGATTGGATTTCCCCGCTGAGCGTGACCACGCCCATGTACTATGCCAGCGAGGTCATCCAATCGATTATCGGTACTGGTGGCAACAGCACGATGCTGCTGGCACTCATCGCCTACGGTGCGGTAGTGATGTCGCTGGCCGTTGTCACTCTGCGGGAACAAGAGGCGTGATGTCCCACAGGCGAATAGCCGGGTCTTCGCCGCTCGTCGCCAGTGTATCCGCGCTGAAGGCGACGGCGAAAACCGGGTCATTATGAGGTAGGCTGGCGACCTCTACCAGTGTGTCGTCGCTCACATCCCAGACGATTACATCACCGTCCAGCGTGGCTGCTGCCAGCAGCGTACCGCCGGGATTGAAGGCCAGATCGCTGATCCAGCCACCCCGACCGACATCGAGCCGACTCACCTGCACCACGTCGGTCTCTGTCATCCGCCATAGGATAACTGCCGCATCGTCACCACCGGAAGCCAACAGATCGCCGTTGAAGGCCAGCGTCGTCACCGCGTCGCTGTGACCGTCCGGGAACGAGACCGCCTCCCCATCAGGCAGTGACCAGCGCTGCAAATCATCATCCGGGAAACCGGTCGCCGTCACCAGCATATCAGTGCCGAACACCAATCCGTTGATGGTCAGGCCGTCGAGTGCCAGGATGGTTTGCAACTCAAAGCTTTCCACAGCGTATATCGGCACCGTGCCATTCCCCACCGCCAGCGCGATCTGTTCGCCGTCCGGGCTGAAGGCCACCCGTTCAATGATATGCTCAAACCCGGCGAGGCGGCCCTGCTCGATGGGGTCGTCTCCCGTCATATCATAGAGAACGGTGTTGCGATCCCAGGACGCCGTAGCCAGCAGTTCCCCCGACGGCGAAAACTCTACATCACGAACGAACGACACATGTGGGTAGATTTCATCCACCTGTTCGCGCTCGGCCACATCCCATAAGCGCATGCTGGTGTCGTCGCTGGCAGAGGCGAGCAGCGTGCCATCAGGATTGAAGGCCAGATCGTTTACTGGCTCCGTGTGGCCGGTAAGGGTCGCCACCGGCTC
>CAYQJO010000003.1:15759-17430 GCA_964417785.1 uncultured Anaerolineaceae bacterium | reverse complement strand
CAGCAATATCAGAATATGGAGACGCATGCTTAACCTTCCAGTTTGAGTTTGCGCGGGAACTGCGTCAGGACCTCGACACCCGAGTCGATCACATGAATATCGTCTTCGATGCGCACGCCGCCCAGTCCCGGCACGTAAATACCCGGTTCAATCGTGAACACCATACCCGTTTCCAATGTGTCGGTCACACCAGCAGCGATTTGCGGCAGTTCATGCGTACTCAGGCCCAGGCCGTGTCCGGTGCGATGGATGAAGTATTCGCCATAACCGGCAGACTCGATCACATCGCGGGCGGCCTTATCCACATCACCACAGGCGACACCTGGACCGGCGATCTCAACAGCGGCACGGTTAGCGGCCAGAACGGTATCGTTCATCCGCTGCATTTCATCGGTGGGCGTCCCCAGGCAGAATGTACGGGTGATGTCTGCCGGGTAACCGTGCCGGAGGCCGCCAAAGTCGATCAGGAGGAATTCGTCTTTGCCCAGGGCGCGTTCGCTGGTACTGCCGTGTGGCAGGGCGGAGTTCGGGCCGGTCTGGACCAGAGTACCGAAGGCTTCACCGGCGCTGCCCGCCTCCTTGAGCAGGCGCGAGAGTTCAGCGGCGATTTCACGCTCGTTCATCCCCGGTTGGACCCAATCCAGCATCCGGTGGAGCGCCTGTTCGCTCAACCGAATGGCCTCACGTATGGCCTTGACCTCCTCCGGCGTTTTGACCGTCCGCAGCCATAGCAACTGCTGATCGACATTATCGAGTTGGGTTGCACCGGCCTGTTGCAGCGCCCGGTACTCGAAGACACGCATGGTCAACCCATCGACACCCAGCATGGCGTTGTCCAGCTTCAACGCGGCAACGGCTTCCCGGAAGACACCCTCAAAGCCATCGGCATCGTTCCAGGCGAAGATTCGCGCTTCCAGGTCGGGCCGCTGCGCCAGAACCGGAACTTCTAATTCCGGGATGATAAACGTAATGCCGGTTTCATCAAACAGGGCGACGGTAGGCCGCTCCGACAGGTGAAATTTCAGGCCGGTAAAATAGGTCAGGTTGGCACCCGGCACCAGAGCGACCGCATCCACACCGGTGATGCCAACCAGCTTACGAATCCGTGCTTCGTAATCGAAGTCCATCCAATGCTCCCTTAGTTGACCCGCACATCTGCTACGATTATAAACCGGCAGTCCAGGCTGTCACTACAATTGACGTTCTCGAATGTGGTAAATGTGCTGTCCGTGAAATAATAGACCTGAACACCGATCTGATAGTCACCCGGCAGCACACCGGCAGTCGGGATGAAGTGGTTGTCGAAGTAGATACTACCTGTCTCCCAGGCCGAGGTCAGTGTTGGCGGGAATCCGTCCTGGTTGGCGACCGATCCGCTCTCCCCCAACAGGAAAGCGGAGACCGTGTAATCACGGGTGGGCGGTGCCGTCGCCGTCCAGACCAGATTGACGGCAACTCCCGCCGGGTGCGCTCTCGCATCCGCACGGATTAAACCCATCTCGTCGGCAAACACCGACTGTACATCGCCGGGACGGTCCATACGCCATACCAGGATGGGCCGGTCGATATAAATATCGTGGTCAATTTCCGGCGCTGATTCGGCAAAGCCACGATTCGCCAGTTCCGGACGCGGATCACTGATCGCGGGCCAGCCGAGTTTGACGATCCAGA
>CAYQJO010000003.1:4022-15659 GCA_964417785.1 uncultured Anaerolineaceae bacterium | reverse complement strand
ACCGGCACGACCACCGCCAGCGAACGAAACGACAGTGTGGGGTAGACGGTGTTAATCAGGATGGACAGCGCCGGGGTCAGCACAGCGACGATCAACAGGAGCAAACTACCGCTTACCTCACCCCAACCCCTCTCCAATTTGGAGAGGGGCTGAGTCTCCGCATGCTTCCCCGTCACCGTATTGTGCGTTTCCCCCCTCTCCATAGCATGGAGAGGGGGCCGGGGGGTGAGGTGAGGTTTCCCCAGCCCAAACACCCCGATGGTCCCCACCACCGCCAGCATCAACCAGAACAACTCCGGGATGCCGACCAGTTGATACAGCAGGACAGCATAGACCGTCTGGGAGTTTTCCAGTGCGTGTGGCAGTCCTCCGGGGCGCTCCAATGTAATCTGGTGGTATAAAACCGGCAGCCAGGGCAAATACAACAGGGCAATACCGGCAAAAGCGTAGCCTGACTGCTTGCGCCGGGTGATGAGTGCATGCAGCGCCGCACCCAGCAGCACGAATCCGCCCCAGTAATGCGTGTAGATGAGCGCGGTCCCGGCGATCACAAACGCGATACCACGCCCGCGTGTCGGTCGTCGCCAGAAGCGCCAGTAAAGCCATAATGCCAGACTGACCAGCATCATCTGCTGCGGATAGTGGCGAACTTCCTGCGTCAGCACACTCACCAGATCGTGCAGCGCGTAAAATAAGGCCGCCAGCCGTCCCGCCTGCGCGTTGAACAACGCCCGACCCAGCCGATACGTTATAGCGATACCAATCAGCGAGATCAACAGGGAATAGTAGCGCAGTTCAAAAATGGCATCACCGGTGAAGCGACGCCATGTGTTCAATCCCAGGAAGAACAGCGGTGGATGCACATCGGAGGCCACCCAATCCGAGACGACTTCAATTGGGTTGGATTCGGCAGTGGCGGCGATGGTCCAGCCTTCATCAGCCCACAGTGACGTCTCAGTCAGGCCGGTGAGCAGGACGGCGAAACCAAACAGAAGGATCGCAACGAGCCAGCGCATCACACGTCAGCAGGTTCCGCCGAGAGCAGTATCCCGGTGTAGCGGGCGCGGTAAATGGTATAGGAGCGCAAGTGGTGAAATGCGTCAAACGCTTCTTTGGAGACAAACACCTCGGATTGATCCAGGCGGATCATATAGTTGACCACCCGACGTGTGACCGGTTTGATAATCCGTTCCAGTTCACCGCTGCTGGCGCTCACCTGGCGTGTCTGGATGTCGGCCCCCAGGCGCATCCAATAGCGGGTGAAAATACCCACAATCGCGGCACTGCACAGAGTCGTGCCGATGCCGATCAAACTGAGAATGGCCGAGCCACGACTGCCGAAAAATAAAAGCAGCGTGCTGATGAGGACCGCCGCCATCAGAATCATCAGGCCGGTGGCAATAGAGCGCCGCCGCCGCACCCGCAGCCGGTAATGCTGCATCTCGCTCAGACTGCCCTGGCGGTTGGCATCCAGGTCGTCCGGGGAGAACGCAAGCGCACTTGAGAGAGCATCACTCATCGCTCGTCCTCGTCGGGCATATCTTGCTGGTCGTCCTGTGGTTCCTCGCTGTCCTGTGGAATCGGCTGGCGCGGTGCATCGCTTTGAATCATCGCTTGCTCACGCGGCGACAGCATGGGGGCCGTTGGTTGCGGTTCGGTCAGTGATATATCCTTGATGTTCTCGATATAGAGCGACCGACTGGGGAAAGCCACACTCAGACCGAGATCGTCCACGATGTCCATCACCAGTAAGTGCAGGCGCTCTTTTTCCGCCTGGAACTCGCCCCAATCGGCGATGAATACATAAGCGCGGACCAGGATGTTGAGCGCACTATCCCCGAAGTCCATGAAGTACACCACGACCGACTCCGGGTCCACCGTCGATTGCGCCCGCAGCATCTCGCGGATACGGTGCAGCAGTGTGCGCATCTGACGGCTGTTCGTGTCGTAAGTGACACCCAGTGTGTAATCGAGACGACGCTTGCTCAGGCGCGACCAGTTGGTAATGGCGCTGGATGCCATCCTGTTGTTCGGCACATTGACCACCGCCTGATCCAACCGGCGCACCCGGGTTGAGCGCAAGCCGACATGCTCAACTACCCCTTCGACATCCGGCGTAATGATATACTCGCCCACATCAAACGGACGGTCACTGACGATTGCCACGAAACCGAACAGATTGGAGAGTGTATCCTGGGCCGCCAGCGATACCGCCAGACCGGCAATGCCGAGACCGGCGATCAAACCAGCGACATCGTATCCCCACACCTGCAAAATGATGACGATGCCAAACGCGATAATCAGCAGCTTGGTACCGGTACGCAAAAAGGGCAAAATACGATCATCGACACGAATACCGGTGATGGCGTACATGCGACCGCGTGACGGTGCGATCACGTCGGTCAAACGGAAAAACGCCAGCAAAATGGCGATGATGATGATCGACCGGCCAATGGCGCTGACGAACTGGTCAAATGCATCACCAATTGCCAGAATCTGCACACTGATCAAAATGCCGATACCGATTACGAGGTAGTTAATCGGCAGTATGAGGTTTTCCAGAATCTGGTCATCTTGCTCGCTGGAAGTGCGCTTCAGCACATGGCGCAGCGGGCGGAGAGCAGCCCAGCGCAAACCGCGCCGCAGCACCCAGATGAGCAGCAGCGCCAGAACAACCAGTAAAACACGTACCAGAATTTCGTCAAGCATCAGACGACCTCCCTGCACGGCGGAAATAGATCACGGGCAGCAGCAGCGTCATGATCCCCAGACCCAATGACAGCAGCAGCGTGAAAGTAGGGATAATCGCGGCCTGGTTGAGATAGGTGCGGAATTCATCGCGAGTGCCGATGAAAACAATATCGGGGTATACGGAGCCATTATCGCGTTCCGCAGTAATGACAATCGTATCAGCACCGACTTCGGCATCATCTTGCCTGATCCAGAAGGTCTCATCGTCTTCATCCAGAGATCGCGTACTATCGTCAAGGACGATCTCGATTCGGGGCGGTTCTGCGCCCAATGTACCAACCAACATCGCCCTATCATTCTTCGGCCCGTCCTCCAGGTCCAGCAGACCGAGGGTCATCAGGCGGTCGTTGAGGGCGAAGATGGCCGTCAGCAGAAACAACAGCCCGAAGACGACAAACGCTGGTGCCAGCTTTAAGACGCCGTTACGGTCTTTGGCTCGCACCAGACCATAACGGTACAGTCCATAGGTGAGAATTAACAGGAAAACAGTCGCAATAATCATATATCCATGATAACAAGAACCGGCAGCGGATAACACCCACGACCCCCAGCCATTGGGGGAACGCCCATAGGGAAACCGACATAGAATAAATTAAGGTTAGAAAATGGTTCAAATACCATGTTTGGAGAAGCGTTCTTTTTCATCACAATCATCGTTGGCACCCTACTGTTCAGCGCTGGTGGGCTGGCTGGCCTTCAGCGCAAGCGGATGAGCCGGGCCGAGATTGCCGGACTGCGCCTGCTGCTGGAATTGAGCCTGGGGGTGGTGGTGCTGGCCCTGGTGCCGGATGTGTTGTTCTTCTTTTTCACATTGCCGGGGATTGTCTGGCGTCTCGCCAGCTTCGCTATCGCTATGTTTTTGCTGGTGGAAGTGGGGCGTGTGATTGAGAAAACACGCGCACTCGGCGCTCACTGGCCGGTGACCATGATATTCCTACTTGTGCTTTCCGGGATTATGCTGACAATAGAACTGATTAACATGTTATGGTGGAGTTCGCTTGCCGGGTACACTGCGGGATTGTTGTGGATATTGACCCTGGCAGGTATCCAGTTTATTGCCTTTGTCTGTTATGACCCGGTTGCCCCAAAGCGCTATTCAATTCAGTCTGTGGTGTCTGCTGACAGTCATTATCGCCAGTTGCAGCGCAACCACCGTTCAGATCGTGCCAACGGCCCGCCCTTCCGCCACACCGACCGTGACTCCCAGGCCATCGGCGACCACCGATCCCAACACCACACCCACCGCCTTGCCTTCACCCGTACCCGTAACGGCTACGGGCGGACCGTCGCCAACCCCACTATTCGGTCCCACACGGACACCGGACAGCGTCGCAACGGCCACACGGGTGCTGAATCCCAACGCACCCCGCATTGAATTCTTCACAACCGACAGCATTGCCGTCGCACCGGGCAGTCCGGTGACCTTGTTCTGGTCAACGCGGGGTGTCGAGCAAGCCCACATCTACCGGCTCAATCGCAACGGTGAGCGCGGCCAGGTCTGGCGCGTCGATCCCGCCGGGACCCAGTTGATCTCAACCAACCAGCGTGACCGGGGTCAGGTCGATTTCCTGCTGGTAGTAGGCGAAGGAGTGCAGCAGACCGAGCAGATTCTCTCGGTGCCGCTGGCATGTCCTATTGAGTGGTTCTTCAGTCCGGCACCGGATGCCTGCCCGGATGAGGAAGCCGAAGAGACCTTCATCATCGAGCAGCAGTTCGAGCGCGGTCGAATGGTTTATATCGAAGACGAAAATACGGTGTATGCGCTGTTCAATGATGGCCGAGAACCGGCATGGATCACCTTTGATAATCGCTATGATCCTGAAGTCCACCCGGAAAGCGAGGAGAATTTCGTCCCGCCTGCCGGTTTCTACCAGCCGATTGCGATTCTAGGCTTCCTCTGGCGCGGCAACGACACGGTGCGCAATCGGCTCGGCCTCGGCACCAACGCCGAAACCCGGTTTGAGGGTTTTACCCAACAAGCGACCGTCAATGGCGACACGCTGTACATCAGCAGCATCGGGGGTACGGTTTTGCAGCTACTCGCCGGCGGTGATGTCTGGCAGATCATCACACTGCCGTAAGGAGAATGATTTATGCTCAACGAACCGGCGTCATCTTTCGACCAGGACCGCACCCAGCCGCGCCGCCAGGATACGTTACAGGTCACCGAAGACGACGCACGCTACCGCGAGATACGGGCCGCAGTCGAGACGGTCCTGGTGGTGGATCGAGAAGATTTTCAGATCACCGGCCAGAATCTGCCCCGCAACGAAGACACCTTGCTCCTGCCACGCACCAGCCAACTACTGGTGACCTATCAGGGTAGTCTGCTGCTGGATTCCGAAGCAGCCTATGCACAACTAGATACCCTGTTCCGCCCGCTCAATTTGCTGCCTATTTTCCGCCAGAGCCGCAGCCAGGAAGAAGACCTCTCCAATGGACGCAGCCCGCATGTGATCCATGTCGTCCAGGGGCGCACCCACCCGTTGAGCGGTGGGCGCTGGCTGAGCCTGATCCTGTTCGTCCTGACCGTTTTCAGTGTGTTGTTCGTCGGCATGGGGACCGCCATCAACGAAATCGGTTTTGAGGACCCGGATCGCGCAAACGCCATCCTGGATGCCATCACCGAGAACCCGGAACAGATCCTGGGGGAGTTGTGGCGAGGTTGGCCTTATGCCCTGACCATTCTGCTGATCCTGGGTGGACACGAGATGGGGCATTATATTATGGCGCGGCGCAACCGGACGGCGGCGTCTTTACCTTACTTCCTGCCCTTCCCGTTCGGACCATTTGGCACATTTGGCGCGGCGATCCGGCTGCGCGAGCCGATGCGCAATCGCAAGGTTTTGCTGGATATTGGCGTGGCAGGTCCACTGGTGGGGATGCTGTTCGCGGTGCCGGTGCTGCTCATCGGGTTGGCGACCTCACCGGTCGATGAGGTGACATCCGGTCTGGTCGAGGGCAATTCCATCCTGTATGCACTGGCGAAAATTCTGGTGTTTGGTCGTTTTCTACCTGACGGCGAGGTGGATGTATATGTCAACCAACTCGCCTGGGCCGGCTGGACGGGCTTTCTTATTACCGGGTTGAATCTGATCCCGGTAGGGCAGTTGGATGGCGGTCATGTGTTATACGCCCTGCTTGGTCGGGCTGCCAAGCAGTTGTTCCTGCCGATTGTAGGGGCGCTGCTGCTGCTGACATTGTTTATCGCCAACGAATTATTCATCTTCGTTGTGCTGATTATGCTCATGGGTAACTATCATGCTGTGCCACTGGACGACATCACCCCGCTGGATCAACGCCGACGCCAGGTCGCTGTGTTCGCGCTGATCCTGTTTCTACTGGTCTTTGTGCCGATGCCGCTGACCCAGGTAAGCGTCGAGAACACCGGGTCGAATCCGACGGTGCCACCGGGCAATTTTGTCATGCTGCCAGCGCTGTTTATCGTACTGCGTCAGCGATTGATGAAACGATAGCCAACACCACGCGATGTCAAAATATAATCCGGTTGAGCCGGGTTAATCTCGATCTTCTGGCGCAGATAATGGATATACAGCTTTAGACTGTCGATAGCGTCGCTGTATTCATCACCCCAGGCCTGTGTCACCAGTTCGGTGCGCGTGACGACCCGGCCTGCATTGCGCACCAGCACACCGAGCAGATTGAACTCCTTTGGCGTCAGATGCTTCAACTCGTTGCGCACATAAACTTCGCGGTTCATGAAATTGACGCGGAAATCGCCGCCATCGAAAACCAGTTCATCGCTCATATTCGGGCGAGGTGAACGGCGCAGATGCGCTTTAATACGGGCGACGAGTTCATCGTTGTCATACGGTTTAATAACGTAGTCATCCGCGCCCATCTCCAGGCCCTTCACTACATCCCGGACTTCACTGCGTGCCGATAGAAAGATGATCGGCACATCCGACATATCGCGCAGCCGCTTGCACACTTCCCAACCATCCATGTCAGGCATCATGATGTCCAACAATATCATGTCGGGTTGGTACCGGTATGCCTTGCGCAGGCCCTCTTCGGCACGATACGCCTTGATTACCTCAAAACCCCGGCGTTCCAGCAGCATGCCAATTAATTGTACCGTTGGCTCTTCGTCATCGATGATGAGAATCTTCTCGGACATCTCTTTAACCATTCTGGACGTAACAATTTCCTAACGCTAAATTTATCATGATGCCATACATCGCGCAAGTCGAGGTTGGGCAACGTCTTGCTACTGCGACGGCGTTAGGGTAATATCGCCATCGATCATTCATATGAGGGAGAAACCCCAGATGGCGGAACTCACACGCAAAGAAGTGATCTTTATCATCAACGGTTCGGATCGTCCGCGACTCGCGGGGCTTGATCTGAGTTCTGAAAACCTGAGCCGTCTTGATCTGGAAAACAGCAATTTGCGCGGTGCAGCGCTGCAAGGTGTACGGATCAATGAGGCGATCCTGCGCTCCACCAACATGACCGGTGTCGATATGACCGGCGCACGTGCCATGTTCGCAGATTTCAACGCCGCTAACCTGAACGGGGCCAACCTCACGCTGACCGACTTTACTGGTGCGCGGTTGACCGGGGCCAATCTGACCAACGCGGTTCTGAACGGCGCGAATCTGCTGAACGCGAACCTCAAAGCGGCGAATGTCACCGGCGTGAAATTCGACCAGGCAACGACCTGGCCGGACGGCAAAAAAGGCAACCAGGGCAACCCGGCGGATTACACCGTTTAAGGCCGTCCCAGATCAATAGCAGCGCTGTGGTCGCCTGAACCCGGTTGACTTTGCCATAAAAAAACCAGCCATAGGGCTGGTCTCATTCCTGCGTGCCTGGAGAGATTCGAACTCCCGACTTTCTGTTCCGTAGACAGACGCTCTATCCACTGAGCTACAGGCACATAATTACGCTATAGGCTAGCATAGTCTGCCATGCAGGTCAAGGCCAAAGTGCGCTATAATAGCGGCGTTGATAGGTCGGATTCTACTGGCATATGATGAGAAAACTGAACGTACTGTTCTTCCTTCTGGTTTTGGTCCTGGTCGCCTGCGATGGCGATGATGGCGATGAGGCCGCGTCGCTTCCCACCGCGACCCTGGCACCCCTGGTGACACAGCCGCAGGCGACGGCGACTCCCTTCTTCACCCGCACGCCGCTGCCGACATTTACCCCGATCCCATCTGAGACACCCATCCCACCGACGCCGACCAACACATCGACGCCTACTGAAGCGCCGCCGGTGATCGGCATTGTGCGCTCAATGCAATCGATCAATGTGCGCGAAGGGCCGGGGACGACATTCAGCACCATTCGTGCGCTGATACCGGGTACTGGTGTCGAGATTCTGGGCCAGAATCAGGATGGTTCCTGGCTGAACATCAAAATGGAAGATGGCACCGAGGGCTGGGCTGCCGCCCGCCTGATGTTCATCGAGCCGACCACCACGCCCTTCCCGACCATGACCCCATCGCCTGACCAGACTGCGCTGGCACTTGGCACGCCGCTGCCAACGGCGTTGATCGGTGGGGGTACGGTGACACCGACTCCGCCGCGTGCTGCCGTCACCGATACGCCGGTGGGGACTGAAGCCTCATCGCCGACGCCCAGCGGGACGCCTGCACCAACAGAGCCGTTCCTGCCGGTGATCGATGTCAACGCCATCAACCTGACGGCGACGGCACTGGCGATGGGTGTGGTACCGGTCTCGCCGCCGGCATCGGTCAGTGGACAATCGCCCAACGACCCGGTGGAGACCCCCGAAGTGATGACACCGCCAGTTGAAACGACTGCGGCCAGCACGCCCAATCCGACCGAAGCGCCGCCAACGGCGGCGAATCCGCCACCGGGTGGAGCCACCATGCAGGAAGGCGCAGATGTCTTCGCCATGTGCAACGATTCGTTCTTCGGCGTACCGGCTCCGTCCGATCTGGCTGCCGGTTCAACCGTCGATGTGTTCTGGGCGTGGTATGTTGCCGATCCACAGTACATCGAACAACACACGGAAGCCGTGAATTACGAGGTTCGGCTCAACGGCGAACTCCTCTCGGATTGGCAGCAGTACGGCACACGCACAGTCCAGGTCGGCAACCAGTACGCCAAATACTGGTATGTACCGGTAGGAGCGCTGGATGCGGGTGAGTACGAGATTACCTATCGCGCCACCTGGAGTGAAGCGATCACCGATGGATTCGACTCGTTCGGCCCAGGGACAGCCAACCCGGTTGAGGAAGGCTCGTGCAATTTCGTCGTTCGTTAGACTCGACTTTATGGGGCTTCCCTGTCTTGCGCCTTCAGGTGCAAGGGTGTATCCTTACACTTGAGTTGAGGCATCAACTCATACTGTCTCAGTCGGAAGAAGACCCGGCACCTGTTGGGCATCCGGCGTTAACGTCACAATCCAGACATCATATCGTAACGATGGGATGATAGCATGAGCAAGTCCGCCCAGGTTTTTCCGTTCACGGCGATAGTGGGGCAGGAGCGCATGAAACGCGCCCTGGTTTTAAACGCCATTGATATGCGTATCGGTGGTGTGTTGATTCGCGGTGAGCGCGGTACAGGTAAATCAACCGCAGCCCGCGCCCTGGCAGTCCTGCTGCCAGAGATCGACAGCATCGCGGATACGCCGTTCAACGACAATCCACATCGCCCGGATACCTGGTCCGATGTCGCTCGTGAGCGTTATAGTGATGGTCGGGACATCCCGATTGAGCGGCGGCGCACGCCGTTTATCGATCTGCCGGTGAGTGCCACCGAGGACCGGGTGGTCGGCACGCTGGACATCGAGAAAGCCATCCAGCGGGGCCAGCGGCATTTCGATCCGGGTGTGCTGGCGGCGGCCAACCGGGGCATCCTGTATGTGGATGAGGTCAATCTGCTGGACGATCATGTGGTGGACCTGCTGTTGGACAGCGCGGCGATGGGGGTCAATGTGGTGGAGCGGGAAGGCATTAGCTTCAGCCACCCGGCCCGCTTCATCCTGATCGGAACGATGAACCCCGAAGAAGGCGATCTGCGCCCACAACTGCTGGACCGCTTCGCCCTTTCAACCGATGTTCTCGGTATCAGCGATCCGGCGGAACGGGTGGAAATCCTGGAACGCCATATCGCGTTTGAGACCGACCCGGTGGCGTTCCGCACGGCGTGGGACGAAGCGGAAAGCGATCTGCGCGACCGGATTGTGGCGGCCCGTAAAATTGTGGACTCAGTGGAATACACACGGACCGATCTGCGCCTGATCGCGCTGATGACAGGCAACATGCACATTGACGGTCATCGCGCCGATCTGGTTATCCTAAAGACGGCCCGCGCTCATGCAGCCTTTGAGGGGCGCACGCGCATCAACCGGAGCGATATTCTGCTGGCAATTGAACTGGCAATTCCGCACCGGCTGAAGCGGGGTCCGTTTGCTGACGCCCAGTTCAACCTGGAGACGCTGGCGAGTGAGATGGATCAACTCGAAGCCGAGATGCAAGAGGACGGAGAAGCCACCACCAACACGGAAGCCGAGACCACTGAGGGTAAAAAAAAAGTGAGGCGGTAAATCGTGAAGGTCAGGAAGCGCCGGATGTGGCGCAGTCGGACCCATCGCCGCAAAATGTCTTCCAGAGTCAGGAAGCCCACTGGTGGGAAGGTGGGCAGAACGTTGATACTGCCACCGAGTTCAATCCCCGCAAGCTGAATACGCAACTGGACCGGATGACGCGCAAGCAGAGTGGTCGCCGGTCATATACGCGCACCGACCGCAAGCGGGGGCGTTATGTGCAGGCACGGCCTGCCGGTGATCGAACGGACGACATCGCCTTCGACGCCACACTGCGGGCGGCTGCACCCTTTCAGATCGAACGGGAAACACAGAAGAGGGAAACGGGCATGGCATACGCGCTGCGGCGAGGCGATTTGCAGCGTAAGGTGCGGGTGCGGCGGGCGAGCAATCTGGTGTTGTTCGTGGTGGATGCGTCGTGGAGTATGGCCGTTTCCGAGCGGATGCAGGCGACTAAAGGGGCGATCATGTCTCTGCTGACCGACGCCTATCAGCGGCGCGACCGGGTGGGGTTGATTGTGTTCAACAAGGATCGGGCCAATCTGGTGCTGCCGCCAACCAACTCGGTCATGTTGGCGAAAGAGGCGCTGGTGGATGTGCAGGTGGGCGGCAAGACGCCGCTCTCCGCCGGTTTGCTGCTGGCGTATGATACCGTGCGGCGGGAAAAGCAGTTGCACACGGACATCATGCCGCTGATTATCCTGCTGACGGATGGCGCGGGGAATGTGTCGATCAGCGACTCGCTTTCACCACAGGAGGAGTCGCACCAGATCGCCAACCTGATTAAAGAAGACGACATCCGCACGGTGACGATCAACATGGAACACACGGCCTTCGACCAGGGATTGGCAGCCAGCCTGGCGGATAAGCTGGGTGGTCCGTGCTATACGCTGGCGCAACTGCGGGCGGATACGCTGCTGGAAACGGTACGGCATGAGATCGACAACCGATGAGCAAAGGCTTTAACACAGGTTAAACTATCGTTAAAATCATCTATTTGACATAAACTCGCCAGTGTGTTAAATTGCCTTGCTGTGGCGGGAGCCGTGTTTTTTGTGCTTATCGTCACGGAATCACGCGCCAGGCGTTCCACGCAGCGGAGAATTTGATGAGCGAAGATATAACAGGGCAGAAGGACTCACTGCAACCGGAGTCTGCTGTCGAAGACGAGCCCACTGTTTCCGAGGTCGAGACCCCTTCTTCTGAGGAACCAACCCCAGAGCAGCATCGGTTTGAACAATCAGCCGACCCGGCTGAGACACCCCTTGCCGATCAGGCTCAGGATACTGTGGACGAAACATCTGCGGATGTCTCATCCGAGGACACACCCCCGGCTGAGG
>CAYQJO010000003.1:0-3922 GCA_964417785.1 uncultured Anaerolineaceae bacterium | reverse complement strand
TGCCGATGAGGCGGTGGTGGATGACACTCCGGCTGAGGACATCACGGTCGAGCAGCACCCGGTCGAGCAGACCAGCGCACCTGTCGATGAGGGGCGTCCGCGTGTGACACGGGGTGATCTGATTGAAGGTACCGTGCTTAATATCTCGCCTACCTCGATTGAAGTCGATCTGGGGGAGAATCTGCTGGGACTGGTACCAGGCCGCGAACTCGAACGCATGACCCGACAGCACCTCGAAGAACTGGCTGAAGGCCAAACATTGACCGTGTTCGTCGTCAACCCACGCGATCACCAGGGCCGTGTTCTGCTTTCGATTAACCGGGCCATGGAAGAGATGGACTGGACACGGGCAGAGAAGTTCAGCCAGAGCCAGGAAATCTATGAGGGCCGTGTCGCTGGTTACAATAAAGGCGGTCTCATCGTCCGTTTCGGGCGGCTGCGCGGTTTTGTGCCACAGAGCCAGATTAGCGACGACCGCCGCATCGGGATTGAGGGCGATACACCAGAGCAGCGTTACGGTCCGATGGTCAACGAACCAATCATCGTCAAGGTGATGGAAGTGGATCGTGGCCGCAACCGCCTGATTTTATCCGAGCGGACGGCCTCGCGTGAGCGGCGCGAACGGCGCAAGGAAGCGCTCATCAACGAGCTTGAGGTCGATCAGGTGATCGAAGGTGAAGTCAAGACGCTGGAAGACTTCGGTGCCTTTGTGGATATTGGCGGTGCCGAAGGTCTGGTGCATCTGACTGAGATCGCATGGCGGCATGTGACCCATCCCAAAGATGTGCTTAAGGTCGGGCAGAAAGTGCTGGTGCAGGTCATCAGTGTGGACCGGCAGCGCAAGCGCATCGGCCTGAGCATCAAACGCCAGGAGGCCGATCCCTGGGATGAAGTCGCCACGACCTATCAGGTTGGCGATCTGGTCCAGGCAACGGTGACCAAGCTGACAAAATTCGGCGCATTTGCCCAGTTGATCGACGCCGAAGACATCGAGGGCCTGATTCATATCTCAGAGCTTTCCGACCAGCGCGTGAGCCATCCGAAAGAAGTAGTCAATGAAGACGACAAATTGACGTTGCGGGTGGTCAAAATTGATGTCAAGAATCGCCGTCTGGGTCTGAGTTTGAAGCGGGTTCAATCTGCCGAATACCTGGACCGCGACATGCGCAATTATTCGTCCGGCGCAGACGATTCCTAGATTTCACACGGTTTGGCACGAAGTAAGGTAAGCTGGGACAACATCATGTTGTCCCTGTTTTGGTTTAGATGGTGAAATTCTAACAAAGTATTGAGAGTGGGGGGTAACTCATGGGCCAAGAGTTTGCTATAATGAGTCAAACTAATTAGTAGGTCTGTAATTTGCAATATCGTTTGATTGTGGTATTCGAGCCACAGCGGCTAGCGGTGACGGAGGTTAGATACCGTGCCAAATAAAATGGAACGTTTCACCCAGAGGGCGCGGCGCGTGTTGAGTCTGGCACAGGAAGAAGCAGAACGTCTTCAGCACAATTACATAGGCACTGAACACTTGCTCCTGGGATTGATGCGTGAAGAAGGTGGTGTCGCGGGCAAAGTGCTGCGCGATCTTGGACTTGAGCAAAGCCGTGTAGAAGAACTTGTCGAGCGTTTGACGCGGGCCTCCACCCGCACCTCAACCATTCAGCTCGATCTTTCCCCCGGCACCAAGAAAGTCCTCGAACTCGCGGTCGATGAAGCCCGGCGCATGGGCCATCACTACATTGGAACCGAACATCTACTGTTGGGATTGGTGCGCCAGTCCGAAGGCGTGGCGATTGATGTCCTCAAACGCCTCGGTGTCAGCCCGGAAGAAGTACGCCGCCAGACCCGGCGTGTACTCCAGGAAAGCCCGGTTCAACCGCAAAGCAGCCAGGAAGAACAACAGAAACGCCGTTCCAGCCGGGGCAGCAACGAGAAGACGCCGCTCGTGGACCAACTCGCCACCGACCTGACACAGCTTGCCCGTGATGGCAAACTGGACCCGGTTGTCGGGCGTGAGACCGAAATCGAGCGCGTAATCCAGGTTCTATCGCGGCGGCGCAAGAACAACCCCGCCCTCATCGGTGAGCCAGGTGTGGGTAAGACCGCCATCGTGGAAGGGTTGGCCCAGCGCGTTGTCGCCGGGGATACGCCCAAGCCGCTGCTGAACAAGCGCGTGCTGCAACTGGATGTGGGATCGCTGGTGGCCGGTACGATGTATCGCGGCCAGTTTGAAGAACGCCTCAAGCGCGTTATCGAGGAACTGAAAGCGTCCGATGCGATTCTGTTCATCGATGAGGTCCATATGCTCGTCGGTGCCGGTTCCGCCGGGAGCAGTGTCGATGCCGCCAATATCCTCAAGCCAGCGCTCGCACGCGGTGAGTTGCAGTGCATCGGCGCGACCACGCTGGATGAGTATCGTAAGCACATCGAGAGCGATGCCGCGCTGGAACGCCGGTTCCAACAGATTATTGTGGCCGAACCGACCATCGAAGAGACCATCGAAATTCTCCAGGGCATCAAAGAACCCTACCAGGACCATCACACGGTCGAGATTACCGACGAAGCCATTGAGCAGGCGGTCAATCTCTCCGCTCGCTATGTGCCGGATCGTTTCCTGCCGGATAAGGCGATTGACCTCATTGACGAGGCCTCCGCCCGTTTACGTATGTACAAGAGTCCGGAAGCGGCCCAGGTCCGCAGGGCTGAGATGGAACTGCTCGATCTGGAAGACAGTATCTCTGAACTGGAAAAATCCAACGAAAGTCCCGACCGTCTCGACGACCTGGGCAATCGGCGCGATAATCTGCGCGAGACACTGGCTGATCTCAAATCCAACTGGAATGAGGAGACCAACCAGCCACGCCTGAGCGGTGAGGACATTGCGGAAGTCGTCGCTATGTGGACCGGTATCCCAGTCATGCGGATCGCAGGTGAAGAAACCGCCCGGTTGATGGAGATGGAAGGTGCGCTCCACAAGCGGATTGTGGGCCAGGATGAGTCCATTGTTGCCATCAGTAAAGCGGTACGCCGCGCCCGTGCCGGTTTGAAAGACCCGCGCCGGCCTATCGGTTCGTTTATGTTCCTGGGGCCAACGGGTGTCGGTAAAACCGAACTGACCAAAGCGCTGGCTGAGTTCATGTTCGGCAGCGAAGAAGCGCTGGTGCAGTTGGACATGAGCGAATTCATGGAGCGGCATTCGGTCGCCCGGTTGGTCGGCGCGCCGCCCGGATACGTCGGCTACGAAGACGCGGGCCAGCTTACAGAAGCCATCCGCCGCCGGCCTTACAGCATTGTGGTTTTCGATGAGATCGAGAAAGCCCATCCGGAAGCCTTCAACATGCTGCTGCAAATTATGGAAGAGGGCCAGTTGACCGACGCACGCGGTCGCCGGGTCGATTTCCGCAACGCGATCATCGTGATGACCAGCAATGTCGGCGCGGATACCATCAAGCGTGGGGCAAATCTGGGCTTCAATGTGCCGGTCGATACAGAAGAAAGCGCCCAGGAGTCCTATGATGATCTGAAGAAAAATGTGATGGAGCAGCTTCGGCGTGCTTTCCGTCCGGAATTCCTGAACCGTGTGGATGCGACCATCGTCTTCCGCCCGCTGTCGCAGGAACAGATCAAATCCATTGTGGACCTGGAACTGGTGAAGGTGAGCGAACGCCTGATCGAACACGCGATCACGCTGGATGTCACCGAAGAAGCACGGGAATGGCTGGCGACACAGGGTTACGACGCTGAATATGGTGCGCGTCCGCTGCGTCGCCTGATCCAGAACGAGATCGAGGACGCGCTATCGGACGGCATTCTCTCCGGCAAGTTCCAGATCGCCAACATAGTGCGGATCACCACGAACGACGAAAACGAACTGGTGCTGGAAAGTGTGGCCGAAACGGTCGAAGAAGCATCAGAAGTCTAA
>CAYQJO010000002.1:0-54466 GCA_964417785.1 uncultured Anaerolineaceae bacterium | reverse complement strand
CTGGATGGGGTATAGGGCGCTAGACATTATGGTGATGAGGTCTGGCTGTTGCGCATTTGATCAAGCTGGCTGCGGGCTGAATTCAGCCATGTAGCGGCTGTATCCAATCGCGCCAGTTCCGACTCGGCTTTGTCGATTAATTCACCCTCACGGCAGGCGTTTTCAAACGCATTCCAGCTATCGCGCAGCAGTTGCAGACCGAGATTGGTCTGGGCGGTGATGTCTTCCAGGTCCGGATGGTAGATGAGGATGTCCTCCGGTACCGTGTAATCGGACGGGATGGTCGGGCGGATGGCGTTGCAGCCAGCAGTGGCACCGGCACGGGTGACGTCGTTCCAATACTGCACCAACAGCGGATGCGGGGCGCGACCGTCCATAGCATCACCGATATTGGTGGAAATGATCTGAAGATGGCGTGTCAGTTCGCGCGGGTCCAGCGTTGCCGTCGGCTCGATGGTAGGGGTAGGGGTGTCGGTTGCGGTTGATGTGGGTGTCGGCGTTGAATCGTCGTCGATGGCGGCTGCCGGGGATGCAGTCGGTGCAGTGGTCGCGGTGACGTTACTCTCGTCATCGCCACTGCCAACAGCCACCAGAGCAACATTGACGATGACCAGGATCACCAATACGACCAGCAGTCCGATATTCAGCAGTCCGAAAGCCGGTTTGGGTTTGCTGACTGTCGGCCCGTTCATCGTGATCGTCGTAATCAAATCGAGTACGTCGCTGTTTTCTTCACGATAGAGCGCTTCCGTGACCGAGTCACCTTCCTCGCGCTCAATCGCCAGGTCCAATGCTTTGAACTGGCCCAGGGCAAACGCGACCGCCTGGTGGAGTTTCTTGTCTTTTTTATCGCGATTATAGACTTTGCGCAGCGCGGTAATCGCTTTAGGCTCAGCCGACTCGCCCAACCAGTAAGCGGCCTCAATGCGCTGTTCGCGGTTGGCTCTAGGTGAGATCAGGACCTTGATGTTGCGCAAGACGTTTTTCTCAAACGCCGCAATGGCTCTCTTGTCTGGCTCATCATTGTCGAACTCGTCGTCCGACTCATCTTCGATAGCGTCGTAATCCACGTCCGTCATGCATGTCACCTGCTGTTGTGTTTTGTCTGCCTGTTTCCATAATAGAACAGGAACGCCAAATGAAAAAGTTCAGGGATGGCGATAGTAGCTCAGCGCACGTTCCAGACCGGTGTCAAAATCCACGATAGGGCTGTAATCCAGCAGCGCCTGGGCGCGTTCGATGCTGGCCCGCGAGTGTTTGATGTCACCGGAACGTTCTGGCTCGTGTATAGGTTGGATGTCGGTTCCTATCAGTCGGTTGAGCTTGTCGATCAGTTCCAGCACGGTCACACGCCCACCGGTCGCCAGATTCATCATCTGTCCGGCAGCGTCCGGGGCTTCGGCGGCCAGCAGGTTACCATGTACAACATTGTCGATGTAGGTGAAGTCGCGGGATTGCAGCCCGTCACCGTAGATGACCGGCGACTTTCCCGCCAGCATCAGGGTGATGAATTTGGGGATGACGGCGGCATACTGCGACTTCGGGTCCTGGCGTGCACCGAAGACGTTGAAATAGCGCAGGCCGACGGTCTCCAGGCCATAGCTCTGGGTGAACGCCTGACAGTAGTATTCACCGGCGAGTTTGGCGGCACCATAAGGTGAAATCGGCTGCGGGGCCATCGTCTCCTCTTTGAACACGCCTTCGATCTCACCGTAAGCCGAGGATGACGCTGCGTAGACGACGCGCTTGACGCCAGTATCGCGGGCAGCGATGAGGACGTTCAGCGTGCCAGTGACGCAGTGAAGATGCGTTTCCAGCGGTTCGGCGACACTGCGCGGGACCGAGGGCAGAGCCGCCTGATGAAAGACATAATCCGCACCGGCAAAGATCGGTTGTATCTGGTCAAGGTCGGTAATGCTGGCGGCGTAATGGGTGTAATCACCGCCAAGTGAGTCCAGATAATCCAGGTTGGCCCGCTTGCCAGTGAGCAGATTGTCAATCACCCGCACACGATGGCCGTCCTGGATGAGACGGGCCGCGATGTGCGAGCCAATGAACCCGGCTCCGCCGGTCACGATGTAGGTTTGTGCCATGATTTTCCCTTCTGACGAATCCAGACCATCCATACAAACAATGCCGCCATCAGTGCCAGACCCATGATACCGACCAGCCACGCCTGTGCCGGTGGCATGGCACTGATCGCCAGCCCCATCGCCCCAAACACGGCGCATCCGCTGTAGAGCGCCAGAAGAGCCAGACGCTGGCTCAATCCCAGGCTCATCAGGCGGTGCGAGGTGTGGTCCTTGCCGCCTTCACCGGGCGACCGCCCTTCCGCCAGCCGTGTCAATATGACCAGATTGATGTCGAACACCGGCAGCGCCAGTACCAGAATCGGAATCATCCAGGTGACGCTGAGGGGCTGGGTGCCGAACTTCAGAATAATCCCCAGTACCGCCAGGATAAATCCCAGAGGCAGCGCTCCCATATCCCCCATGAAGGTGCTGGCCGGGTTGAAGTTGTAGGTCAGAAAGCCGACCGCGCTGCCGAGCAGGGCCGACGCCAGCAGACTCACCAGCACCAACCCCTCGTTGATGCCCATCAGCAGGAAGAAAAACGCAGCAATCGCCGTTAATCCGGCGGCGAGACCGTCCATGTTATCCAGGAAGTTGACGGCGTTGGTGATGGCGACGATCCAGAAGACAGTCAGTGGGTAATCGATGATCGGCTGGTCGAAAAGTTGAATCTGGATGCCAGCGGCCAGCAGCACCATCGCGGCCAGCGCCATCGCTACCAGCCGGATGCGGATACCGAGATTGTAGCGGTCATCGAGCAGGCCGACGAAGGCCAGAAAAGCTGCACCGGATAGGATCGCCCCCAGTTCGGTGATGTATTGTGACTTGCTGAACAGCAGCAGCGGCAGGGCAAACGCGAGATAAAGAGCCAGCCCGCCCATCATGGGGGTTGGTGTGCGGGTGATGTTGCGCTGTTTGGGTTGATCCATCACACCCAATCGCATCGCCACCTGGCGCGAAATCGGCGTCAGGCTGAGCGAGGTGGCAAACCCCACCGCCAGAACTGGCACAAATTGATAGTCCATCCACCCCTCCGCATTCATCCGCCAGAGTATACCTCATGATACCGTTATCGGGGAAGACGCTATAATAAGGCTAAAAGTGGAGTTACAAATGCTGCGACAATTGCTTCTATATCTGTCTCAGGCCGGGTGGGCGCGACGGATCGTCAGCGATTTCTGGCTGGCACGGCGTGTGGCCCGGCGTTTTGTCGCCGGGGAGACTCTGGATGAGGCCGTCACGGTCTGCCATCGGCTCAACGACGATGGTCTATTGGTGACGCTGGATTATCTGGGCGAGAGTGTCACCTCTGCCGACGATACCCGCCCGGTGGTCGAGATGTACTGCACCATGCTGGATCGCATCATCCAGGAAGGGCTGCAAGCCAGTCTCTCACTCAAACTGACCCATCTGGGCCTGGAGATTGGGGAGACGCTGTGTGTGAACAATCTGCGTCAGATTTTATCCGCCGCGCACGGTGTCCGTGTGACAATTGACATGGAAAGCAGCCATTACACCGATACAACTCTGCGCATTTACCGCTGCCTGCGCGATGAATTCCCCAACCTGGGAACAGTGATCCAGGCGGCCCTGCGCCGAAGCCGCGACGATATGCGCCAGCTTGCCGCCGAAAACGCCCGTATCCGTTTGTGCAAAGGCGCATATCTTGAACCACCCGACATCGCCTTCCCGAAGAAAGCGGATGTGGACGACCATTACCGCCAGATCGTCCACGAGTATCTGCAAACGGATGGCCTGCTGGAAATCGCCACCCACGATGAAGCCATGATCGAAGCAGCGCTGGCCGACATCGAACGCTTCAATGTATCGAATTACGAGTTCCAGATGCTTTACGGCATCCGCTCCGACCGGCAGTCAGAACTGGCGCGGGCTGGAGCACCTGTCCGGGTCTATTTACCCTTTGGTGAGTCGTGGTACCCTTACTTTATGCGCCGTCTGGCGGAGCGACCGGCCAACCTGTGGTTCTTTTTGCGGAGTTTGTAGGGACGCGGCGCAATAATTGAACGTGTTTGTTTTCACGGGGTGAACTTTTGCGACGACTCTTGCTTGTGTTGCTGGTACTTTTTCTGGCGCTGCCGGTGGCGGCTCAGGATTGGTCCGTCTATCTCTACAACGCCGAGACGAAAGACCTGGTGCGTATCTTCGCCGATGGTACCGAGCAGTCCTACAACCTGGGCCTGCGTGAAGACCTGTATATCACCGGATGGGATATGGCCTTCAGCGATGATGGCAGTCAGGTGGCCTACTGCCAGATGGATAACACCCAGGCAAGGCCGGAGGGCATTCCCACCAGCCTGATTGTGCGCGAGATCGCAACAGAGACCGATATGCTTACACTGGACCTGGGTGTCAGCACCGGCTGTCAGGTGTCGGACTTCTCCGATGATGGTGGGACCGTCGCCGTCGGCACTGTGAATTACTTCCCCGGCGATCCCAACGCGGACACGTCACGTCCAGCGTGGCAGTTACGGTTGATCGAGGTCGCCAGCGGGGCCGTAACCGCTGAACTCAACGCTGATTCACCTGCCGCTGTGGCGCTTTTCCCCAATTTCTCACCCATGCCGCGTGCAGCGGCCATCCAACCGGACAGCGTGATATTCACACCCATTCCCTGGGGGACCATTGCGCTGGACGCTTATATCTGGTATCCGGCCAGCGGTGATCTGGAACCGGCACCAGCGTGGGGCAACCTGTCCTTCAACCGTCTGGCGGCCAGTGGCGAGATGATCTGGTTGGCAAATGAGCCAGATTTGCCCGCTGTTGATGCTGGTGGTCCCATTGCTGCACTGAATGTCGTCGTCTACCAGACGGCGGACGGCAGCCAACAGATCGTCTATCACAGCGCCGACGCCACCCTGCTGGCCGCCATGTTCGTGAATAACGGTCGCCAGATCGCCATCATGATGCTGGCCGGTACGGGCGAAGTCCAGTCCACCCGCATCGTGCTGTTAGATCGCAGTGGCAGCGAGGCCGAAATCGAGTCGCTGGCAGTCACTCAGGCATACACAGAGATGATGCCGGCACCGGATGGGCTGGTGTTGTTCCGTCAGGTGGCCGGTCCTAATTTTGAGCCGCCCATCGTCTTCTCGGTGGAGTATTTACAGGATGGACGCGGGCGCGGGTTGTGGGTGCGCAGCTACGATGAAGCCCAGTTCGGATGGCAGATGGTGTGGACGGCACCGACTGCGACCGCCGAGAATCTGTCGCCGTTTCCGGCAGCGCCGTAATATGCTCAAGCAGCTTACCGACCATGTGTGGGTGGTATCGCCCGCACCGGATAGAACGCTGGTCCAACCGTCGGTGGGGGTGATTTGTACCGCGACGCAGACGGTATTGTTTGACGCCGGGAACAGTCCGGCGCACGCACGCCAGATCATGGACGGCCTGAACGCCATCGGTGCGCCGCCGGTAGCCCATATCGTCTACTCACACCATCACTGGGATCATATCTTCGGCGCTTATGTCTACGATGTGCCGGTGATCGCTCATGAGATATGCCGTCAGGCGGTCGTCGAATACGCCCGCCGTCCCTGGGGACCAGGCTGGCTGGAACAGGTCAGCCACAACTGGCCCGGACTGAAAAGCAGCTTTGATCGCCTGGGACGACTGATGGAGTCTGATTGGCCCGATTTTCGCATCGTCCATCCGACCGTCATTTACGATCAGCAGACCAACACCATCCCGCTGGATGGCGTCACGCTGGAACTGGAACATGTCGGCGGGGATCATGCCGCTGACTCGACTGTTCTCACGGTCAAAGAGGATGGGGTAATGTTCCTGGGCGACTGCTTTTACCCGCCGGTGGCCTATTTCCAGCCGGGATCGAAAGATATGAATCTGGACATGCTCAGTGGCTTGCTGGACCGGGGTCTCGGTCATTATGTCGATGGTCACACCGGCGCGTTGTCCCGGTCCACATGGCAAAACTGGGTGAGTTTGCGGCGTTGATTACTCGCTGCGCAGCGCCCGTGCTGTGACCAGACGAGTCAATCGCCATGCCGGATAAATGCCCGCCAGGAAAGCCGCCACGACGGCGACCATAAAGGCCACCGCGAACTCCTCTGGTGCGAAATAAAAGCTCATCGACCAGCCGAACGAACGTACATTGATGACGTAGAGCAATACCAGCGCCAGCGCCAGACCAATCGGGATCGCCAGCAGTCCGGCAACCACGCCCATCAAGCCGGTCTGGATCAGGGTGAAATTCCATAACTGGCGCGGTGTCATGCCGTTGGCCCGCATCACACCATACTGTCTCGTGTTTTCCAGTTGCAGCGCCAGCAAGGCGCTCAAGATGCCGATGAAGGCCACCATCGTCGCCAGTAGGCGCAGGGCAATCGTGATGGAGAAAGCGTTGTCGAAAACCTCGAACACCCCACTGCGCAGTTCACGGTTGGCCTGCACCTGGAGATCGTAGCCGGAAAGCGACAACCGCACCGACGCGATAACGGTATTCAGGTCGGCGTCCGGTTCGATATAGGCTGCCAGCGACGAAATGAAGGGATCGTTGTAGAAGTCACGGTAGACACTGTTCGCCATAAACACCTTGCCCTGATCGGTCGAGTAATCGTAGAAGACGCCGACAACATCGAAGGTGCGCGTTCCCTGGTCGGTGAGCAGGGTGATGGTTGGATCATTATCCTGCTCCAGGTTACGGCGGAAAGCGAATGGCTCACTGACGATGACCGCGCCGTTCTCCATCGCCTGCCAGTAATCCGCCCCAGCGTCGTTCCAGGCGAAGCGGCGGTCGGTAGCGATGTCACTATCGACTGCCTGAAGATTGACCGGCGGCATATCAGGGTAATCGGGGGCCGTCACGGTGACCAGTCGTGATGCGGAAACCTCAGCTACGCCGGGCTGCTGGCGCACGATCTCGCGCACTTCGCCGTCCACATCGACGGTGGACAGGTTGGTCCCCAGGTTGGGCGGTGAGACGTAAATATCCGAGCCGAGAGTGGTTTGCAGCCAGTCATCGACTGTGCTGCGGAAGCTGGCGATCATGACACTGACGCCGACGATCACGCTCACGGCGATGGTCAGTGCCGCAACGGCGACCGAGGTCCGGCTGATGGAGCGCACGACTGCACGGGGAGCCATGCGCCCGACCACGCCAAAGAGCGCGTTGGTGAGCGGTGTGGCGATGCGCATGGCGACGATCAGCGCCAGCGGGGTGAACAGCGCCCCGCCGACCACGATGGCGAACAGCGCCACAAAGCTGATCGCGATGCTGTCGGTGGGCAGTTGCAGCAGCACCAACCCGAAGACGTTCAACCCGACGCCCATCAGGGTAATCAACGGCAGAAGCCGCTGTGCGGATTGTTCCTGATCGCTGCGGCGCATAGTGCCAGCCGGCGGTGTCCGGGTGGCACTGATGGCCGGGATGACTGCCGCGCCCAGACTGGCGAGCAGGCCGATGGCTGCGCCTTTGACCAGCGTGAAGGGCTGCACATCCACACGCATGACGTTGACAGTGAAATAAAGATCGCTGATGGTCTGTGATACGAGTGTGACGGCAGCGCGTCCAAAGATCACGCCCAGTCCCATCCCCATGACCGTACCTACCAGCGCCAGGACGAAGGCCTCACCCAGGATCAAGCCGAAGACCTGCCGCCGGGTGGTGCCGAGCGAGCGCATGATACCGATAACGGGTCGCCGCTGGACCACGCTGAAGGTCACGGTGTTGTAAATCAGAAAGACGCCTACGACCAGTGCCAGCAGACTGAGTGCCTGGAGGTTGAGTTCAAAGGCTTCGGTCATCTGGGCGATGGTGTCGTTATCTTCGTTGACTGCCACGATGCGTACGCTTTCTGGCAGACGTTCGCGGATGGCCTGGACCTGTTCGCTGCCGCTCAGAATCAGGTCGATGCGGTTGATGCGTCCCGGTGTCCCGGCGATTTCCTGCGCGGTGGCGATGTCAGCCAGGATCAGGTCGTCAAGCGCCTGCTGGCTCACCTGATCGTCCGATTGCAGCACACCGACGATCTCGACCGGTGTCCGGCGTCCACTGGCTTGCAAGTTGATTTCGTCGCCGGTAATCATATCGAAACGGTCTGCGAGAGACTGGCTGATGAGTACCACGTTGGGCGAAACAATGAAGCGATTCAGCGCCTCGAAGCCGTTATCGGCCAGAGTATCGCTGTCCACGCGAATCGTTGAAAGATAATCACGGAAAGGCGGTTCAGCCAGAGGATCGACGCCCAGCAGTCGCAGCGGTTGACCGTCCAGTTCAACAGCACGAATGTCTTCCACGATGACGGGCGCACTATCACGAATACCCAGGTCCAAACGAATTGTGTTGTACAGGGTCGTGGGCAGGCCGGTCGGACCGCCTGTGATCTGGTGAGTGGCACGCCCGGTGACGCTCTCTGTGCTGAGACTGAACGCACGGCTGGCGGAACCGTTGGCGACATCAATGGCAATAATCATCGCCACGCCCAGGGCCACGCCGATGATAAACAACAGACTTTGCAGAAAACGACGGTTAATATGCCGGACCGTCAACCGGAGAACAAGCGGTGTTCTCATCGAGTTAATCTCATGTTGCAACGAATGGGGAAAAGCTAACATAGAGGGATTGGCACTAGATGAAGGCCGAGTGTATATCTATGAGGAATTCTTCGCGGGGAAGACTGAACAGCCTTCCCCGTAAAAGATACCGCTAGCTAATCTCTGGTTCGCGTTCTTCGGTTTCGGTGTCATAACCTAACCGACGAAGCGCTTCGAGCGCAGCCTCGCGTGTCTTGTCTTTGCCGGAGGCTGCCAGCATCACCAGGGGTTCAATGGCGCGTGCATCCCCCAGTTCACCGAGAGCCTGTGCAGCGTGATAAGGTGTTTGAAATCCTGGTGCTTCCAGAGCGCGAATGAGAGGTTGGACTGCACGCGCATCACCGATTTTTCCCAGCATCAGCGCGGCACGCCCCCGGACGATCAAATCCTCATAATCGTTGGTGACCGCGTGCATGAGCGCACGAACGGCCTCATCTCCGCCTACCATGCCCAGCTTCATGACGGCTGTGCGGCGCTTCTCTTTGTTGACATCCCTTAACTCGGCCAGAAACTGCTTGACAACCTGCGGGTCAGGATCTTTCATTGGTCCTCACCTTTCGACTTAATCCGTGATTGTTAAGGTGTCTCAAATAACAATAGGGGCGATAGTTATCAATTGAATGATACATAGTAATTTAATTATACCACTCCCTGGCATGTCACACTATTGAGAATCATGCAGGAATTTCCTCTGTTATCGACAACTTCCCATCATGGATACGGCATACCCGGTCGGCGAGTGGCACGATTTCGGGGTTGTGTGTCGCCATGACCAGCGTCTTACCGGCGTCGCGTGTTAATTCCAGCAGCAAATCGAGGATTTGCTTGCCGGTGTCTTCGTCCAGGTTGCCGGTTGGCTCATCAGCGGCCACCAGCATGGGTTCGTGAATCAGCGCACGGGCGATGGCGATCCGCTGCTGCTCACCGCCGCTCAGTTTATCCGGGAAAGTATGAGCGCGGTCGCCCAATCCAACCCGTTCCAGCATGGTCTGACCAACTGTTGCACTGGCGTTACCGCGCAGGTCCAGCGGCAGCATCACGTTCTCGATCACGGTCAGGGTCGGGATTAAATTGAAGAACTGGAAGACGATGCCGATATGGTTGCGGCGAAAAATCGTCTGGCGGGTTTCATCCAGGCGCATAATGTCGGTATCGCCAATACATATTTGAGTTTTCGCGGACGGGTCGGGTTTGTCGATGCCTGTCAGGAGATTCAGCAGGGTGGACTTGCCGCTGCCGCTCTTGCCGAGCATGACGAAGAACTCACCCGTCGTAATATCAAGATCGACCTGATCCAAGACTTTGCGATTACGGCCACCTTCGATGTAGGTCTTGCTGAGATGGCGGATTTGAACGACCGGGTTGACAACCACCATGAAATGCCTTTGATGAATACAATGCGCATACGATACCATCACAAAGTAAATCACGTATCCGTTTAACGTAAATACTTTATTAGATTGCTCACTGTGCGGTCAGGGTGGATGTATACACAAATCGGTGGCACGTTTGTGGGCATTGTGGACAAACTTTCTCATATGACAGTGCTCATGGTACTCTCATGAAAATTGTCACTTCTTTATTGACACAATTAACCTACATTTTGTTAAAATTTTTCTTAAATTGCTTTTGATAACAGGATAACATCGACTTAAATTAATCAGGACAAGCTCAATGTCGTCTGCAATTTTGAGTCTACGGGAGATTTTGCACGTGAAACTGAGAATCATGCTGTTTTTGCTGTTGATGTTGGCGCTGCCGGTTGCAGCCCAGGACGCTGAAGAGGAGGCGGCTGCGGAACCAACTCTGCTGACCGATCCAATGCTGCAAATGCCCACCGAAGATGGTATTTATGTCGTCTGGTTCACCGAATGGGAAGGCTCCAGCCACATGGTTACCTACGGTGCCGACCTGGATATGACCGTCGAAGCCGAGACGATGAATCTGAGTCGCATGGCCGAGGACAACCAGTCCTGGGTTGAGGGCCAGGATGGTGATGGTGCCATCTACAGTGGCTACACCCCGCGTGACGTCTGGCGTCATGAAGCGTATGTCGAAGGTCTTGAGACCGGTGTGCGCGTGCCGTACTACGTCACCAGCATCGCCGACGATGGCACCGAGATCATGAGCGACACCTACAGTCTTCAGCCGCTCCCGGCTGCCGACCAGCCCCTGACCATTCTGCTGACCAGCGATCATCAGTTGAAGGCGATGGCCCCGGCCAACCTTGAAATGGTCGAGAGGGTCGCCGGTGAAGGCGGTATTGACGCGGTGTTCTACCCCGGCGACCTGCAAAACATCCCGGACCGCGCCTCCGAGTGGTTCGATGACAGCCGCGGCTGGGCCTTCTTCCCTGGCTTGCAGGGCAACGGCGGTTACATCCTTGAACGGTCCCGCACTGAGGACGGTATCACCTTCAACACCGTGCGTACCTATGTCGGCGGCGAGATTATCCAGTATGCCCCCCTGTTCTCGGCTGTCGGCAACCACGAAGTCATGGGACGTTTAAACCCCGGCAATACCCTGGGTACGCAGTACAATGACCCGCAGCCGCGTGCCGTAGCCGAAGCCCGCTATGAGGAATTGGCCGACATCGTGAATCCGACCGGCGACGAGGCCATCCGCGAGCAGTGGATTATAAATAACAGTTTCAACAATATCACCTATCAGGAACTGTTTACACTGCCCGACGACAGCCCCGGTGGCGAAAATTACTGGGCCATGCGCTACGGCGATGTCTACATAATCAGCCTTTACAGCACCCGCATCTGGCGGACACCCAGCCTGGGCGACAATGCCCGCAGCAAATACCGCGAGCGGTTGGCCGACTTCAACACCCCCGATAACTGGGGCTACGGCGATTTCATCTTCGAGGATCTGCAGGAAGGCAGCGAACAGTACGAATGGCTGACCGGCGTCCTCGAAACCGAGGAATTCCAGAGCGCCCCGTACAAGGTTGTTCTGATGCACCAGGGGCCGCACGGCATTGGTGATAACTACAACCCGGTGATGGCACACCCGGTCCAGGAGATCATGTACGATGAGGCAGGTCGCATCGAGTTCATCAAGTACGAATACCCCATCGACCAGGATATTGTGTACTACGATGTCCTGCCCCTGCTCAATGACGCTGGCGTGAATCTGGTCCACACCGGCCACTCGCATTTGTGGTGGCGTATGCAGAATGAGGCGGGTATCAACTTCCTGGAGACCAGCAACGTCGGCAACAACTACGGATGCTACATTGAGGGTTACCGCGAGCGTGGCAATGTCCCGCGTGATGACCGCTACAACCAGGAAAACTACGCTGCGACCGGCGACCCGCACGGTCTGGAGCCGATCTTCCCCAGCATCTTCAGCCCGATGCAGGACGAGGAGGGCAACGATCTGCCCTGTATCGCCAGCAACGAGATGACGGTCTTCAGCCTGTTCACCACTGAAGACGGCATGGTGCGCAGCTACGTCTACGACACCCGTGATCCCGAAAGCGAGCCGGTGCTGTTCGATGAGTTCAGCCTGACCGGCGAGTAACGGTAGACAGAATCAAAAAGGGGCCGTGCTGGCCCCTTTTTGATTCGCGTATGGTTTAAATCACGAGACTCTTGACTTCGGTTGCCGATACAAGTTCTTCGTTGGCGTGCTTGCCGTTGCCGTTGAGGTGAATACCCTCGCCGTTAAGGCCACGTCCCACGCCACGATAAATAAAGCCCATTTCGATCATCTTAGTTGGATCGTACATGTTGCGTCCGTCGATCAAGATCGGCGTTTTCATGCTTGCCTGGATACGCTCCATGTCGATCTGTTTGAACTCGTTCCAGGGGGTAGTGACGACCAGCGCATCCACACCTTCCGCGACTTCGTAGGGCGTATCGCACATGACGATGCCTGGAACTTCGCGGGCCGAGTTGGGCATAGCGACCGGGTCATAGGCCTTGACAGTCGACCCCTGCGACAGAATGTGGCGGATGATCGACAGGGCCGGTGATTCGCGGATGTCGTCGGTGTTTTCCTTGAAGGCCAGACCGAGAACGCCGATGGTCTTGTCGTGCAGGTTATCCAGCAGATTTTTCAGCTTGAGCAGAACATGCTTGCGCTGGAAGGCGTTGATGTCCATGACAGCGTTGAGCAACTGCGGGTGCATGCCGTGTGTCTGGGCCATATAGGCGAGGGCGGCCACGTCTTTCGGGAAGCAGGAGCCACCGTAACCGACACCGGCTTGCAGGAAGTGATGGCCGATGCGCTTGTCGAAGCCCATACCCTGGGCGACTTCCGTCACATCCGCGCCCAGTTTCTCGCAGATGATGCTGATTTCGTTGATGAAGCTGATACGAGTCGCCAGGAATGCGTTGGACGCATACTTAATCATCTCGGCGGTGCGCAGGTCGGTCATGACAATGGGCGAGCGCAGCGGCAGATAAAGTTGTGCCACAGCCTCGGCAGCTATGCGGTTGGTTGAACCGAGAACGGTCCGGTCAGTGTTCATGAAGTCGAGAACGGCGGACCCTTCGCGCAGGAATTCCGGGCAGCTCACCACCGAGAAGTCGATAGAATCGGGCTGGTTGCGGCTCACAATGTCGGAAACCCAGTCGCCGGTACCGACCGGCACAGTGGATTTGTTGATGATAATGAGTTCGTGATCCATCGTTTTAGCGATGGTTTCTGCTGCCGACCGCACGTATTTAAGGTCAGCCTCGCCGTCCACACCTTCGGGGGTTCCGACGCAGATGAAGGCGAACTCGGCGTCTTCAAGTCCTTCTTCATAGGAGGTGGTAAATCTCAAACGGCCGGCGGCGACGTTGCGTTCGACCATTTCCTTCAAACCGGGTTCGTAGATCGGCATGATGCCGTCTTTGAGGTCGTTGATCTTCTTCTCGTCGATATCAACGGTGATAACATTGTTGCCCAGGTCAGCAAAGCAAGTGCCGTTGACCAGACCAACGTATCCGGTTCCGATGACGCAGATATTTCGCATAAGACGTCCTTATTACTCTCAGAACGATGTCCGTGTATATTCACGGTAGATGAAAGAACCTTGCCATTGCCTTGCATCACGCCTTGCTAATTACAAAGTCTTTCATTATCGAGTATATCGTTGATATAGTGGGGTGGAGTGTTTAGATTTAGAAATTCAGAAATTATTCAGGACTATGGCACGAGGAATTTCACAAACACCACTTCCGTGCTGTGATTGTTGACATTTTCTACCTGACCACTTCGGACATAGCCTAATGAACGATAAAGATACTGCCGGTCATCGTCATATTCGGAGGCAGAGACGAAGATGCGATCACTGCTGCAAAGTCTTTCGGCATGGCGCAGCAGGGCAGCATCGATCCCCTCGTTGACCTGATCCGGGTGGATTTGCAATTCAGCGACGAAGAAATGGTGAAAGAATCGCTGGTGGAAGATCGCAAACCCAAGCGCCTGCAAACCGTCACGGGCGATAATCACCCGGTTGTCAAACAAGGTCTGGGTGAGAAATTCCGAGCGGTGATTATCGCCCTGTACCAGCGCATCCAGTTCACAAATTGCAGCACGGTCCGCTTCTGCAGCCAATTCCACGATAGGCATTTTTACCAATCTTTCGTCTTACAGCATCGTTCAATTTTATTATGCCATAACTTTGGCAACTCGTCGCCCCAATTCTACGGCGAAATTAGTCCCCCGGTCCCAGGGGTAAACCTGACTCATGCTGGCCCAATAGATACCGGGCAAGGGTGTGGCAAGGTCGGGGATGTTCTGGCTGTGATTCACGCCGGGAACGGGCTGGGCATAAGGCGCACGGAACACCCACGACTTGCGAATCCAGTCAGTTGAGAAGTCGCGGTTGAAGGTCGGCAATACCTGCGTGAAGCGTTCCACCAGGGTGGTCTCGTCCATCGAGAAGTATTCGTGGTCGGGCGGGACATAATCGCCGCAGTAGACGATCACATCTCCGCCGTAATGGTCACGCGGCAGCCAGTTGGTGTGTTCCACCAGGGCCAGGAAGGGAAACTGGCTTTCGCCTTTATCCGGGCGGGTGGCGGGCAGGTTGAGCCAGTAGGTGCCGTCAGTGAGCAGCGATTGCTTGAGCGCCAGAATCACGCAAATCGCACCGATGCTATCCAGCGCGGCAACCTGATCGCCGTAGTGGGTGTCGTGCAACCGGTCAGCCATCTTGAGCAGCAGCCGGGGGGATGTGGTAGAAAGCACCCGGTCAAACGGGTGAGTCTCGCCCTGGACAACCAGTGCCGGTTTGAAGTCCTCGGTGCTGGCGATCTTTTCCACTGGCGTGTTCAGGTGGATGTTGGCTCCTTCTGCCTGTATTTTCGCCGCCATCGCTTCCATCGCCGCCTGGAATCCACCCTGAAAGATACCCAACCGCAAGCTGCGTGCTTTGACTCTGGCCCACATCCAGGCCATGTTGACCTGCTCGTAACGGTCGCCAAACTTGCCAATCAGCAGCGGGCGGAAGAATTTGTTGTAGGCCTCCTCGCCCATGTAATGCTGCATCCACTCATGCGCGGTGAAGCGTTCTAACGGCATGCCCGATGGCATGAATTTGAGGAATGCTCCTGCCAACCCAAAGCGCACTTTCGCGCCGGGGGAGAGCGGCAGAAACAGCGCCGACGGTGAAATCTCCGAACGGACGATCTTGCCGTCGATCCAATAGCTGGTCTTGGGGCGCGGGAAGATCACCCGGTCCCATAGATTCATCTCCTGTAAGATGGCGCGGATGTCCTTATCACCCTCGAACCAGTGATGATAGAATTTTTCCAGCGACCAGTCCCAACCGTCATCGCGGAAACCGGCGGCTAATCCACCAACTTCGGCACCAGCTTCGTACAGGGTGACGTCGTGTCCGGCGCGGGCCAAATCCCAGGCGGCGGCGATTCCCGTTGCCCCGGCTCCGATGATTCCAATTTTCACGAATTTACTCCCTTAAATTGCAGCACGCCGCGCTGACCGTTGACGCGCCATTCCCGATCTATTGAATCGAGGGTCTCCACCTGTCCGGGAGCCAGCCCCACGATTGGATCGCTTTTGAGCGTGCGCAGTGCCAGCAGCGGTGCCGGGAAATAGTGGGTGGCGTCGGTGAAAGATGTGTTAGACGGCCACAGGGCATCGCCCAGGATGCGGCGGTAGTTGGCATCGCCCTTGACGATCACCAACCGGGCATTGTTCATAGCCCGTTCCAGGTGAGCGGGCAGTTCCCATAAGAAATAACCGCTGTTCCAGAAGAAGTCCGGCAGCAGGCGGAGCCGTCCCTCATTGATGCGGGTTCGCAGTCGTTCGGCCAGTCGGGCGTTGTGCTGGTCGAGCCGGTCGATCAAGTTCCACACATCGGCTACGACGGCGTCACTGATAAAGGTCGGGTGCATTTTGAGATGAACGACCACATGGGTGATGCGTCCGGCCAGCAGTGCATCGGCCAGCAGCAGGTCCATCGCCAGTTCCGTGCCAGTGTTATCCGCGATGATGTGGACGGTTCCCGCTCCGGCTGCCAGATGTTCGACGACACGCCCGGTGTCGTCCACCAACAAATCGTCCTGATCGACCCGGGTGCCGCGACTGAGCGAGGCGGCGAAGCTCAGGTCAATGCGGTTGCCCCACAGGGCGTTATGGAGCCGCTGGTCCAGGCTGCCAGGTTGAGCTTCGACCATCTCCCACAAGGCAGGACTGCGCAGTTCCTCCTCTTTGATGCTGGCGAAGGGGTCGCGCTGTGTTTCCCACCAGCGTACCGCCTGGATCAAATGGCGATAGAAGAAGGTTTCGGCGTAAAACCACTCGACCGCCAGCCAGGTCGCACCGCGATGGCGCTCAAACAGCGGCAGCCAGTGGCTGTAATCGGGGGCCAGTGGTTCTAACATAGTGATCGGTTCGTTGAAAACCAGCCGGTCGCTGAGGCTTTGTAACGCACGGCGGATAGTGCCTGAATAGCCGGGGTTGGTGTCGATCACGCGCTGGATGGCTTCTGGCGCACGGACATACATGGCCGTGTGGGCGAAATCGTTGTCGTCGGTACGGGTGGCGGGTGGTAAGTTATCCGGTGGGTTCATGGGCTTTTTCCTCAAGTTCGTGTGCCTGTGTGATGGCCTGCCAGCCGAGGCCCTGCTGCGCCAGAAACGCGAATCCGACCAGTGTGACTGGCAGCCAGATAATGACATGGACGACCAGCGCGTAGCTGGCGGCGCGAGTTTCACTGGCTCCGGCGGCGATCAGTACCGCCGAGACGAAGAACTCGAACACACCGATTTGTCCCGGCGATGCCGGGATCAATCCAGCCAGATTGACCGTTCCCACGACCACCAGCATCACCCAATAGCTCATGTCCAGGTCGAAGGCGAACGCCACGATCCAGTATACCCCGGCTTCGATGCCCCAGGTGAGATAGGAACTGATGATGGCTCCGGCTAGCTGCGCCGGACTGCGCAGTCCGCTGAGGCCGTTGATAATCTCCTCACCTACGCTGGCGATGGGTGCGGCCAATGAGTCGGGCAGCCACCGGCTAATCCATCGGAGCAAAGTGTGCAGGGCTGCGGGGCGAGCAGCCAGCAGCAGAAAGACGGCCAGCGCCACCAGGAACAAGGGCATGGCGAAAGTGACGACCCGCTGGACATCGGTTGAGGCGATGCCGGAGAGCAGGAGTCCGAGCAAGATGAATGAGAGCATGACGATACCGTCGAAGACACGCTCGACAACGACCGTCGTCGCGCCCCGGATAACCGGCACACGGTGGTTGCGATAGAGCAGAAACACGCGCAGGGCTTCGCCGCTGCGCAGGGGGTAGACGTTGTTACCCATGTAGCCGATGGTGACCAACGGGAACAGGTGCTTGAGTGTGATGGCGGGGAGCAAAAAGCCCCAGCGCAGCGCAATCACCGTCACCGCCAGAAAATACACACCGCCACCGGTCACCAGGAGAACCGGGTCGGTCTTTCCGATTTCATCCAGCATCGCCTGCGGTTGTAAATCGCGGAAGGCGAACCATAAGAACAGGGCGCTGATACCGATCCCGACCAGCACCGCGATACGTTGTCTTTTACTCATGCCGGTATTCTAGCAGCAATGCATCATTTCTTCTCCCCCCACCAGTCGAAACCTTCGGGGAGATCGGTGGTGCCAGGACCGGTCGACGGAGGGGCTTGCTCCGGCTCTTCCGGGAAATACGGAAGACGCTGTGAATCCTCCGGGATGTAAGGACGGGCAGATGTAGGAGCTGGACTGAGGGTCCCGTCGATTTGCTGTTGCAGGGCATGCAGAACCGCACCCAACCCCAGAAACAGCGCGAAGGCGTTGAAAATCCATCCGATATACGGGATCGACGCCAGCAGTGAGATGAACAGTGTGCCGGCCAGCAGTTCGACCAGCATCCAGCGCAGATTGGGACTATCCCAGAAACCGAGGTTGCGGACCAGCGCCCGCCCGATGGCGAATGCCACCACCACACGGGCGACATAGATGGCGACGAAATAGAAGATGGCGGCCCCGCCGACCGTACCTAATCCCAGGGTGATGCCGGAGATGAAGGCGATGCTGTCCAGGTTGAGCAGCCACAATGTCGTGACCAGCAGCAGGCTGAGCAGGATGACAATGAGGATAATGGGAAATGACAGGATAAAGGCGATCAAGCCGATACCAAAGGTGGTGATGGGGCGAATTTTCAGCATTTTGAACGGTGCTTGCAGCGGACCCGGCACAATCAGGATCGCCACCGCGCCGATCAGCAGCAGCGTGATGAGATTTTGCCAGACCGCTGTCAGATAACGCGAGGCCCGCCGGACCGGACCGACATCAGTATCCCCGATCAGTTGATCACCGGATGGAGTATACGCGGAATGGCCGACTTCACCCCGGATGGTGGCCGGTGCCGGTGCGGTATAGTTGAGCCGTCCGTTGACGCTGCCAGTCTCGGCCACGACCAGCCCCGGATTGACGAGCGTAATATCGAAGTTGAGCGGCAGCAGTAAAGTCTCGATCTGTGAGGCGGTGTCGGTCGAGCGGCGATCCCCCACTGTCGCGGTGACATCCCCGTCGATATGACCGTTTACAATCAACGCTGATCCCCAGAAGGTGATCTCACCGCCAGTCTTGCCGTCGACGATCAACTGGTAGCCGATGTTGGTGATATGACCGGGCAGGTGGACCTCGGGTGCAAGTTGGACGGATAGACTGGCGGCGATGATGCTGCTGTACGATTGTAAAAAATGAGTGCCGTCGCGCACGTCCAACAGCAGCCCACCGAAGTGAATGTCTTTGCTGATGGTGCCGGTGACGTTGAGTTCGCCCGCCAGCAGATAGATACTACCGCGCACCTGTCCGCTGACGGTCGCGCTGCGAGCTGCGCCGAGGATGCTGCCGCGCACCTCCCCTTCAACCTGTAATTCGTTGCACATGACGAACAAATCGCCCTCAATCACGGTGTCGGTTTCGACATGACAATGATCTCCATCCAGTACGGCTCTTGCGGAAATGACACTGGATGTTGTAAAAATTAAGATGACGATGATGCTTTTCAGGACTCGCTTCAAGGGTGGATGCTCCCCGTACCTGCCGCTATATATAATTAAAGGATATAGCACTGTGTCTGAAGATCCAAAACATGAAACCGGCTATCTGGGTGATTCCGAAGCCCAGCCAATGGAAGATCGCCCCGTCCGGCCCGATACCCAGCTTCTCGGCCAGAACTGGCAACTTCAGGTCAAGATCGATGATAAGAAAGTCACGGTACCTGTCTCTGATAGTATGTTAATTGGTCGCTCAGTTGAAGGGGACGATCCTTCAATCTACGCATTAGACCTGGGGACCTATTCCGGCTACCAGAGTGGTGTCTCGCGCAAACACGCCACCATCAGCTTCCACGATGGCGCACTCTACATCGAAGATCACGGCAGCACCAACGGCACACGGATTAACGGCTTTCAGTTGACGGCGCGGCGCAAGTACCGTCTGCGCGACGGCGACGAAGTTGAATTCGCCCGTTTGCGCACCGTGTTTCGCTTCGTCCGGCCCTGATCCAATGTATCGAAGTTTTAGCAACCGCGTTTTCGGAGGGGTATGTGGCGGATTGGCCGCCGATCTGGGTATCAACCCCTGGCTTCTACGGCTGTTACTGGTGCTGCTGCTGCTGCCATCGTTGGGTGCGATAACCTTGCTCTATATTGCGCTGTGGTGGTTGATCCCCCAGGAGTCGTTGATTGTGCCGCGCAAAGCGCCGGTACTGCGCGTGCTGCTGGTCATCACCGTGATCGTGGTGATGGTTGGGGCCTGGGTCGCCGCACAATCAGGCCAGCTTGACGGCCCGACCGGCGGATCGCTGTTCTTGCCCCTGGCGCTGCTCATTCTGAGTACAACCTATTTGCTGCGGCAGGTCACGCCATGAGAAATGCTGTATGGGGATTGGTGGCGGTGGTGGTGGCGCTGGTGGTGATGCTGCGAGCGCTGGATGCAGTACCCGACGGATTCTACGATATTGTGCAGCGCGGCTGGCCGGGTTTGCTGGTTCTCGCCGGCCTGACCTTGCTGCTGCGGCGGCGGTTGCCTTTTGGCAGTCTGGTGGCGCTGGTGGTCAGTCTGGGATTGGTGGCCGGGGTGGCATCGGTAGCTTATACCAATCGGGCGGATCGGGTGGTGGATGACCAGCAGATTGAAATTGCCCAGGCCGTCGATTCGTCGGTCAGTTTGCTGGCCGTCAACGTGCAGATTGCCGATACTGACATCGAAATCGCACCGGGCGAAGACGATACCATCACCGGGTCTTTTGCTGGCAGCACCCGGAGTGAGATTGTGCTGGCCTACGACGAACGCGATGACGGTACGGCGGAGTTCACGCTGCGGGAAGATCGGGACGATCAACTGCCGACCTTAAATGCGGTCGGTCGCGGGACTCTATCGCTGCAACTGCCGTCAAATATCGCAATTGCCCTGGCTTTTCGTGGCGATGATGGCGACGTGACGCTAAACTTAAGTGATGTGGCATTAGAACGGCTCAGCCTGGAGATTGATCGGGGCGACGCGCTGGTGACGCTGCCAGATTACGCGCCGCGCTCACCCAATGCCGATGAGCAGCCAGGACAGCTTATCGCCCATAACGGCGATGTGGCATTGTTCGTGCCGGAGAATGTCTCAGCGCGGTTGGAACTCAATCGCGACGGTAACGACATTCGTCCAGAATTTGACCCGGCCTATATTCTGATTGACGATGGCGCGGATGGCACGCTGGAAAAGCGCACCGTCGGTGAAGGTGATATTCCACTCTTTTATGAAGTCACTGCGCCCAGGGGCTTAATCAGTTTGACAGTCACCGGGCAGGGAGGCTAACCCAACGTGACCTGGCGTCTCCACCTCACGAACCAGGCGATTCAGTATATCGACATCGTACAGAATGTGGTGGCGTCCTGGTCGCGCCGCAGCCGTGTGGTATTTCACAGCCTGGAAACCGGCACGGCACTACCAGAGTTGATTCTGCAAACTCCCGATGACAGCACCGACCGTCAGGGCGAGGCGTGGCAAGAGTTTATGGCGACACTGGTAGCGCCCAACGGCACGGCGCTGCCGGTGATCCATCTGCGCGATATGACGATCTACCTGACCGAAGACGGGCGTATGCGCCTGTATCACACCGGCGATGCCGACCTCTGGCTCGAAAGCGATGGCAGCGAGACGCAACTCGACAAAGGGGATGCGACGGCGTTCGTCACGTTGGCGCTGGACCGCTTTCTCGGTCTGTGTGCGGCATTGGACCGTCAGGGCAAACTGCATATTTACCAGCAGCATATCGCAGTCGGCACCTTTGATCTGGGGCTGAAGCTCCAGGGCGAGATGCGGCCGGCGGTGGCTATCTCGCACGGGGGCGGTTCGGTCTACGTCAGCGACGGTCAGCGGGTGGTACTCACCGACTCCAGCGGAGTCCGGCGGCGCGAACTCAGCACCCATTATGCGATTCGCTTGATGGCCTGCTCGCCTGATGGCCGTTTCCTGGCGACCTGCGATCTGGAGACGGGTGTGGTTCGCGTTTATACCGGGGCTGATCTCGCCTTGAGTTATCAGCGCTTCGCCATTGATCTTGTGGCAGAGGCGACTCAGGTTCAGCTACTGGCGGATATGCCCCCCCATTCCGTCGCGCCCAGTGCCATGAGCATTGACAATGCCGGGACGCTGGCGTTTTCGATGGGCGGTGTTATCTGCGTGACCGATCTTTCGCATATGGACAAGTTACCGCGTCCACAAGCGTTACTGTGATGAACTTCCAACACTGCGGACTGTATTTTTCCGATGACCACGTACTGGTGGCCCGTAAGAACAAGAAACGGTCACCCTTAAATACCGCCTGGGACGATTTGCTCAATCGTGAGCCGTCCGATGCGCTGAGCGGCACTCTGTGGCAGGCGTTTCGCTACCGGTTTAACGCCAATCTCGCCGCCGGGGAGCGAGTCGTCAACGCGCTCAACACCACGACTGATATGCCGTCTGCAACGCCGGATGTGCTGGCGCTGTTGCAGGCGTTTGAACTGGTGCGCGATCACCCTGGCTTTGAAGTGGCGCAGCAAACTGCATGGTTGGATGGCCTGGTGCAGCGCATTACCCATGTACGACCTGAAGCCGACGCGCCTATCGTGGATCAATTGTGGATGGCGGCGCTGGACATGGCCGCTGGGATCGCACTGGAACGCGAGGACTGGGTGCAGACAGCAGTGAGTATAGTCCAGCAAACGGTCGAGACCGACATCCACCCGGAAGGCTATCTGCCCAGAGCGGTCGAGCGTACCCCGGAGGCACAAGGGCTGGAAAATCAGTTGCAGGCGGCGCAAATTCTGACGCTAATGGCCGAGATGAGTGCCCGGGTCGGTGTCGATCTGTGGGGTTATGCGGTGCGCGGGGTGACTGTGCGGACAGCCACCACCTATCCACTCTACTATTACTTCTATCCGGAGCAGTGGCCCTGGAGCGCTGACGCCTATAAGCCGAGCGAGGGTGTTGCGGCGGATACAGCGGCGGCCATCTTCCAGCGGCACCAGGGCTTTCTGGAAATGGCGAACCGGCGCTACGATACGCCGCTTAAGGCGATTCAGATGATCCTGGATGATCTGCGCCCGGTGTTTGATCTACAGGGGGGCGGGCTGACGACGCTGAGTCATGCGGTAGCAAAACGTAGTCTGTTCGGTTAATTCGGGTTCGGATGTCGGCACTCTGGTCGCGGGTGAAGCGGCGCACCTGGAAATGCAGCTCGCCAAAGCGCCGGTTGAGGGTATCCAGAATGAGTCCGCTGAGGATCAGGAAAAAGCTGAGCAAGACCAGACTGGCCGATAAGATCGCGGTGGGGAAACGGGGGACCAACCCGGTTTCCAGGAATTCCTGGATAACACCGACGCCGAGAGCCAGCCCGACCAGCAGGGTAAACCCGCCGATGATGCTGAAGAAGGTCAGTGGTTTGTAATCGCGGAACAGCATCAGAATGGTGAACAAGATGCGCAGGCCATCGCGGGCAACGCGAATCTTGGAGTGGCTGCCTTCGGGCCGGTTGCGCAGACGGATCGGTATCTCCTGGATGATGAAACCGGATTGCAGCGCCCGGATGGTCAGTTCCGTCTCGATCTCGAACCCGCGTGAGAGGACCGGCGTGGCATCCACGATCTCACGGTTCATCGCCCGGTAGCCGGAGAGCATATCCGTCAGGCGTACACCGAAGATGGTGTTCAAAACACCCAGGAAGAAATAATTCCCCCACCGATTGAGCAGTTTGAACTCGCTGTCGCTCTCCAATAGCAGTCGGCTGCCAACGGCCATATCGACATGTTTATCCAGCACGGGTTGGAGCAGATCATGCACGCGCTCCGCCGGGTAGGTGTCGTCACCGTCCACCATGACATAGATGTCGGCGCGGATGATGCGGTACATATACTGCACGACGTAGCCCTTGCCGCGATGGTTGACGTGAAATACGGTCGCACCGCAGCGCCGGGCAATAGCGGCGGTGTCGTCGCTTGAGGCATTGTCGAAAACATAAATCTCCGCCGACGGTAATTCGCGTTGGAAGTCCGTGATGACCTTTTCGACGGTCAGTGCTTCGTTGTAGCACGGAATAAGGATCGCAATATCCATGACCTGTCCCGGTTGTGTCGTGCATCCACTACCAGTATAAGCAAAATAGAGAAATGTGTTTACGCTGGCAGGGGGCAAATGCCGTTACAATGGCTTCAGGAGGCGATACCATGCGCAAAGAAGTGTTGATTCTGCTGGTCATGTGGCTGCTGCTCACGATCCGAGTCGATGTCCCCTGGTTCGGTCATCACGACGAGAATGGCGCGGTATTCAGTGCGGCGGCACGCAATCTGGTCCTCTACGATGCATCGGAGCATCGCTATCTTCAGCTTTTCAATCTCGGTCCAGTGGAAAACCCCGACGACTTCAGATGGTACGTCCATCACCCTCCGCTGATTACCTGGAGCCTGTATGCCAGCGGAACGTTGTTTGGCCGCCTGCCCGATGGTGGACCGCTGGAAGCGGCGGCACGCTGGGTACCGGCGGCAGCCACGCTGGTCAGTCTGGCGGCGTTCTATGTCGTGTGCCGCCGTCTGTTCAACGAGCAGTGGGCGTGGCGGTGTGCGCTGCTCTATGGGTTGACCCCGATGATCGCCTATTTTGGACGGATGCCCAACCACGAGCCGCTGGCTCTGGCGTTTCTGATGCTGTTTACGGCAGTGTATATCAACTGGATGCGCCGCCCAACCCGCGCTCGCTGGCTGCTAATGGCGCTGTTAAGCGGGTTGGCGATGTGGTCGGCCTGGGCGTCGGCATTTTTCCTGGTGGCCCTGGGTGTGCTGACATTGATACGCGGAACATCCGGCCAGCGCATCACGATGGTAATCCTGGGCGTGGTGATCGGCGCGGCCACACTGGCGATTCCGCTGTTCTACGAAGCGCAGCAGGCCGGATCGATTGACGATCTGTTAGAAGCGTTTCAGTTTCGCACCAGCAACCGTGAGCGGTCACGCGGGAGTGAGGATTTCACCGCCGGTCAGTTTGTAGTGGGCCAGATTGCCCATATGCTGCCGACAGTTTCGTTGTTTATCCTGGTCATGAGCGCTGTCGGTACCTGGTTGGTGATCCGGCAAGAGACCGGACTCCGGCGCGGTGTCATCCTGGCGCTGATCGCGGCGGCGTTTGGGTATATGGCAGTGTTCCGCAATGCCTTCTACATCCACGATTACTATAAAATCTACTTCATGCCCGGTCTGGTTCTGGCAGCGGCGGTGGCGATTGCTGCATGGTATAACCACCGGCGTCTGCGGCGCTGGACTCGCCCGACGCTGGCGGCGCTGTTTGTCACATCGACGGCGATCAGTATGGTGTTTTTCGTCTTGCTGCACCGCAATAACCTGGAAGCGTTCAGCATGGGTCTGGCAGACATAATCGCGGTAGAAGCTGAACCCGGCGATCTGGTTCTATCCAACCGGCGCTTCTCCAACTCATCTATCGAGTATTATGCCTTTCGTGAAATGGAATGGAGTCAAGCGCCAGCGCAGGCTCTTGCCAGTGCCGGGGCAGGACCGGTCGTTTATGTCTACTGCCTGGACGAGGAGGATGCCGTGTTCGATTCCCTGCTGGATAGCTTCGCTTTTGTTGAATACAACCATTCAGACATCCGCTGCCGCATCATCCGCCTATAGTCGATCCCCGGTGAAAATGGTACGCTATGGGTCTGGAAGTGACGAAGAGGTAAACAATGACCTACACACCGGTAACGGCTGAACACATTGATGCTCTGCGCGGGATCGTCGGCGAACAAAATGTCAGCACGGCCCAGGCCGACATCGATCTGCACGCGCACGATGAATCCTTCCATGAGGCGCACCCGGCGGAAGTCGTCGTCTGGGCGCACTCGGCGGAGCAGGTGGCGGCGGTGCTGAAATATGCCAGCAGCAATTGTATTCCGGTGACGCCCTGGGGCGTGGGGACCAGCCTGGAAGGTAACTCGATCCCGGTGTATGGCGGCATTACCCTGTCATTGCAGCGCATGAACGCCATCGTTGCGATGCACATTGACGACTTTCAGGTCACGGTCCAGCCGGGTATCGGTCATAAAGACCTCAACCAGCAGATCGCCCGTTATGGCTTGTTCTTCCCGCCCGATCCGGGAGCCAACGCCACCGTCGGTGGGATGCTGGCGAACAACGCTTCCGGTATTCGCACAGTCAAGTATGGTGCCAGCAAAGATAACGTTTTACGGATGCAGGTTGCCCTGGCCGATGGTCGTCTGATTGACGTGGGCGCACGCTCGGTCAAGCAGTCATCGGGTTATGATTTGATGCATCTCTTTGTCGGCAGTGAAGGCACATTAGGCGTCATCACCGAGGCGACCCTTAAGCTGGTGCCGATCCCGGAATACATCAGCGCAGTGGTCGCCAGCTTTGAGTCGGTCGATGCCGCAGTTGAGACGGTTGTGGCGGTACGCGGCAGCGGCCTGGACCCGGCGGCCCTGGAATTCATCGACGCCGAACACTGCCGCCAGCTTCGTGAGGCTGCCGGTGTGGATTTGACCGATCATCCGACGCTGTTCATGGAGTTCCACGCGCCCAATGAGGCCGGCCTGGAACAGGGCGTGGAGATGGTGCGCGAGATTTGCCAGGAACTGGGTGCGGTGCGCGTCAAAACGGCGACCGATAATACCGAACGCCAGCAACTCTGGCATGCTCGCCATAACTCATTGGAGATCATGAAGCGAGACAGACCCGGTACGCGCTTTTTCATCATGGATGTGGCCGTCCCCATCAGCGAATACCCGACACTCATCACCTATATCGAGCAGGTCAAGCAGGATAAGCAGATCGAGGCCACCATGATCGGCCACGCCGGTGATGGCAACATTCATGTTGAATTTCCCTTCATCGACGAAGCAGGTTATACGGCGGCACTGGAATGCGACCGCCTGATTATTCAGCGTGCAATTGAACTGGGTGGCACGGCAACCGGCGAACACGGAGTGGGCATTGGTAAAGCGCAGTTCATGCAGCAGGAGCATGGTGCGGCGCTGGATGTCATGCGCGAGATAAAACGTTTGCTTGACCCCAAAGGTGTGTTGAATCCGGGGAAAATCTTTCCTTAGAAATTGTAATCGTCTTCGTAGCCTTCTTCCTCGTCGTCGTCATCGAAGAAGTCTTCCTCGTCGTCGTCATATAGATCGTCGACTTCTTCGAATTCGCTGATGTCGAATCCTTCGTCGTCGATGAAATCATCCTCTTCGTCGTCGAAATCGAGATCGTCTACATCTTCCTCGAAGTCTTCGTCATCGAGGAAGACCTCATTCTCTTCTTCAACGAAATCGTCCTCGAATTCCTCTTCTCCGGGTTGGGTGCCGTTGCTCAAGAAATCATCATACATGGGACATCCCCTTTCCGTCAGGCTCTAGCGTATTCTAGCATGTTTCGGCGGTATGGACGTAAAGATTTACGGTCTTTCGATGAGATCGAGGAAGTACCGGTGCAGCCGATTATCGTCCGTCAATTCGGGGTGAAAGGCGGTCGCCAGCAGGTGACCCTGGCGGGCGGCGACAATGCTGCCATCCGCCAATGTGGACAGTATTTTCACATCCGGCGCGGCAGCGGTAGCGACCGGTGCGCGGATGAAAACCGCGTGGAATGTACCACCATCCAGACCGGCAATATTCAGATCACGCTCGAAACTATCGATCTGACGACCGAAGGCATTGCGGTTGACGGTGATGTCCATCACACCGAGGATCGGCTGCCGGTCGATGCCGATGTCTTTTGCCAGGAAGATCATACCGGCGCAGGTTCCCCAGGTCGGTTTCTCGGCGGCGAACTGGCGCACTGGTTCCATCAATCCGTAAGCGGTCGCCAGTTTGCCGATGGTGGTACTCTCGCCGCCGGGGATAATCAAGCCGTCCAGGCGATCAAGCTGCTGCGGCAGGCGTACCTGGACGGGTTCAGACCCGATCTGACACAGCATTTTTTCGTGTTCAATGAACGCGCCTTGCAGCGCCAACACGCCAATTCTCGTCATGGAGTGGAGTCCTCGTGGATTATTACTCGACGAACACAATCGTCATATCATGATATGCACCAGTATCGGGTCCAGGCTGACGGTGGTCAAGATGGTGTTGAGTCCATTGCGTTCAGCAGTGCAGTGATGGTCTGAGCTTCGGTCACGGGCGGGGTCAGCCAGCCCGGTTGTGGCGTGACCCAGTTGGTGCCGTCGAGTCGGGCGTAACGCGGATAACGGTGGCTGGCCTGCTGCCACCAATCGTGCGCCTGCTCAAAATCGCGGCTGGCATAATGCACAATCGCCAGCCATGCCAGCGCCGGGTGAAAATCCGGGTTTAATGCCTGGGCGGATTGCAATGCCTGCCGGGCCTGGGCATAGCTGCCAGCGGCGAAGTAGACCTGGGCGCTTTCAGTGTAGATTTGCGGACGGCTGGCTTCATCCATCACCAGGACCGCTTTAAAATCGCGGATAGCGGCGTGAGTGCGGCTGTAACGGTAGTGCAGGCGGGCACGTTGTGCCAACCAGTAGGCGTCTTCGGCGGATTCAAGGAGCGGTAAGAGTGCGTCATCGCTGCCAGTCCACAGCAGCAGGTGCCGCCGGTGACGGTGGGCCAGTGCAGCCAGCAAACCGACATTGACAACCGCCATCAGTGGACCGAATAGCGGCTGGATTTGTCCGGCAAGAAACACACTGCCGATGAACAGGACAACGATCAGTGCAGCGAGTCTCACGTCAAAGCGATGACTTTCCTGGCGGCCTCGACCAGTGGTTGCGACCAGCCCAACTCCGTCCGCAGCCAGTCGCCGTCGTTATAACGGGGTTCTTTGGCGGTCAAATCCTGCCAGATGCGGCGGGCTTCGCTGGCGTTGAGTTCGCCGCCCTGAAGGTAGTAGGCGACTGCCAGACCGGCTTCTGCATGATGGTAGCCCGGTTGCAGCGACAGCGCTTTTTCAAAGTCGTTGGTGGCGTCCACAAAACGATGGACCAGCGTATACACACAGCCGCGTACATAATGCGTGCCGGGGCGATCCGGTTGAAGCTGCACCGCCCGTTCGACATCGCGCAGCCCCCCACGCAGGTCGCCATGAATGGCGCGGGCGATCCCCCGGTTGGCGTAGGCCATGCCATGCTGTGGATTGACCCGAATGGCGGCGTCGTAACAGCGCAAGGCGTCTTCCATCGCCTCACGGCGGGTATGGATTACACCGAGATTGACATGGGCATCGGTGAAGCGCGGACGCAGTTCAATGGCGCGTTCAAAGTCGGCGCGGGCGCTGTCGAGATCGCCCAGATTGGCGTGGACAATCCCTCGCTCGACATGAGCCGGCGCGGATTTCGGATGCGCCGCGATCAACAGTTTGAGTTGTGTGAGTGCGGTCTCGTAATCTTGCCGGTTGATGGTGCCGCTGGCCTGGATCAGTCGGAAAAACGCACGCGGATGGCTGACGGTATTCAGCCGGTGTTCCAACAGTGCCAGCGGCAGGCCAATCGTCGCCACACCCATCCAGATGAGGTAGGCGGGACCGCTGCGATCCGTGATCCAACCACCGAACAACACGATGGCGATATACAGTGCGACATACAGCAAAACGCGGGGACGGGGCTGGCTTGCCAGAACACCCATATAGCCGACAATCACAGTGCCGAATGCCACCAGAACATACTCAAACAAGAAGGCAGCGCTGTAATCAATATCTGAAACTAATGTAACCAGGAAACTACCCAGGACGATACTGGCGATCAATGTCAACAGCCCGAACCACAACTTGCGCGTGTCCATTCGCTCCTCATCGGGTAGCCTATCTGCACAAGTTTAGCAAAGCCGAGAGCGTTGTCTATCCCCTATGATATTTGTTTTTCAAGCTCCAGAATCAACCCGGCGACTTCTTGCCGCTGCGTGTGGGGCTGCATGACCCCGGCTTCCAGGTAGGACCAGTAATCCGATAGGGCCGCTTTGAGGTTACCACTGCGGGCATAGGCATCACCCCGGCGGCGGTAGGCCAGTGGATTTTTTGGGTCGCACTGAACGGCGCGGGTATAGTCACGGATGGCCCCATTGAGGTCGCTGCGACTGGCTTCGACCACACCGCGATACACGTAGGTGATCGAATGTGAGGGAGACAGATAAAGGGCGTAGTTATAATCACACAGGGCGGCGCTCAGGTCACCGGCATGGAAGTGGGTCAGCCCACGCCGGGTATAGGTCTCTGCCCGTTTGGGTTGCAGTTCCAATGCACGGTTGAAATCAGCGATGGCGGTCGCGTAATCGCCTTTACTGCTGTAAGCGATAGCACGATTGACATAGGCCTCGGCCAGTTCGGGGTCCAGTTGAAGCGCCCGGTTGCAGGCATTGATGGCCTTGTCTGGTTGTCCATGCCGGACGTAGGTTTCGCTCCAATCACGGTAAATGCCAGCAAATATCTTTTTGAATGAGTTTAGAATACGCATGTTGTCAACTTTTCACAAAAAATCACCCTTTAGATTTATCTATTTTACAGGCTTTGTTATAAACGCAACCTTAAGGTTGATTCAGTAGAATGGATGATGCTTTACGCCAGATACGATTTCGTCGGTTGACAGACGAACTTCCCACGCTAACATTTGCTTCTGGTATGAATCCAAACAGGTTGAGAAAATGGCTTTGTTGTCAGTTGAAGACGTCAGTTACAAATATGGTTCGTATCTTGCGTTGAACGCCGTCTCGTTCGAGATCGAGGCCGGTCAGCTTGTGGTGGCTGTCGGGCGTAACGGTGCCGGGAAATCCACACTGCTGCGCTGCGTCGCTGGCTGGACCCAGATCACCGAGGGTGATGTGTTCATCCTGGATAAGTCGGTCTTCCGCAACGAACGCTTCATCCGGCGGCATGTCGTCCTGGTGCCGGATACACCGCCGTTTTACGACGGTCTGACCGCGTGGGAGCATATGCAGTTTATCGCCCAGGTGAACCAGATCAATAACTGGGAAGAACGCGCTGAAGATTACCTGGATCGTTATGGTTTGCTGCCCAACAAAGACGCCTTCCCCTTCGCTTACTCCCGCGGAATGCGCTACAAACTGGCTTTGTGCATGGGCCTGCTGATCTCGCCGGAGATTCTGCTGTTGGACGAGCCGTTGGGACCGCTGGACCCGGTTTCCGCCGATAATCTATGGATGGAACTCAACCGGCACCGCGATGAAGGTATGACGATCATCCTCAGCAGCCATCAGCTTCCCCACGCTGCCTATCCCGACCGCTATCTGGTGATGGAGATGGGCGAGTTAATCGCGGACGGCGCACCAGAGGTGCTGCGTGAGACGCTGGCGCTGGAAGGGGTCATCTCGCTGGATGATCTGGTACGGGCGGCGATCCAGGAGGCCAACCGTGCGTGAGTTGCTCTGGCTGCGCTGGAAACAATTTCAGGATACGGCGGTTTATTGGATGCGTGCATTGGGGTATCCCAGTGATGCATCGGCGGCCACACGCTATGGCTATATCGCTTATATCATTGGGTTTTTGCTGTTCTGGGTGGCCGCGATGTGGGCCTACAGCTACGATCAGGCCCGATTGATCGGTGAAGCTCTGGCATCGGAGGCCGCTGGGAACCTGCTGCGCGGTTTCCCCTGGGCGGTGCTGGCAGTACAGGTGATGGTGGCGTCGGGCGCACTGCGCAGCACACCGCTAAAACTGACCTTCGCCGATATGGCCTATGTTGCCGGGTCCCCGATGCCACGCTGGGCGGTGGTGGTCATCAATTTTTTGCGCCAGGTTATGCTGCGGTATATTGTCCTGGGTGTGGTGTCGGCGTTCTTTTTCGTCATCGTCGTCGAGGCGATCCGCGAAGGCGATGGCGTGGCCGCTTATTTCCGTCTGCTGCTGGCATTGCTGCCGGTAGTGGTCATCACCTGGGCCGCTGCCTGGGTTCTCGGTGTGCTGCGATTGGTGCTGCGCTGGCGCTGGTCGTATTTGTGGGTGCTGCCGTTTGTCTTTGCCGCTGCCACCCTCGCGCTGCCGCTGGTGGGTTTGTGGCCGGGGTACATGGTGGCCGCATATGTTTTTGGCGAAGCACCAGCCTGGACACTGCCGCTCCTGTTTGGTCTGTCTTTGGCAAGTATCGTCGTACTCGTGCGGGTCAGCCAGCGCATCAATATGGTGCAAGCTATCGACGAAAGCCAACTTTATGCGCGGATGGCGGCGTTGGGTGTGGTGGCGATGCGCCAGCCACGATTGGTGGCTCAGATGCGCTTCCAGACCAGCTATGCCGGACGCAAACCGGTGTTGAACCTGCCCAGGGCGCAGGGATTCTGGTCCCCGGCAACACGGGCTGGATTGATGTATTTACGGCGACCGCTGCTCTTGCTGACAACAATACTCTGGGGTATGGCGGTGACCGCGCTGGGACTGGTGATCGTGGTCAACAATTCACCGGCTCCACTCTGGATTCTGTGGCTGCTGGTGGTCGGATTGGTGCCGCCAGCGGGACTGCTGCATGTCTTTCAGACCGATGTCGAGTCGCCATTCTTGCGCCAATTCATTCAATTGGACGGCATGGCAATTCTGCTGGCCGACACGCTCATGCCGCTGGTGGGCCTGATCGCTGGTGGTGTGGTGGCGGTGCTGCTGTGGGGCCTGGACGTGCAGGCGGCGCTGATGGCGGTCCTGTTTGTCGGCTTCCTGGGCGTGTTGATTACGCTGTGTGGGGCCTACGCGCTGACCCGACCGCGCACACTTGAGTCGCGGCTGCTCGTGGTCAGTGCGTCGATTCTGCCGGTGATGGTCGCTGGTGAGAATCTCAACCAACCTTTTCTGGCGTTGGGATTAGCGGGAGCGGGTATCCTGATCGTCAGCGGCTTGATCTCGGTAGAGGTCTGATTGGTTGACTGGGCCGAAGCCAAGCTGTTTCATATGGCGGTTGACCACTTCTGGGCGGGCGGTGCGGATGAACATATCCAGGCCGAGAATGAACAGGCCGAAGTCGTCGGTCACACCGAGTATGGGCAGAGCATCGGGTATGAAGTCCAATGGTGACAGGATATACAACACCACCAGAATCGGGATCAACTTGCTCCAGATGGGTACCCGGAGATCGACAAACAGGCGCAAACTGAGGACGAGCATACGGAAAAACATACTGCTATTATACAGCAAAAACTGTAATGTCGGTGGGCGTAATCACCGATTTGATGGTACAATTTCTAAAAGTCCTTTGCTTACTTAGTAGTAGATTGAGAAGAAAAATGCGTATTGCAGTCTTAACCGGTGGTGGCGATGTCCCTGGACTGAACCCGGCTATAAAAGCCATTGTCAATCGGGCAATCGACAACAATTACGAGGTGGTGGGCATCCGGCGTGGTTGGAAAGGGCTGGTGCAATACAATCCGGACAGCGATGATAATCACGAATGGGTGTTGCCACTGGACAAGGAAGCGGTACGGCGTATTGATCGAACCGGTGGAACTTTCCTCCATACTTCAAGAACGAACCCCACAAAGGTAAAACCCAAAGAGGTTCCGGAATTTCTGGCGGAGTCGGTTGATGGCGATCAACCGCAAGACCTCACCTCCCATGTATTGAATGTCATCGATAAGCTCGGCATTGATTGTCTCGTACCCATCGGCGGTGATGATACCCTGAGCTACGGGGAACGCCTTTCAAGAGAGGGCATGCGTGTCATTGGCATACCCAAGACAATGGATAACGATGTCTATGGTACAGACTACTGTATCGGTTTTTCGACGGCGGTCACACGCAGTGTAAACTTTATCCACGCCCTACGCACATCCGCCGGTTCCCATGAGCGTATTGCCGTGATTGAGCTATTCGGACGCAACTCTGGCGAAACATCCCTGATCGCTGCTTATCTATCCGGTGCCGACCGCGCACTGATCTCCGAAGTTCCATTTGACATCGATAAGCTCGCCCGACTGATTATGGACGACAAACAAAGTAATCCCAGCAATTACGCCATGTTGACCGTATCAGAAGGCGCTCACCCGATTGAGGGGCAGGTTATGGAAACCGGTCAGGCCGATGCCTATGGACACCGGAAGCTGGGTGGCGTTGGGCAGTATGTCGGGGACGCTTTGAAGGAGCTGACCGGCCAGAATATCATCTACCAACAACTGGGCTATCTGATGCGCAGTGGCTCACCGGACTCATTGGATTTAATGGTTGCGGCAAACTTCGCGCATATGGCAATGAGCCTGGTTGAAAGAGGCGAATCGGGACGACTGGTCTGCCTACAGCGTGGTGTTTACAGCGATGTGCCAATTTCTACCCTGGCACAGGGCTTAAAGCGTGTCAACGTGCCTGAACTGTACAACGTAGATAGGTATCGCCCCCAGGTCCGTCATGTGCTGGGGATGCCCATGTTCCTCACCTGATGATCTCCACGACAACGCCTTCTTCCGCCCAGTCGTAAAGCGTCTGGGCGTTGATGTTGCTGAGCAGAATGCATCCGTAGGTCACGCGCCGGCCCAGGCTGTTCTCCCACAGGATTTGCCCGCCGCCGCGTGTCGGGAATCCGTGAAAACCGTTGGTGAAGTCCGCACCGGGGATGGGCCGGTAGACGCCCATGAACTGCGGCATATACAGATTCCAGCGTGATGCGTAGGCATTCGGCACATGTGAGATGATCTGGTAGACCCCCGGCCAGGTCGGGCTGTCATTGATGCCAGTGCTGGCGGGCCAGTCCCAGATGAGCTGCTCGTTTTCGTAAACCCGTGTCCGCTGCGCCGACATATCCACCACGATACGCTTGTCATGAATCACCGGGAATTCCAGGAAGTTATCTGGCGACGGAATGATAATGGTCTGGCCGACAGTCAGTGTGGAGACGCCAGGATTGGCCTGTTCGATCCAGGGATAAGGGACACCGTAATCCCAGCCGATGCTGATAATGGTATCACCCGGTTGGACCACATGCTGGCGGTCACGATGATAGACACGCAGCGTGGGCCGGGTGTTGTTGGACCGAATGGCTGCTTCGATCTGACCGACAGCCTCATCCAGATCAAGATAACGGGTCTCATCGAAGATACCCGATTGTACGTCCAGGAAATCGCGCACCGGTTCCGGTTTGAGCGACAACGTGATTCCGGTGTCCCGACCTGGAACAGCCGTCAGCCAGTCCATCCAGGTTTGCGGCGGCAGTTCCCAGTTGATTTTATCGCCGGTGATGGGATCGTGGATGCGGATCGTCAGCGGACTGCCAACCAGGGCGCTGGCAGCGGCGATCATCGCTGACGAGTCCGTGATCTGCGGGCTGACTGCCACCATGACCAGATTGATCGTCCCGGCGGTGAGGTCGGTCACGCTGTTGACGGTCGCTTCGACATCTAGCAGACGTCCGTTTTGCGGCGGAGTCGGCTGAATTTGCCCGTTGGCGAAGGTCACACCGGCATCGACTGGCTGGCTTTCAACACGGTTGGCGAAGGCACGCAGCGCGGCGGTCAGCATTTCGCGATCTACGCTGACGACCGGCGCAATCTCAATCCCACCGAATGCCTCGAAAATGCTCGATTCCCCCCGGCCCTGCTGGTATGCGCGTTCGGCGGTGGCGGCAGCATCGACCTCGATACCGAGTGCGGCCCGTTCGAGGTTCCAGAAGCGCTCACCGTCGCGCAGATTGACCATACGCCATTCGGATTGGATGGCAGCGGCAGCCTCGACCTGGGATAAACTACCCAGGTCGATCCCGGCAGCGCTCACACCCGGCAGGACGCCCTGGCTGTAGATGACGGCTACGCCCAGGGTCACAGCAATGCAGGCGAACATCAGCAGACTGGCACCGCCCACCAGCACCGCCAGCAGCAGCCAGAGTCCGCTCCGGCGCTGCGGTTTGCGCTGTGTTGAAGGTGGTGCGGTCGGGTTGATTCGTGCCTGCTGCATGGGTATCCTTTGGGTTATTGTGATAAATCCAGTATATATGCAGGGTCTTAGGCCGTAGGTGAGACGTAAACTAAACGTCGATTCGGTACAGCACACCGTCGATCTGGGTGATGCTGCCGTCGTCGGTGAGTACCGAGCGCCCTGGTGTACCGAGACCGGAAGACACATACAGCGCACCGTCAGCATAGGTGAGATGCGTCGGGGTGTCGATTTCGTCCAGCAGGATAACCGGACCGCTGCCGTCCGCCGGGTACTGCGTTACGCGCCCACTGTAGCGGACATAGCCACCGGGGTCGGGCGGTGCTGCCGGGTCAAATAGCGCGAAATCGTAGGGCATCATGGCCGTCGGCCATGTGGTTGTCAGTTCAGCCACATAGATGTTGCCAGCCGTATCAGCTGCCACATCAATGGCGGTGGTGAGGCCGGTGATGGCGTCCATGACCATGCCGGTCTGTGGATCGTAACGGACGATCTTTGAATCACCGGGCATGAACGAAATGCTGTTTTCGGCGTAGTCGTGGACGAAGCCGGAAAACAGTGCCACCAGCACGGTGCCGGTCGCTGGATCATAGGCGACACCGGACGGTACCGGCTGCTGGTTGTGGGCCAGATTGGGGAACGACGCCACCACCTCGACCTCGCCGGTTAGCGTGAGTGCCATCAACTGGTTCAGACCGCTCTCGGTCACGTAGAAGCGTTCTTGCTCCGGGTGGTAGGCCAGACCGTTCAAGGTGGCGACCCGTTTGGCGAACAACACTGCGCCATTCTCCGTGACCTGGAATACGCCGGTCTCGCCCCGGTAGCCGCCCTCGCCGGGATTGCCCGCTTCGGCAAAAGGATCGTCTTTGTTGAAGAAGATGCGTCCGTCATCCAGTACGGCGATGTCGGATAGGCCGAAAACCTCATCGTGGCCGGTGCGGAACTCGGTCAGGCTGTTGTAGCTTGGCTCGCCGCTGAGGACCGGGGTACGTTCGCCCTCGTCGTCGTAATCACCGTCGTTGTTGCGGTCGGCGAAGATAGTGATCTGGCCGCTGCCCGTGACTTCGCCCGGACGATCCGCGCCGGTCCCGGCTTCGACCACCAGCAGTCGGCCATCGGGCAGGACAGCCACGCCGCGCGGATTGTTCAGCCCGGTGGCGACGATCTGGCTCTCCTGCGCGGTGGTGAGGGTTGTGAGCAGCGCAATAATGATGGCACCAGCAGCGATATTTCTCATGATTGGCACTCCAGGACGCTTTTGATTTGCTGCAACTGTGCAGGATCGAGTTTTACCAGGGCGGCGTTGGCTTCCAGTTGAGCGACGGGATGACCGGTCCCATACCCAGTGTTTGCAGCATGTAGCGCAGCGTCAACTGGCTGAGCGTCATGCCCCAGGATGCCTTCGTCATACAGGCGATCCCCTTCACCGACTTTTGACAGGTCCAGATAACGGTCCGTAAGCAGTCCTCTGGCAAGTGGACCCCAGGCGACATAATCGATCTGGTGTTCGGCGGCATAGGCGAGGACGCCCGGATGACCTTCGCCATCGAGCAGATTGTAGCGGTTCTGCACGGTCAGAATCCGTGTGCGGACCGTCTCAGCAGCGCGGTAGATTTTGAGTTGGTCGACGGTAAAATTGGAGACGCCCAATAGGGCCAATGATATGCTGGCGAAAACAATACCGGGAATAATCAGGTGCATGCGGATAGATGCCAACGTGACCCCGCCGACAAGCGCACCGATATTCATCAAACTGAGGATGGCCCCCAGAACCAGTTCGTTGTTATCGGTCCGACCCAGAATGTAAGATGTGGCGAGGATCATCGAACCCGCCACCAGGAAATTGAGCAGTGACACGTACAACAACGGTCGGTGCGCCCATAGATAGCGCAGACCGCTCCACGCTTCAAACCAGACCGAACCCCGCTGCGAAAGCCCTTCAGCAGTCTGTACCGGGAGCGGAATATGAACTGATAAGACAACGATCATGGCGACAACGAAGGTCATCAAGTCGAGTGACATACTCCCAAGCTTAAAAGACTTGGGCTTCTGACGTTAACGCCGGATGCCCAACAGATGCCGGGTCTTCTTCCGACTGAGACAGTATGAGTTGATGCCCCAACTCAAGTGTAAGGATACACCCTTGCACCTGAAGGCGCAAGACAGGGAAGCCCCTTAATATCCCACCGCTAAAGCAGGTGGGTTTTACGGGGCCTGTCCATAAAATGTCCACATAGGTATGTTCCTTATCGACCAAACTGCTCTGCTTGCTATACGACCGTCACACTGGATCAGTTTCAAATTAATTTAAATTCATCGATTAAAATTTATAAAATAAAAAAGGTGGACCGTATAGTACTTATTTGGTCTCCATTGGTCTTAATTAAAACTGTGCTACTATAGATATTTAATGCTATTTGGATATGGGGGGTAATTTTTTCATGGCTATCCGGTCCTTAGATCAAACTAAGGCAGATAGAAGCTCAACATCGGAAGACGATCCATCGCATAAAACACCTCGTGCGGACTTCCGCTGGTTGCTCCGTTTTGTTATAGGACATAAATGGGAGTCCATAGCATCCATCGCTTTCAGCATCGCAGCAGGTATCACCACCGCCCTTCAACCGTATTTGATCGGTATCATCATCGACCATGTGGAAGCCGGTGTGGACCTCAACCAGTTGTTGCTCGACGGCATGATGCTGGTCGGCCTGGGTATCATTACGGTGATCTCGTTTTTTGGGCTGCGTTACTACAGCGGACAGGTGGCTTTCCAGGTCACGTATGATATCCAGACCACCCTGTTCGGTAAGATGCTCAAGCGCGAGCAGGATTTCTTCAACCATTTTGCCACCGGTGACATCATCTCGCGGATGCACAGTGACGTGCAGATGGCGTGGCAGATGCTGGCGATCACACTCACACGCGGCGGCAATGCCATCATGACAATCAGTATGGCGTTTATCCTGCTCGGCACTATCAATCTGACGCTGACGATAACGGTATTTATCGTGCTGACTATCTCCACCGCCTTCCAGATTCGTGCCGGTAATGTGCTGGCCCCGATTTTCGAGAAAGTCCAGGATCAGGCCGGTACGGTTTCGGCGCTGGTGCAGGACTCGTTCAGCGGTATCCAGACGATCAAAACCTCCGGACGTGAAATCGGTGTGGCCGAAAAGTTCCGCGAAGAGAATTATGAATACCGCCGCCTCTGGCTGTTCTTCAAGCGGCGCAATGAACCGATCGGTCTGCTGCCGAACATGATCAGCGAGTTCACCTCGGCGACAGTTGTCTTCGTCGGCGGTTACATGACGATCCAGGGCAACATGTCTATCGGTAACTTCGCGCAATTCCTGATTTACCTCAACATCGTCAGCCAGTCGCTTCTGCACCTGGGCATGATCTACCAGCGCTACCAGCAAACACGCGGCGCACTGGAACGTCTGACCCCACTGCTGCAAGACTCGAAAATCGATAACCACCCCAACGCTGAAAAGCTGGCGAAACCACGCGGCGAGATCGAATTCCACAATGTAAGCGTCAATATGGATGATACCTGGCTGCTGCGCGACATCTCGCTCCATATTCCGGCAGGATCAGTGGTCGCCATCGTCGGCCCGACCGGATGCGGCAAGACCATGCTGGTCAACCTGATCGCCCGTGTCCTCGATCCAACCGAGGGAGCTGTCACCGTAGACGGTGTGGATGTGCGCAAAATCAAGCTGGAAGACCTGCGCGACGCGACCACTTACGTGCCGCAGTCCACCTTCCTCTTCAGCCAGGAACTACACAAGAACGTCCGTATGGGCGACAGCAGCCTGGGTGAGGACGCGCTTGAGCGTGCCATCCATATCTCGCGCATGAGCAACGACCTGCCACAGCTTCCCGACGGGATCGACACGATGGTCGGTGAGCGCGGCGTGATGCTCTCCGGTGGGCAGAAACAGCGTGTGGCAATTGCCCGCGCCATCATCCGCAACCCGGCCATTCTGGTGCTGGACGACGCCCTTTCCAGCGTTGATACCCACACCGCCGCCGACATCCTGGCCGACCTGCGGGGTGTGCTGCGCTCTCGGACCAGCATCATCATCGCCCACCGTATCGCCACCGTTAAAGACGCTGACTTCATCGTTGTAATGGATAACGGACGCATCATGGAGCAGGGAACCCATGACGACCTGCTGGCCGCCAACGGTGTGTACACTCAGATGGTCGAACGCGAGTTAAACGAGATGGTGGAGGCGTAACCATGTCTGTGATGTCTAACAAGCAGGATATTGCCTCGACAGCCGATTATGGCGACGACCGCTATTTGCTGTCCATGCTGGGTGGATTCATCTTGCCCTACTGGAAATGGCTGATTCTGGTCTTCCTCATGCTCCTGGGTGTGACGGCGTTCTCGCTGCTGCCCCCTTATCTGATCCAGCGGGCGGTGGACGGCCCGATGACCGAAGGTAACGTAGACGGCCTGGTCGTGATCGGCCTGATCTATCTGGCGTCGATCCCAACTTTGTTTGTGCTGCGCTTCGGCCACATCTATCTGCTGCAAACCGTCGGTCAAAACGCCCTGGTGGATCTGCGCCAGAAATTGTTCGAGCATATCCTCAAGCAGGATATGAAGTTCTTCAATAACACGCCGGTCGGGCAGCTTGTGGCGCGACTTTCCAACGACATTGAGGCACTGACCGAACTGCTCTCGACCAGTATCGTGATCGTCATCAGCAATTTAATCACGCTCGTCGGTATTGTCGGGGTGATGATGGTCCTCAACTGGCGTCTGGCACTCATCAGCCTGTCTGTGCTGCCGGTATTGACGATTATCTCTATCTACTTCCGGCGCAAGATTCGTGCCTCTACCCGCAGGATTCACCAGCTTATTGGCGAATATCAGGCGTTCATCAACGAACATGTCAGCGGCATGCTCATCGTCCAGTTGTTTGGACGCCAGGAGATCAGCCGCAACGAATTTGACGACATCACTTCCGATTATCTGCGCACCCGTATGCGCACCCGTGACCTGTACACCTTTTTCGCCTCGGCCCTACAACTGCTGACGGCGGTCGGGATGGCGCTGGTGCTGTATGGTGGCGGTAGCGGTGTGCTGGCGGGATGGGCCACCCTCGGTATGTTGATTTCTTTCATCCAATACACGCAGCGCAGTTTCGTCCCAATCTTGCAGCTTTCCGAACAATTCGCGCAGATTCAATCGGCCTTTTCCGCTGGTGAGCGCATCGCCCGGATGCTGCGCACGGAACCCGAAATTGTCGATCCGGAAGACGCCACACTGGCAAAAGAACTGGCGCATTCAATCACATTGGATCATGTTGTATTCGGCTACAAACCCGGTGTCCCTATCTTGCGCGACATCTCGCTGGAGATACCGGAAGGTCAGCGCGTCGCCATCGTCGGCGCGACCGGCGCGGGCAAGACTTCGTTGGCAGGATTGCTGGCCCGCTTCTACGATGTCACCGACGGCAGCATCAAGGTCGGTGGCGTGGATGTGCGCGATATGACGCTGCCCGACCTGCGCCGTCATGTGATGGTGGTTCCGCAAAGTCCCTACTGCTTCAACGGCAGCATCGCGGATAATTTGCGCCTGTTTGACCCGAACATCACCGACGATCAGATGCGTCAGGCAGCGGAGACAGCCTGCGCTGCCCCCTTCATCGAGCGACTGCCCGGACAATACGAATATATCCTGCTGCCCGGTGGGGCCAATCTATCGCAGGGGCAACGTCAGTTGTTGGCCCTGGCACGGGCGCTGCTGCACAATCCAGATAGCATCCTGGTCCTGGACGAGGCCACCAGCAACATCGACACCGAGACTGAAGTCCTCATCCAGGAGGCCTTACAGCGGGTTATGTCTAACCGGACCAGCATCATCATTGCTCACCGGCTCAGCACCGTGCGCGACGCTGACCGCATCCTGGTGATGAAGCTCGGCAAGATCATCGAAGATGGCAGCCACGAGGAACTGCTGGCCCAGGGTGGACTTTATGCCCATCTTTACCAGCGGCAGTTCATGGAAGCATCGGTTGATGAAGTCGAGACCGCCGCGTATTCGCAGGCATAAGAACTCGGAAGACTTCAGGGTTTACCGACGGGCAGCCCCTCCAACCGCATGATCGTCAGGGCGTTGGTTGTGGGGCTTGGTCCGGGGCGGATGGTGTAATCGAACACCATCCGCCCGTTGGCAACTGTCTCGCGGAAGTGAAAATTGCTCACCTCTCTGATGGTATCGGCCAGATTCGCCAGTTCCAGGTCATGAGTGGCGATCAAGCCCAGGCTGTTGCCGCCAACCAGCGCCATGATATAGGACTGGCTGCCCACCAACCGCTCCCGATTGTTGGTTCCGCGAAAGATTTCGTCGATCAAGAAGAACACCGGGCGTGGATCGTCGGCTTTTACCGCGTCCAGCAGCGCCTTGAGCCGTTTCACCTCCGCGTAAAAGTAGGAAATGCCATCGACCACCGAGTCGGTGACGCGAATCGCCGTATACAGACGCAGCGTTCCGGTTTCAAAGTGATCGGCATTGGTCACGGTCCCGGCGTAGGCCAGCACCAGATTTACACCCAATGTACGCAAAAACGAGCTTTTGCCCGACATATTCGAGCCGGTGATGATGACCACCTGTCCTGTGTCGCGGAGGACAAAATCGTTACAAACCTTCTCCGCCTTGGGAATCAAGGGATGGCCGAGTTGGTCGCCGTGCAGGCCCTTGATAGCCAGGTCTACACGGGGGAATGTGTATTCCGGGTTGAGATAGGCGAAGTTCGCCAGTGATCCCAGCGCTTCCAGTTCATACCAGACATCCAGCCAACCGGGCAGCACCGCTGCCAGTTCGCCTTTGTTCCGTTCCAACAGGGATGCAAAAAAGACATCCCAGGGGACAATCAAATTGAGGATGATCCACAGCACCGGGTTGCGCTGAATGCTGGCTGCGGCGGTGATGAGCGACAACCTCCGCAGTTGCGCCGTTGGACGCTGGTCACGGTCCAGGAAGGGCGCACACAGCGCTTTAAGATGGGGTTTGCCGCTGTAAGCGGTCGTCTCCAGATGACGGAAGATGGCCCGCAAACGCATCACCTGATTTTGCAACGCCAGCCCTTCCGAGAAGAGACCGCCGAGCCGGCGCCATTGCAGCGATGAGACGATCACATACAGCACAAACGACACCACCCACAGCGGCGGCAGTCCGGCCAGATTGAACAGCAGAAACAGGACGATATTGATCCCAGACAAAGCGGCCAGGAACAGCAAAACCAACCAACCACCCGCCTGATCCGGCGATTCAGCCCAACGGAGCAGCCGGTCAGCATCCCACTTATCCGGCTGACGGTGTGTCGCCAGGGTGGCATTCAGCGCCAGCCGGTCACGGAAGGCCGCCAGCGGCAGCAGTTCCTTCACCAGCGGTTGGCGCGATTGCGGCTCGGTTGCCAGCAGCCAGTCGCGCAGCCGGTCGCTGCCACCCTGCGACACGGACGTATCCAGCAAACGGTGTATGCTGTATTCGCCCACCAGATCAATGTCGAGCGCGAAGGGATGCGTGCGCGGTGCGGTCGCCTTCGATGGCGGCAGCGTGTCCCAGTCCAGTGTGACCCGTGCCAGATGAGTCACTTTGATGTGGTGCCAGCCTTTGAATTGATCCAGGGTTGTTTTCACGCGATTATGGCGGGCCACCAGCACGCTAAAACCGACACTGGTGACGATGAATACCACCAGGGCCAATCCGTTGTGGATTGCCAGCGCCGTCAGCGTGGCGAACAAACCGCCGAAGAAAGCCAGGAGCCGCTGGCGGATCAGTGCTTCGCTGCGAGTTTCCAGATCACGGATGCGGCGTTCAAGCCGCCGTAGATGCCGTTGTAGAATTGAGGTCATGCGATCATCCATTGCGTTTACACAGGAGATTATATCAGGCTATGCGCATCGATATACTGACGCTTTTCCCCGGTATGTTCACCGGGCCGATGTCTGAGAGCATGATGTGGAAGGCTCGTGACCGGGGCTTACTGGACCTGCATCTGCACAACATCCGTGATTACTCGACCGATAAGCACCGTTCTGTTGACGACACGCCCTACGGCGGCGGCGGTGGCATGGTGCTGCGACCGGACGTGATGGTCGCTGCGGTCGAGACATTGCTGGATCAACCGGATGTGCCAGTGATCCTCATGTCACCGCAGGGCCGGCTGTTTTCGCATGCGGTCGCTGTCGAATTAGCCGCCCATGACCGTCTCATGCTGGTGTGCGGCCATTACGAAGGCGTGGACGAGCGCGTGCGCGATCTGGTCATCACGGACGAGATCAGCATCGGCGATTATGTCCTCACCGGCGGCGAACTGGCGGCGATGGTGGTGGTGGATGCCGTCACGCGCCATATTCCCGGCGTCCTGGGTGCGGAAGGAGCCGAGCAGCGCGACAGTCACGCCGATGGCCTGCTGGAAGGCCCGCACTACACCCGTCCGGCGCAGTTTCGCGGTCTGGACGTGCCACAGGTCTTGCAGGACGGTCATCACGGCGAGATCGAGCGCTGGCGGCGGCGGCAGGCGATCCGCCGTACCTGGGACCGGCGGCGTGATCTGCTGATGCAGGCCGAACTGAGCGAAGACGAGCGCTACTGGCTGGGCGAATTGGCTGCCGAAGACGCCGAAAAGTTAAAGTCTGCAAACTCTATGCAATAGATAAGCAAATCGTGCTATCATGTACTTGTGTTTGCAGGCGGAATGATGGAGCGACTATGCTAGGGCAACAACAGTACCGCAGCGAAGCCCTTGAAGACAAGCTGCGCACATTGCATACCGTTGTTGAGGGTGTGAAAGCAACGGTGATCGTGAATATTGATGGTCTGCTGGTTGCCGCCTATCCGCCGGGAGACGAAGAAAACCCCCACGAGAACCCCACCAGCAGCCCACAGGTGGCTGCCATGTCGGCCACGCTTATCGGTCTGGCTGAGCGCACTCTGAAACGTCTGGCACAGGGCGAACTGGAACGCCTGTTAATGGAGGGCGAGGAAGGTGTGATGGTGGTCTATCCGGCGGGACGGGCTTCGCTGGCCGTTCTGGTGGAAAAAGATGCACGCATTGCCCGCGTGTTGTTCGCCGCCAAACGCGCCGCCAAAGAGATCATGGAGATTCTTGGCTCCTAATCCTCAACGTAGATATTCAGGAGGATTTTCCCGACCCGGATTTCGTCACCGTGATGCAGTGTGGCGGTCCGCTGGGGCGGCAGCTTGTTGCCGTTGATATACGTGCCGTTGCGACTGCCCAGGTCCGTGAACTGAAGCTGATTTTCCCGAACACGGATCACCGCGTGGCGGCGGCTGATGCCCATCTGATAGCCACCATAGGGGGTCAGGTCCAGATCAGGCGTGAAGCCAGTACCAGGGTCCTGCCGCCCGATCACCAATTGATCAACCAGCGGCACTGCGACCAGAGTCCCGGCCCCACGAATCTCAAAGCGCAGTGTCACCGGTCCTTCAATCGCCCTACCACCGGCCGCTTCCCGCTTGCCTTCTGCTTGTTCTGGTTCATCTTCGGCATCGTCACGGATGTCATGGTTAGCCCACGGCCCGTTATCAGGGTTTTCATCATGCATGGAAACCTCCTAAGCTGGTGCGCGTCTGGGCTTACCCTTCGGGTCCAGGGTCATGCCGAGGAACCGCTCAAACAGGCTGGCACGCCACATATAGCGCATCAAAAGCGCCCAGAAAATGGTGACCGTCGCCAAAAACAGATAATCGACCAGTGCCAACACCGACAGTTCAAAGAAGACCCGCGTCGGTTCGTAGATATAGAGACCGACATAGGTCAGAAACATCAGTCCAGCAATGATCGTCGGACGCCAGTCGCCGCTCACTTCATCGCCGCCAGCCCAAAAGCGTGTTGGCGGTTCCACGAACAAGACCAGGAACAACCCCATAAAAATAATGATGGTGGTCATGGCCGTCTGGGCATATTTGATGGCATCAATCTCCTCGGCGGTCGTAATCTGGAGTCCGGCAGCGGCGGCTTCATCGACCACCGGCCACCAGTGATTGCCCAGATAAAACGCATACACGCCCAATCCAACCGCCGCTACCATCAAGGCTGCTGGCAGCACAAAATGGATGACCGTGCGCGTCAGGCTGTGATTGGGGACACCGGGCCGCGCCCAGGCCGCCAGGAAGAGTGTTGGCGCACCAACCGTCAGCAGCGTAATCAACGAAGCATGCTTGGGAATGAAGGGGAAAAGCTGCGCCTCCGCCACGACAGCGGTCCCCAGGATAATCATGGCAGCATAAAAAGCGCGTGCCAGGAACAACCGGATAATATCCTCCATACCGTTGAGGATGCGCTGCCCCTCTTTGAAGGCCGCCGGAAGCGCCTGGAACGAGTCGTTCAGCAGCACAATATCAGCGACGCCGCGTGTCGCCCCGCTGCCGCTCTGCATGGCGATACCGATGTGGGCCTTCTTCAGCGACAGGACATCGTTCACGCCGTCGCCGATCATGGCGACATAATGCTCGTTGGCCCGCAGCATATCCACCAGCATCTCTTTTTGTTCTGGCGTGATGCGACCGAAGACGGTGGTTTCCTCAGCGATCTGGGCAACCTGTGCTTCATCGCGCTCCGCCAGTTCCGCACCACTGATGACGCGGATATTCTGCGGCAGACCGGCCTGTCGGGCCAGCGACGCCACCGTCTCCGGGTTATCACCGGAGATGATCTTGAGTGTGATACCGGCCTCCATGAACCCGGCCAGGGTCTCACGGGCTTCGGGGCGCAGTTCATCGCTGAGGCTGATCAATCCCAGCGGTTGCAGTGTATCCGGCAGATGAAGATTGTCATCAGGATCATGCAGCAGCACTGCCTCCGGGCTGTGGGCCATCAGCAGCACGCGCAATCCTTGATCTGTGCGCCGGTCGATCTCATCCTGCGCCACATCACTGCCAGGTGCCAGATAAGCCGCCACCATCTCCGGCGCACCCAACACATAAACACCCTGACGGTCGCCATCGTGGATCGACAAAGCGCTCAACTTTCGGGCTGATGAGAACGGCACCTCATCGACCAGTTCGCGTACCTGACCATCACAACTCTCTTTCAGAGCATCGCTGGTCCGGTTGCCCGCACGGGTCGAACGGGCGTAGTCGCCCAGGATGGCGCGGAACTCGGCTTCGTCCGTTTGCAGCGGGATCACCTCATCCAGATGAATCCGGTTGGCGGTCAGCGTACCGGTTTTATCCAGACACAATACATCCACATTCGCCATTGATTCGACCGCGTTGGACTGCTGGATAAGCGCTCCCTTGCCCGACATACGCAGCGCCCCCATCGCATAGGCCGTCGTTGTAATCAGAATCAGACCGGCGGGGACCAGTCCAGCGATGACGGCGGCCATCTGGACACTCTGTTCGATGGAAATGGCGCGGATGGCATACGATATAGCAAACAGGCTGCCCAATACACTCGCCATCAGCACCAGCACACGCACAGTAAAGTTGATGTCCTGCTGCAAGGGAGTACGCACCACTCTAAAGGTTTTGGCGCTGGCCGTCAGTTTGTTGGCGAAGCTGTCCGCGCCCACCCGGGTCGCCTCGTAGGCGGCGCTGCCGGTCACACAAAAACTACCAGAAAACACCTCATCCCCGACAGCCTTCGGCACCAGATCGGATTCGCCTGTCAGCAGTGACTCATCCACATCCATGCGCCCTTCACCGACAACCACACCATCGACGACAATCTGGTCGCCGGCATGGGCGACGATGATGTCTCCCAGTACGATCTCCGCTGGATCGACTTCACGCTGCTGCCCATCGCGAATGATGGTCGCCTTGGGGCGAGTCAGGAGGGCGATACGATCCAGCTTGGCTTTGGCGCGGAACTCCTGGACCACACCCACCACGACATTCATCATGACCACACCGACACTGACGAAGGCATCGCCCCACAGGTCGAGCAGGATCATGATGAACCCGATGATGAAGAGAATGATATTGATAAAGGTGAAGAAGTTTTGCCGCAGGATGTCCATGTAGCTGCGGCTGGTATCGATGGTAACGTCGTTACCTTCACCTCGTTCACGCCGTGCAACAGCTTCTTCTTCCGTCAAACCCTGAAGAGTCTGCGGTTCAGCAAAAGTCAGGTCTGCTTCTCTCACCAGATACCGCCTCGGTGTCTTATTCTCTCCCGTATTTTACGCAACAAACAGACAATGCGTTACACTGAATCTTTTAGCCGGTCGTTTTCATGCCAGCCGCGATTCCGCTTACTGTCGCCAGGACCTCAGACAACACCGCCCGGTAGCGATCCGTACCGGCTTCCAGCGAACGGAGTTCACGCAGCAGTTCCACCTGGATGAAATTCAGCGGATCGACATAAGGGTTGCGCCGCTGGATCGACCGCTGGATAACCGGCTTGCCATCGAGCAGATTCGCCTGCCCGGTGATACGACATATGTATTCACAGGTGCGGTTATGTTCGTCCTGAATACGGCCCAGAATGGCATCACGCAGATTGGCATCCTCGACCAACCCCGCATACAGCGCGACAATGTCCATATCGGCCTTGAGGACATCGAGTTCGACATTCTCGATGAGGGCATGGAAGAACGGCCACTCGTTATACATCGCCTGGAGCAAGGCCAGTCGCTCCGGGCCTGCCTCACAGAATTGGTGGAGCGCGTAGCCCATCCCGTACCAGCTTGGGATAATCGCCCGGCTCTGCATCCAACTAAATACCCAGGGAATAGCTCGGATCGACTCGAAACCACCTTTCTTGCGTTTGACCGGGCGCGAGCCAATAGGCATGTTGGCAAGCTCGTTAATGGGGGTTGCCTGCTGCCAGTAGGTCAGGAAACCGGGTGTTTCGTAGACGAAATTGCGATACTCCACCCGGCTGATCTCGGTGAGCATGTCCATTGCCGCCATCCAATCCGGCTGCACACCGTTGTGGGGGGGCGTGGCGACAGCGGTCAAAACAGCGTGCATCACCTGTCCCAGATGACGCCATGCAACAAAGGGGTTGCTGTAGCGATAGGCGATAACCTCGCCCTGTTCGGTGATCTTGATCGGACCGTGCAGCGACCCCGGCGGCTGCGCCCGGATGGCGTGATTGGTCGGGCCGCCGCCACGTCCGATGCTGCCACCCCGCCCATGAAATAACTCCAATACCACCGACTGCTCCTGGCAGAGCTGTGCCAGCGCTTCCTGCGCCCGGTACAGGCTCCAATTGGAAGCGATATAACCGCCGTCTTTGTTGCTATCCGAATAGCCGATCATGATCTGCTGGCGCATCTGGCGTCGTTCAAGATGCTGGCGATACGCCGGATTGGTGAACAAGGTCGCCATCACTTCCGGTGCCGCCCGCAAGTCATCGACTGTCTCGAACAGCGGTACCACATCAATATCGCCGTTGATACCGACCTCATCGGCAAACAACAACATCGTCAGCACATCGCTGGCGTTCTGGCTCATGCTGGCGATGAAGGTGTCGATGACGACACGCCCATACTGGCGGTGCGCAGTCGCAATCATGCGCCATGTGGCGATAATGTGGTTGGTGCCTTCAGAGAAGGACGGATCGACCGGGAAAAACGGTCGCTGGTTGATAATCTCATGGGTCAAAAGTTCTTGCTTGCGCGATTCATCCAGGCTGTTGAAATCGGTTTCCAGGCCATAATGTGCGAACATCTCCGCCAGCGCTACCGCATGCAGCCGGGCATCCTCACGGATGTCCAGCGGCACCAGATGCAGGCCGAAAAGCTGCACCTTACGGATCAACCAGCCAAGTGTGCCACCGACTGAGTGCTGGCTGCCGTTGCGCAGCAGCGCATCGCGTACCTGACGCAGATCATCCAGAAGCGACTGGCTGGTCGGGTACTGATCGCTCTCCAGACGATGGTAGATCACGTCCATCACCTGCCGGAAAAACTCACCGGCATACGATGTGCTGCCATTGTGTGCCAGTTCCGGCCAGGTTTCCAGCAGATCGTCCGGCACCGAGTCCACTGTCTGAGTTAGCCGGTCACGCATATAGGCCACGTCCATCATATAGACCTGGCGGGCCGCTTCACGCAGGCGAGCCATCGTCTGCAACGTCACCTCCGGCGTGACGTTGGGATTGCCATCCCGGTCACTGCCCATCCACGAGGCAAAGCGCAGCACCGGCGGTAACTCCGACCAATCCTCACCGGGATAGGCACTTTCCAGCCAGTGTTGCAATTCGTCGTAGAGATGCACCACTACGTCCATAATGCTGCTGGTGATGAAATACAACCCGTATTCGACCTCATCAGCGACGGTGGCTTTGGTAGAGCGAGTCGGGCGTGTCTGCCAGAGCTGCTCCACTCGCCGAATCATGTCATCATCAATCCGGCGCTGTTCACGCGGGAGAACGTTTTCCAGTTCACGCTGTGCCAGCATCTCGGCAATATCGCGCAGCTTAATCAGCACTTCCTGCCGTTTGGCCTCCGACGGATGGGCCGTGAGAACCAGTCGCACCCGCACCTTTTCCAGCGCGGCACGCATTTCATCGGCGCTGAGATGCTGGCTCAAATCCTGGATCGCATGCTGGACCGACTCGCTGACTCCGCGCTCGACCTCGCGCCGCCGCAGCGTCCGAACCCGGTGCTGATCCTCCGCGATGTTGAGCAGTTGCAGATAATTGCCAAATGCCCGGATCAGCATACGCTTGTCTTCCAGACTGGTCCCGGCGATGAGACCGGCCAGATGGTCGGACGCACCCTGGGCTGCTTCCCGGCGATCTTTGGCATTCGCCCGCACCCGTTCGACCAGATCAAACGCCTCGTGACCCTCCAATTCCTGGATGACAGTACCGAGTATATCTCCCAGCAAACGGATGTCCGCTTTGAGTGGTTCTAACTTCTTATCAAGTTCGTCCATTCGTCTCACCCCACATCTTACAACCTTAACCATTATGACAGTTCTGAGCAGCTTTGCCCCATTCTATCAGGTCACATTCATCCATACACCGGGATGTGGTGTCAGTGCGGCTCCCATATGCAGCCGCACGGACACGGGTTCCAGGTTGAATGTAAAGCGCTGAAGCAGCCGTGCCAGCACCAACTTGATCTGCATCCGGGCGAAAGCTGCGCCAAGACAGTTACGCGGTCCACCGCCGAAGGGCAAAAATGTGTAAGGCTGCGGACGCACGATGAAGCGCTCCGGGTCAAAGCGGTGTGGATTGCGCCAGTGATGCGGATCGCGATGGGTCAGGTAGATGGAATAGAACACACGCTGGCCGGCGGCGATGGTGTAGTTCTGAAATCGTAGGTCATGGAGGGCGACACGGGTCCCCGTATGGATCGGCGGGTAGAGCCGCAGTGTCTCGTCAATCACCCGGTCCAGATAGACCAGTTGGCCGAGGTGTTCAGCAGCGATGGGACCGTCACCTATGACCGTGCGCACTTCCTCGCGTGCCTGTGCCTGCACCGCTGGATACTGGCCCAGGTTGTACAGCGCCCAGGCTAACGCGACTGTGCTGGTGTCCTGTCCGGCGATCATCAGCGTCATTAACTGGTCACGAATACGGTCTTCGCTCAAACCGGCATCGCGCAGCATGTCCGGCAGGTGATCGGGCTGACTTTCCGCGATGACCCGGCGGACAAAGGTGTCAATCTGCGCGTGCTTCCCGGCACCGGGAGCCGACAATCGGTTCCATCCAACCCACGCCCCCGGCCCGACATAACGCACCGCCCGCAGCACATGCGGCAGCAAGCTCTCCAGGTCCGGGCGCAGATCGTAACCGAAGAACACGTCAGACAGCGCCAGCAGCGCTACCCGGCGCATCTCCACCAGCATATCGCGGCGGGACGTCTGCCAGCCACCGGCCACATCGTCCACCACCTGGACCACACTGCCGATGTAGGACGCGAGCATGCTGCGGTGCATGGCCGGCATCATCGCCCGGCGCACATCGTCATGAACCGGTCCGTCTTCAACCAGCACACCATGCCGCAGCAGCCGTACAATTGGATCGCCTTCGTTGCGCCAATGCAGCCCATCACGGGCCGTGACCAGCACAAAGCGCAAAGCATCTGGCCCAACCATCACGACCGTGTTGAGCCAGGGCAGACGAAAGATATTGCCGTAATGTTGGTGAAAAACTTCGAGCGCACCCAGTGCGCCGCGCTGTTTGAGTCCGGCCAGCGCATGCAGGCCAGCACGGACACCGGGTGCGGGAATCATGGTCCTTTAGTCGCGGCCACCACCGAACAGCATCAGCAAAAAGAGGAACAGATTCAGCAGGTCCAGGTACAGTGTGAGCGCACCCAGGACGCTGAACTTGAGAGCCAGATTGCCGTCCGCTTGCAGCTCGACCGATTCGGTCATTTGCTTGATCTTCTGTGTATCGTAAGCGGTCAGGCCAGTGAAAATCACCACACCGAAGATGCTGATGATATAGCTCAGCGTGCTGCTCGCCAGGAACAGGTTAATCAGCATGGCGACAACCAGACCGATCAAACCGATGAACAGGTAGGTGCCGAGTTTGGTCAGGTCCATGTTGGTCGTATAACCAACCAGCGTCATCGCACCGAACAGCGCCGCTGCCGTGCCGAACGAGGCATAGATGGCTTCCGGCGCATACCAGGGATTGGCTGTGCCATCAGGCAGTGCGGGCGACATGAAGGCGAACAGCGTCACCGACAGCGAGAAACCCATAATACCGGCAAACAGGAAGAAGGCGAAAGCCGCACGGTTGGGAGTCATCCACCTGGCCGACATCCCGGCACTGAGCGCGATCACCGTGCCAAAAAGCGCCACGATTGAGATAATACCGGCGACCGGGCTGGCCGCAAGGCTCAACAGAGCATCGTTGGTGGCGACGAACCAGGCGACAGCAGCGGTTGTCAGCAGGCCCAGGCCCATCCAGATATACACCATCTTCATCACCGAGTTGATGGCAATTGCCGGTGCGGCTGATCCCGAAGAGACGATGGGACGTGAGTCGAATGTCATTCCAAATCCTCCAAAAATGACTTTGTGTGTTACACATCATTATAACCCCAAAGTTCAGCGAAAGCCACGAAACTCATGGTATAGTAACCCTGAATCTTTGGGGGGTTGACGAGGTAAATTCTGATGAAACGCGCAACCATTGTCATCATCCTGTTTTTATTGGTCGCCGTTGGTATCGTCGCAGCCGGCTTTTTCAGCGCGTTGCAGGATAATGACGGCGATATCCAGAGCGCCCTGGACTCACTTCAAGGTCGGAAGCAGCCGATTGAGTTGACCATCGTGGTGAATCCGCTGGTCCAACCCTGGTTGCAGCATATCGTCACCAAATTTAACGAAACCCCGATCAATATAGAGGGAAACGAGCGCCAGGTCACCATCATTCCACACACATTCACGGCTTCCAATGCGACGGCTCCAGCCAACGCAACCAACACCGATAACACGATGACGATCCTGCCCGCCATTGACGACCTGAGTGTATGGTTGAACACGCCCGAATGGACAACCGATAATCACCCGGACATCTGGCTGCCAGCGGCGTCGGTCTCGGTTGATTACACCAACCTGCCTTACACTGTGATCGTAGACTCAGTCGCCAGCACACCCATCATCTTCGGCGGTTATCGCAGCCGCTTCGAGACGATTGCCGAAGAACTGACATGGGAACAACTGATCGCCGCAGCAGAACTCGAATCCTGGGAGGCCATCGGCGGCAAACCGGATTGGCACTTCATCAATCTGGCATTCGCCCTGCCCGACCGCACCATGAGCGGTCTGGGTGTTCTCTTTTCGGCGGCTGGCGGACTGTCGCAAACCACCACCCTCAATGCCGACAATCTGCGCGGCCCTTTCTATAATCAGATGACCACCATCATACAAAGTGTACCCAATTTCAACTCAATTGGCAGCGATGTAGCGGTGTTTGTGGCTCGTGGTCCCTCAACCGCCGACATCGGCATCGGCCCGGAGGTCCAGTGGCTTACCGGGATTGACGGCCTCAAGCGTTACGAAGAACCCTGGTTCAGTTATCCCGACTATACGTTCGTCTTCGACTTCCCGCTGGCAGCATGGGCTGACCTCACACAAGAGGAAAGGGCTGCCGCTGAAGCGTTCGGACGCTGGCTGGCGGAACAGCAAAGTGCGGCGGATTTTGGCCTGCGCCCAACCAATGGATCAGCAGATACGCCGATCTTCGCGGAGAACCAGGTTTACGGCATCCAACTCAATCCGACATTCCAGACGATCACTGCACCGGACCGCGCCGATACCCAGGGATTGCTGATTTGGTTCCAACGTAACCGTTAGCACTACCCATGTATTAGCTTATGGTGTAAACTGAGTATCCGCCGCCTGACAATTGAATACAAGGTCATGCATCTGATGGAATTGTCCGAAAAGACAACCCGTGACGCGGAAAGCGCCTTCGGGATGGCGCTGCTGTTCTCCGGTGTGCGCTGCATCCTCAAGTATGTTTTCCTACCATTCATCCTGCCGGCCATCGGTATCGCCGGTGATTTTTCGTCGGTCATCAGTCTGACGATCAACACGATGGCGCTGGCCGCCATCATCTACAGTGTACGCACCTTCTGGATCGTCGATTACAAGTACAAATGGCACTATATGCCGGTTGCCCTGATCGGTATTGTGATTCTGACGGCCTTTATGCTGATGGACATCGGTGAACTGGTGGCATAGTTTAAGAACGCTTTAAATCCAGCCAGCCCCCCAATTCTTCATGGGTTATTTAACCCGAAAACAGCTTAAGATGAAATGAGAGAAACGCATGGAAAGGATTTCTCATGCTTAAGCTACGTTTAATTCTGCTCGTCTTAGTGCTGGCACTGGCAGCCTGTGACACTCAAGAGGAACAACCCTCTGGTGTCGCCAACAACAGCAACCGCAACATTCCGTCCAACGCCATCCAGATCGAGGTACTATACGCACCGGAATCGGAACAGTTCATGCCGGAGATTATTCGCCGCTTCAACGAGGCCTATGCAGCCGGCAACAACCCCTTGAGTGGACAGCCACTGGCCGAC
>CAYQJO010000001.1:0-55361 GCA_964417785.1 uncultured Anaerolineaceae bacterium | reverse complement strand
GCCGGAAGCGGTCGATTTCCTCTCCTGGGCCACCGGGCGCTACGCCGGATTGATCCGTTCCGGCTTCCGCCTGATCGATTCCGTCGGGCCGATTGACGCTGCCAGCAAGCTCAACGACGAGGTGCTGCGCCGCTTCGCCATGCGCCGACCGATCCGCACCGAGAGCCATATTCTCTGGTCCAGCCTGACGGCGGTAGAACGGCAGGTCCTCAAGGCGGTGGCGCGAATCACGGAGTACCAGAAGAGCGAGCAAAACGAGCAGGCGGTGGCGCAACTGGTGCAGAAGCAGCTTTTGCGCGTTGATCCCACCCGCAACACGCTCCACATCGAGCCGCCGGTCTTCCGTGTGTACGTCGAATCCAACCCGGATTAGTCATGGCCGAACCTTATCTGGTACCGGCGGCTGACTTCCATCGCATCGAGACGGAGGTCGCCCGGTCACGGTTTATCACGTCGGTCGGTCCGGCACCGACCGTTGACGCGGCTAAAGCGTTTCTGGCCCGCATCCGCGAGGAGATGCCGGACGCCAGCCACCATGTGTATGCTTTCCGGGTGGGCTTCGGCGGCACCGTCACCGAGGGCATGAGCGACGACGGCGAACCCTCCGGCACATCCGGCCCACCGACGCTGGCGGTGGTGCGCGGCAGCGACATCGGCGACATTGTACTGGTGACGACGCGCTACTTCGGTGGGACCAAACTCGGCACCGGCGGGCTGGTCCGCGCCTACAGTGAGGCGGCCCACATCGCTATCAACAGCCTGCCGACGGAGATGAAGATCGAGAAGCGGCTGCTCGGTGTTGAGGTGCATTACAGCCTGTACGAGCAAACCAAACTGCTAATCGAAGCGCACAACGGTACCATCGAGGACGAAGACTTCGCTGCCGCTGTGATGCTCATAGTGACCTTTGCCGAACCCGACATCCCTGGCTTCACCGATGCACTGCGCGATCTATCGGCGGGGCAGGTGGAGCCGGTGTATCTGGACGAGTAGCTCTGGCGGACAGCCGGCTGCTATCGTCCTGTGACCCGCAGCGTCGACAGACCCGTCTTCCTTAACAAATGCGCCAGTTTCTACGCTATACTCTACCCCATCGCATGCATAAGGAGCCACCCGTGAATCTCGAACCCTTAAGCCCATACGCCATTCAACCCCAACCCGGTCTGCCACCAGAAATCCTGCCCGAAGCCCCTGATGATCCCTGGAATGTCGAACCCGCTGCCCGCGCTGCCCTCAGCCTGCTCATCGACGGCGAGACCTCCGGCGACCGCATTGTCGCCTATGCTGATTATCTGCTCACCTTTGTCGTCGGCAAATTCCGCCAGGAAACCGGCACCGACGCCCTCCTGCTCAACGGCACCGCGCTCGCACTGTGTGGCTATCTGATCGATCATCCCGAAGCCGATCTCTGGCGCGTCACCGGAACCGCCCGTCTCGCCAACGAAGCCCATATCCGCAAAGCCGCCCTGGATAATCGCATCCTGGCAACCTGCTTTTCGGTGGTTTATCAGGTAGCCGAAAACTCTGATCTACCCATTCTTGCCGACCTCATCACCCTCCAGGAACGCATGTATGGCAAGCTGGTGGATCACACTCGCGCCGAACGCCTCCACGTTTCCACCGACGACTATGCCAGCTTCATGAAAGAACCTGTCCTGCCGGAAGCTCTCGGCGATCTCATGCGCGGACGCCAGTGGCAAAAATCCGCCTGTGGACCGGCCTATCTACTCGAACCGGACCAGGAAGCCGCCGACAACCTGTGCAACAACCTGTTTACACTCAAGGCGCATATGCTTGTCCGTCACCAATTTGGCAGCGAGATCGACTGGACCCTGCGTATGTTCGACGACAAGGAATCGACCGTCAGTCTGGCCCATCACGGTTTCGTCCGCGAGATGGCCGCCGCCTATCTCGAAACTGGCGACGACCAATACGCCTTCCATACCGCCCGTTTGCTGCGCTCATTTATCGACCTCAATCCGGTACCCAATCACCGGCAGTGGGAAGGCCCATGGCGCACCCTGGAAGTCGGCAACCGCCAGACCAACATGTGGCCCGCCGCCATCGGCTTCATGGGCGACACCTTCGACGCCGACCTCCACGCCCTGATCGCCCGTTCCCGCCTGGAACACATCCGTTACGGGCTGGCCTACTGCGGTGGACCCAACAACTGGTATCAGGTGGAAGCCGCTGGCTTGGCCGTTGCCGCTCTCTACTCACCCGAACTCATCCACGCTGACGCCTATCTGCGGATCGCTATGCGCCGTCTCAAATGGATCAACAGCTTCGCCTACTACGATGATGGTTTCCAGTTTGAACTCACCCACTCCTACCATGTCTTTCCGACCCGCTCCATGACCAACGTTATCACGGCGGCCCAGGCACGCGGCGTCGAACTCCCCGCCGATTATATGGACCTGATGGGAAAAGCGCACGAGATGTACATGTACGCCGTCCAGCCAGATTTCACGCTGCCCATGTTCAATGATTGCAACCCCATCCCGATTGACCCGGCCAACCAGCTTCAAGCCGCCGCCGAGACCTTCAACCGCGACGACATGCGCTGGGCCGCCACACACGGACAGGACGGCAGTCCGCCCGCCGAGACCTCGCACGCCTGGGAGTCCGCCGGTCTCTATCTCATGCGCGACAAATGGGGTGAGGATGCCCAGTATTTCCACTTCGACGGCGCACCCTGGGGCGCATCCCACCAGCACGAGGACAAGCTCAACTTCATCCTTTATGCTTATGGCCGTCCGCTTATTGGCGATCCCAACATCTACAGCTACTCGCGCACCGAATTGACCCACTACTTCAAGTCGTCGCGGGCGCACAATGTCGTCATGATCGACAATCTGGGGCAGGCCCGTCGATTCCTGCTCGAAGCCAAACTGAAAACCGAAGGCCGCAATGAATGGGTCAGCGAATCCGATTTTGATTTCGTCAGCAGCGAATATCTGGAAGGCTATGCGCCCGATCCCTACGACATTGACAGCGTAGAACCGTCTTTCCACAAGGAATTCACGCACCGACGCGCTGTCTTTTACGTCAAACCCGGCTACTGGATTCTGTGCGACCTCATTGGCGGTGGCGGCACCCATACCCTGGAGCAGATTTTCCACCTCGCGCCGCTGGTGGAGCAGGGTACACCGGACCCGGTTCGCGCTGGCGACGTCGAGATCACCAACGCCGGTGTCTTCAGCCGCAACGATGGCGTGGGCAATATCGCCATCCTGCCCGCTGACCCCACCCCGGCGCGAGCGCAGAAGGGCGAGACTTCACCAGCAGTTGGTTGGTACGGCGTTCTGGGTGAGTTCCCCGCCTGGGATGTCACCTTCCAGACCGACGCCGAACTCCCGGCACGGATGGACGTGGTTCTCTTTCCGCAGGCTCCCGGCAGCACCGCCCATCCAACAGTCAAGCGCCTGCACGCCGACGCCCACACCACCGCTATCCAGATCACTGGCGATGACTTCGACGATACGTTCATACTGTGTGAGGAAGGCACTGGCCCGGTCACGGTTGGCGACATCATCTTTGAAGGCCGCGTCGTCCTGATTCGCCGTGCCGGTGAGATCAAAACACATGGCGTCAACGTCACCTCACTGACTGTCAACGCATAAACGCCATAACAGGGGCGCAGTACCGTTGCGCCCCTGCGTATGATGCCTACTTGTTTTGCTTCTGGATTTTGGCCCACTGATCGCGCAGGCCGACGGTCTTGTTGAATACCAGACGGTCGGCGGTTGAGTCGGGATCGACGCAGAAATAGCCAACACGCTCAAACTGGTAACGGGTGAAGGAGTCGGCTCCGGCCACGCCCGGTTCGATGAAGCATGTGTCCAGCACTACCAGCGAGTCCGGGTTGAGGTTGGCGGTGAAGTCCTCGTCTTCGCTCTCCACGTCGTCCGGGTTGGGTTTGGTGAACAGCCGGTCGTAGAGGCGTACTTCGACCTCCAGCGCGTGCTGTGCCGATACCCAGTGCATGGTCGCTTTGACCTTGCGACCGTCAGGGGCGTTGCCGCCGCGCGTCTCCGGATCGTAGGTGGCGCGGAGTTCAACGATGCTGCCATCGTCGTCCTTAATCACATCGGTGCAGGTGATGAAGTAGGCGTTGCGTAAGCGGACTTCGCGGCCCGGTGCCAGCCGGTAGAATTTCTTGGGTGGGTCCTCCATAAAGTCGTCCCGGTCGATGTAAATCTCCCGCGAGAACGGCACCTTGCGTGTCCCGCCGTCGGGGTCTTCCGGGTTGTTGACCAGTTCCATCTCTTCGGTCAGGTCTTCGGGATAGTTCTCGATGACCACCTTGAGCGGATTGAGGACCGCCATCACACGCGGTGAATGTTTGTTCAAATCCTGGCGCAGGCAGTATTCCAGCAGTTGAATCTCGACCTGGTTGGGGCTGCGAGCCACACCGACTTCTTCGGCGAAGTCGCGAATGGCCTGCGGGCTGTAACCGCGCCGCCGCAGGGCCGAGACGGACGGCATGCGTGGATCGTCCCAGCCGTTGACGAAACCTTCTTCTACCAGCCGCCGCAGCTTGCGCTTGCTCAGCAGGGTGTAGGTCAGGTTCAAACGGGCGAACTCGATCTGCTGCGGGTGGTAGATGTCCAGTTCGTCCAGGAACCAGTCATAGAGCGCCCGGTGGGCCTCGAATTCCAGCGTACAGATAGAGTGCGTCACGCCTTCAATGGAGTCTGATTGGCCGTGCGCCCAGTCATACAGCGGATAGATGCACCAGTCGTCACCGGTGCGGTGATGGTGGGCATGCATGATGCGATACATGACCGGGTCGCGCAGATTGATGTTGGGCGATGCCATGTCGATTTTGGCCCGCAGCACACATTCGCCGTCTTTGAACTCGCCTTTGCGCATACGCTCGAACAGGTCCAGGTTTTCCTCGATGGTGCGGTTGCGGTAGGGGCTGTTTTTGCCCGGTTCGGTCAATGTGCCGCGATGCTCGCGAATCTCATCGGCGCTGAGATGATCGACATAGGCTTTGCCCTGTTTGATAAGCTGGACGGCCCATTGGTAAAGCTGCTCGAAGTAGTCTGAGGCGTAAAGTGGTTTGTCGCCCCAATCGAAGCCCAACCATGTAATGTCTTCGATCATCGAATCGACGTAGCGCGATTCCTCTTTGATCGGGTTGGTATCGTCAAAGCGGAGATTGCATTTGCCGCCGAACTGCTCGGCCATACCGAAGTTGAGGCAGATGGATTGAGCGTGGCCGATGTGCAGAAATCCGTTGGGTTCGGGCGGAAAGCGTGTTTGAACGCGCCCGTCGAACTTTCTGGTTTTCAGGTCCTCCTGGATGATGTCCTGGATAAAATGTGATGGTCTGGTTTCGTCGTTTGTCATCTGTTGTGGTCGCTTGTTTCTGACAGTATGTTTAGTTTAACTGATCCATATGTATAGGTCGAGATGCCTATTCTTCCTCGTTCATCAGTTCGGCGATGGAGGCCCGCGCCTGGACCAGAGCCGGGTGCCGGGGTGCGATAGCCTCGGCCCGTCCAAAGTAGGCGCGGGCGGTCTCTAACTGGTCGTCCTCAAACAGATATTGCCCGGTCAGCACCAGCAGCGGTACATGGTTGGGATTGGCGGTCACACCGATATTGAGATACTTGAACGCCAGTTCGTATTCCTCGTTCTCCCATAAAAGCTGCGCCATCAAATGCACGATGTCGGGATCGTCCTCGTTTTCATTGTGACCGTCCAGCAGCACTTCAAGCGCTTTGTCGGACTGGTCCTTGATAAGATAAGCCCGTGCCAGCAGGACATAGGCTTCGGCCAGACTGGGCGCGTCTTCAATGGCGCTTTCCAGGAATTCCATGTCGCTGCGGCCCAGGTTGGAATTGGCGTCCACCAGCGCGATGATTTCGCCCAGGTGCGCCTCGAACTCCGGATCGTTAGCCTGCAACATCAGCCGGTCGATGTCGGCCAGGATGTTGTCATCGTCGGTCAGGTCTTCGGCGGCTTCCAGTTGTTCCGCCGCCAGATCGCCCTCGTCCGCCAGCAGATAGGCTACAGCCAGATTAACGTGCAGGTCCGGGCGCTCCGGGCTGGCTTCGATGGCGTTTTCCAGAATCGTGATGCCGGGGTCGAATGCTTCCAGGTTGTAGAACGCATCGACCACCGCCCGTACCGAGTCGCCGGTTTCGTCCGATCCGACCAGCCGTTCAAAGCCGGCCCACAGCCGCTCCTCTTCCGCTGGTTCTTCCATTACGCCGACTAGCAGCACAAGCTGGAGCCGCAGCAGTTCCGCCCGATCTGGATCAAGGGCCAGCGCTTCTTCCAGTGCTTCGACGGCTTCCCAGGTAGTGCGGTCGTCTTCGGGGTAATCTTCTGCTTCGATCAGGACGAAATCGCCATTGTAGCCCTGGAGCAGCGTCAGAAATTCAGCGTAGCGCTGGTACAGGGTGGCGTCAACCGCTTCGGCTTCGATGGCGGCCTGATAGGTTTCCAGCACCTCCTGGTACTGCCCGCTGCGGCGGTAGAGCAGTGCCAACAGCGTATAGGCGCGGGTACTCTGTGGATGGTTCGCAATGCAGTCCTCCATCATATCCTGCGCCCGCTGCGCCTCGCCGCGATTGTACAACCCGCCGCTGATCGCCATGGCTGGATAGGATGTTTGCGGGAAGCGCTCGATGATGGCGTCCGCTTGCCCCGAGACCATCTCGCCCACCTCAGCGTATCCGGGCAGCAGCGCGTGACCGATGGTGCTGCCCGCCGCCCATGCGCCGAAATCACCGCCGACCGCTGTGGCAGTGTCCAGCAGCCGGTCCAAATCGTCGTGAATGGACGGCCACGCCACTCCCCACAACGATAGCAGCAGGTTGATGTTCCAGCGGGCGAGCTGATCCAGCAAGGGTTGGATACGCTCATCGGCGTCGTTGGTCGGCTCGTAGGCGTCCAACAGTACGCGGGTGGACTCGAGCGCTTCGGCGATGTCACGGGTGACTTGCGGCAGCGTGTTGACCAGTGCGGCCACCGTCTCGGCGTCGTAGGTCAGCGTGATGGTGTCCTCGTCGTCCAGATCGTTCTCGAACCCGACGGTCAGCGCCCAGCCAGATGCGGTGCGTGCCAGACTGCCCCATACGGCCACGTTTTCGTCCAGCGGCTCGATCTGCCAGTCATCAACGCTGAACTGGGATTGGTCTATGGTCCAGGTGTAGTCTGCCGGTTCACCGTCCAGCCGGGCGAACAGCCGGTACACACGGATGTCCTGCCAGCGTTCCAGCAGAGCCGCCAGCAGCGCAAACAGCCCCATCGCCGTCTCCGGTGCGTCCGCGCTGACACACGGCCACATGCCGATACGGACTCGTTCGCGGGTATCCAGGTTGCGAGACAGGGTTCCAGCGGTACCGAAAATCGCGGTGGCGACCCGGTTGGTACTCTGGCGTTCGCGCAGATTGATCAGGCGTTGTGCTAATTCATGCATGGGTTATCATCTCCGGCCTATTGTATGTGAGAATCAAAAGCGGCGTTCACCCGAATGTGAACGCCGCTGAGATGGTTAAATATCGAGGTTGCGCACCTGCTTGGCATGCGTCTGAATGAACCGCCGCCGGGGCGGTACACTGCTGCCCATTAACATGTCAAAGATACGGTCGGCTTCGGCGGCGTCTTCAATTGTCACCTGGAGCAGGGTGCGGGTATCCGGGTCCATTGTGGTATCCCATAGCTGGTCAGGATTCATCTCACCCAGTCCCTTATACCGCTGAATCTGCACCCGGTCGGGGTTCTTGAAGGCTTTGAGCGCCTTGTTCAGAATTTGTGGCTCAGATAGCCCCGGTTCACTGTAAACATAATTCATATCCCTGCCGTTTTTCAGCCGGTAGATGGGCGGCTGTGCGATATACAGATGGCCTTCCTGGATGAGCGAGATCATGTGGCGGAAGAAGAAGGTCAGCAGCAGGGTTCGGATGTGGCTGCCGTCGACATCAGCGTCGGTCATAATAATGACACGGCCATAGCGCAGTTTTTCCAGCGAGAAATCATCATGGATGCCGGTACCCAGGGCGGCGATCAGTGACTTAATTTCGTTGTTGTCCAGAATCTTGTCCAATCGAGCGCGTTCGGTGTTCAAAATCTTACCGCGCAGCGGCAGTATGGCCTGAAAATGACGATCACGGCCCTGTTTGGCCGAGCCACCAGCGCTGTCCCCCTCGACGATATAGATTTCGGCTCCATCGCCGTGCTGCGAGCAGTCCGCCAGCTTGCCCGGCAGGGTGCTGCTTTCCAGCAGACTCGGGCCGCTGCGCACCAGGTCGCGGGCTTTGCGGGCGGCCTCACGGGCGCGTTTGCTGGTCATACATTTGTCGATGATGCGGCGGGCATCGCGCTGGTTGAGTTCCAGGAATTCTGAGAACGCCTCGGAGACGACCTGAGAGACTGCCCCCTGGACTTCGGGGTTAAGCAGTTTGACTTTGGTCTGGCTTTCGAACTGCGGATCCGGGTGCTTGATGCTGACAATGGCCGTCAAACCTTCCAGCGTATCGTTGCCGGAGAAGTTAGCCTCCTTTTCCTTCAGGATGTTGGCCTTGCGAGCGTGGCGGTTGATGGCGCTGGTCACCGCCGAGCGCAGGCCGGTGAGATGCGTGCCGCCGTCGGGCGTGCCGATAGTGTTGGCGAAGGCCAGTTCGGTCACGGTGGAGGAGTCGGTGTATTGGAAGGCGACTTCTACGCTGACCGTGATCGGATGCTTGTTCTCGCCGTTGGGGATGATGTCGACATCGCGTTCACCGTATACCGGCTCATGCAGTGGTTTGCGATTCCGATTGAGATAGCGGACAAACGAATGTAAACCGCCCTCAAAATAGTAGGTCAATTCTCGCGCAATCGGCTTGATCCGCTCATCACGCAAGGTGATACTGACGCGGCGGGTGACGAACGCCATCTCGCGGAAGCGCTGTGCCAGGGTGTTGAAGTTGAATTCGTTGCGATCCATCACGGTGAAGTCCGGGATGAAGGTAGTCGTGGTGCCGGTGGTCTCGTCCGGTTCCATCGGGCGGATTTGCTCGACCGGGCCAGTCGCCATACCTTCACGGTAGGACTGCCGCCACATATATCCGTTGCGGAAAACCTCGACTTTTGCGTCCGACGACAGCGCATTGACTGCCGACACGCCGACACCGTGCAGGCCGCCGCTGACCTTATAGGCGTTGTTATCGAACTTGCCGCCGGTCCCTACCTGGGTCATGACCATCTCAAGCGTTGAAATGCCCTCGACCTTGTGGATACCGACCGGGATACCCGCACCATTGTCGGCGACGGATACCACATTGTCATCGTAGAGTGTGACCATGATCCGGTCACAGCGTCCCGCCAGGGCTTCGTCAATTGAGTTATCGACAACTTCATAGATGAGGTGATGGAGTGCGCGAATATCCGTGCCACCCACATACATACCCGGACGCAGGCGGATATGTTCAATTGGGTTTAATCGAACAATATCGTCTTCGGTATACGCGGCGCGTGTGATCTCCTTATCCGTCATCAGCAGTCCTCACTATCCTTAACCATAACAGAAGCACGTCTCATGCGTGCCTCAGAACAGATATGCAAGCGCGGAAAACCGCACATACTCTTCTTTAATTATACCGCACCGTAGGCGCTGTCGCAATACTGTGCCTGAACAAATGTTTGGTGTGGCAAACTGATGCTTTGAAAATTCACGCACTGTATTATACTATAGGCGAAGATGCCCCCGTAGTTCAGCGGATAGAACACTGGCCTTCTAAGCCAGGTGTCGCAGGTTCGAGTCCTGCCGGGGGTAATGGAGCCAGCCGCAAGGTTGGCTTTTTTTTATTTTCAATGCTGATACAAGCCGGTATATGAAGAGCGGTGCTATTTGCAGCTATCGGGCTGGTACATCTGAGATATTGACCGCGTTCAGCAAATCTCGCCGCAGCCACGCCAGTGTGCGTGACTCGGCCTCGTCCGCCGGTATGATCGGGCGGTAGCCGAAATCCCGCGCAGCCAACTGGTGCGAAAACCAGAAATCCTTACACGTCGCCGCAACGGCATAGCGCGTCAACAGCGGCGTAGCGAACGCCTCTCGCGTCAGCACCTGGTAGCGCATGGCGTAGCCGCGAGCAACTAGATCGGCGATTCGTTCCGGTACCCGCCTGATTGTGACGGGCAATTCGAGCTTGCGTACAAACTGTTCCATGAAGTCAAAGAAGTTGGTCGCTGGTTGATCGGTGATGAAGTATTGTCCGCCAGGGACTGGTGATTCCGCGTGTTGCAGCGCCTCAGCGACCAGCAGGTGAGCGTGGGCGGCATTTTCAACATAAAGGTGGTTAAATTTCGCTTTGCCGTCACCCAGGCGCACAAACGACCCCTGCCGGGCAAGTTTGATAATGGGTGGGAAGCGATGCTGGTCATGTGCGCCATACAATCCGGCGACACGCAGGGCGACGGTCTTCAGGCTGTCGTCGTTGGCGCGGAGAGCATGCTGCTCCGCGATCATCTTGGTCTCGCCGTAGTAGTCCAGATGCTGTTTTGGGTAAGCCAGATGTTCATCGCCGCTGCTGATGGGTGTGCCGTCGAAAACGACATCAATGGAACTGGTATACACCAGATGTTTGACCCGCTGTATACGACAGGCGTCAATTACATTCTCGGTCCCGGTCACGTTGACATCGTACAGATGAGCGGGTCGGCCCAGCGATTGACTCACCAGCGATACGGTATGGTAGACCGTCGTCACATCTTCACAGGCATGCCGCACAACATCCCGGTTACGGATATCGCCCGTGATGTTGTGCGTGTTCGGGTTGTCATATGTGGTTATGTCGAGGACGCGAACAGCAATGTCCCGCGCCAGCAGCGCGTCGATAATCGCTCTACCCAACAAGCCACTGCCGATTACCAGATGTCGCTGCGATTCCATGCTGGCTGTTATTTCAAGCGGTGGGCGAATTTCTGGCGGAATTTACTCACCTTCGGTGAGATAACGACGCGGCAGTAGCCCCCGCTCGGGTTACGCTGAAAGTACTCCTGGTGATAGCTTTCCGCCGGGTAGAATGTGTCCACTGGTGCGATTTCAGTTACGATAGGATCGTCCCACAGGCCTTCACCTTTCAGCGCGACAATCTTCTCCTCCGCGATTTGCTTCTGTTCCGGCGAGTGGTAGAAGATGGCAGAACGGTACTGGGTGCCGACATCCGCGCCCTGGCGGTTAAGCGTGGTTGGATCGTGGATGGCGAAAAATACGTCCAGGATCTCGCCGGTGTCGATGGTTTCGGTATCAAATGTTACCTGGACGACCTCAGCGTGGCCGGTGGTGCCAGTGCATACGGCCTCGTAGGTAGGATTGGCGACAGTCCCGCCAGTATAACCAGAGACGACATCATCGACGCCCTCAAGCTGGTCGTAGACAGCTTCCAGGCACCAGAAGCAGCCGCCGCCCAGGGTAATTACGTCCTTACTCATCTTCGCGTTTCCCTTTGCTTTCCGATACTGATCCTATCTTACGGGATTGGCCGCAGGCTGTCATGTGGTTGAAGTGAAATGCTGAGCAAATACTCACTGCGCTGCCAGCAGTTGATCCCAGTAGAGGGCCATGTTCAACAAGGTGGTGGTGTGTTCCAGGGTGTGCTGGTAGGTTTTGGTCAGCAACCAGCTTAGCGGTACCGGTCCCCACAGGGTCGGTCGGACCGAATCCCATTCGCTGAGATGATTCAGCAGTGCGATTTGTTCGTCGCGGCCCTGGCGGAACTGCGCGACCAGATCGGCCATATCCTGCCCGTGCCAGTCCTGCGCTTCCGTATCTGCGATGTCGGGTGGTGCGCCGCTGACCCAGGTTCGCATATACGGCAGGGCCACCTGTTGCTCGTACCACACGACCCGGAACACAATCCGTGCCGCTGGCAGCGTGCCGAAGATCGGCAGCGGCAGCACATAGTGCCGTCCGGTGGGAATCTGCCCGACGGCCCAAAGGAAACCGTCGGCGCTGGTCTCTAGCTGCTGGCGGAAAAGCGATTTCACGCCGGGTCACCAAAGGCAGACGGCGAAACGTCGATCCCGGCGAAGTTGTCAAATGTCAGATCGTGAAAGTCGAGACCAAGCGCGTCCTTGACCGAATTGAACAGGCTGACGTAGTTGCGGTCGTAACGTGGCGCTGCGTCCAATCCGAGTGTTTCCATCACCCGGTGGATCGCGTCCCGGTCATCGCCTTCGATCTCGACAAAGCTGCCATAGGGCATTTCATCCAGGACAATCTCGGTTCCCATGAAGTGATAGGTGGTACGGTATTTTTCATAGATCAGGTAGGGATAGTATCCCAAACGTTGCAGGATCAGGTGCATGGTGTCGAAATCGCTTACACTGACCTCAGCTTCAAAGCGGGCTAATTCATCAGATGTGCCGGTTGGTGGTTCCTTGTAAGTCAACCGGACCGCATTATCCTGGCGTAAGCGGACGACAATGCCGCGTTCCGTCAGGCTGTGCTGGCTGTCTTCATAGCGGACATTGCGCTCGAAAACGCGGGGGACGGCCAGCCCGGCTCCAAGCGCCGCCAGACGCTGGCTGACGGTTTCCAGATCAGGAACATAGAGCTTAACTTCTAATTCGAGATAGTCGGTCATCGGTCGAACTTTCGCAATACTTCAGGGATATACGTCTGGATCGCCGTGAACAACCCGGCATAGACACCGGATGCGTTCTGCGGCGCGAGGACCACACCGGTCGCAAAAGTACCGGCACCGCGTTCGATCAGGCACAGATCAACGCCATAAAATGGGATGTCAGGCTGGTTATCCAGCTTATCAAAACAGCCCGGATGGATGGCGCTGATGAAGGCCCGGAAGACCGCATCATCCAGGCGACGGACCAGCGGCTTATGATTGAAACGTCCCTGGTAGACGACTTCCACCGTCGTCTCGGCTCGACGAATCAGGGTGGCGACCGCATCACAGGCGTGCATATCCGGATAGTGCATGGTCACGCGGTAGATGGACTTCACCCCTGGCTGGCGGGCGATGACGCGAACCGGCGGTAAACCCATCTGTTCAGCAACCTGACGGATGATAGCGTTATAGGATTGCATGCTAAATGGTGAGAACGATCTTGCCGAAGGTGTCGAACTCAGCCAACTTGCGCTGAGCGTCTGCAACTGCTTCCAGCGGCATGACCTCACCGATCACGGGTTGGAGTCGATTCTGAAAGATGAGATTCATCACCGTGACAAAATCCTGATGCGGTCCCATTGTGCTGCCGATGATGCTCACCTGACGGGCGAAGACGTAGCGCATGTCCAGTTCGACAAACGGCCCGCTGGTGTTGCCGACCACCAGAATCCGACCGCCGATGCGAGCCGAGCGGATGCTGCTCATGATGGTCTCCTGGCCGACGTTGTCGATCACCACATCTACACCGCGCTTCTCGGTGATGCTGTATATCTCCCGCGACCAGTTGGGTTCTTTTTCGCGGTTGATGGTCACGTCGGCACCGAGTTCGCGGGCGCGGGCGCATTTTGCCTCGTTGCTGCCGACGACATAGACGGTGGCACCGGCCAGTTTGGCGATCTGGATGCTGGCAGTGTTGACTCCGCCCCCAGCACCGACGATCAGCACCGACTCTCCGGCCCGCAGACCACCACGAGTCATCAGCGAATGCCACGCCGTCAGGTAGACGAGGCCGACGGCGGCGGCGCGTTCCAGCGGGAAATCCTGTGGCACATGGATCAGATTACGAGCGGGCAGCACCACGTACTCGGCGGCGACACCGGGGCGCGTTTCGCCCAGGATATGAATGCGCGACTGGTTTTCCAACCCGGTCATGAAGGCGGGACTGGACGGGTCTACGAGGGTCGGATTGATGGCGACCCGGTCGCCGGGGGCGAATCCGGTGACACCTTCGCCCACCGTGTCCACGATCCCGGCTCCATCGGCGCAAATAATGTGCGGCATATCCAGATTGAGACCGGGCCAGCCTTCGCGCACCCACAAATCGAGACGGTTGAGGGCGGCGGCCTTCATCTGGATGCGGACTTCGTTGCGGCCTGGCAGGGGTTCGGGCAGGACGTCGGTGATTTTGACGACATCGTAATCGCCATGATCGGTGATGACCGCGGCACGCATTTTAGCGGAGTCCTAATTCGCTGCGGGCGATGACCATGCGCTGAATCTCGCTGGTGCCTTCGTAGATACGGGTGATGCGGGCATCGCGGTAGTAGCGCTCGACCGGCATCTCCTTGCTGTAGCCCATGCCGCCGTGAATCTGGACGGCCTCATCGGTGACATAAGCGGCGGTTTCGCTGGCGAACAATTTCGCCATGCTGGCGGCCATTGTGTAGCGCTCGCCGGTGACTTTGTAGCGCTCCTTCGCCAGGACAGCGGAATAGAGCAGGGAACGACTGGCCTCGATGCGAGTTTTCATGTCCGCGATTTTCTGCTGGATCATCTGGTTCTGGCCGATAGGACCGTCGAAAGCGGTGCGGGTGCGAGCGTATTCGATGCTGGCTTCGTAGGCGGCTTCGGCCACACCGAGGGCCTGGGCGGCGATGCCGATGCGGCCAGCGTCCAGGACGGTCATGGCGATTTTGAAGCCGCCGCCGACCTCACCCAGGACGTTCTCGACCGGGCATTGGTAGTTGTCGAACATGATCTCGCTGGTGGCGCTGGCGCGTATGCCGAGTTTGGGTTCTTTTTTGCCACGCATGAAGCCGGGTTTGTCGGCTTCAATGACGAAGGCGGTGATGCCCTTATTGCCTTTGTCGGGAGCGGTCATGGTGAAGAGGACGAGGTAATCGGCGACGGGGCCGCTGGTGACCCAGCTTTTGGTGCCGTTGATGATGTAATGGGTGCCGGCGTCATTGAGGACGGCGCGGCTTGCCATGGTGGCGGCGTCGCTGCCGGACATGGGTTCGGTCAGGCTGTAGGCTCCGATTTTTTCGCCGCTGGCGACCGGGGTGACGTATTTTTGCTTTTGCTCTTCGGTGCCGAATTGGAGCAGGCCGTAGGCGTAGAGCGAGTTGTTGACGCTCATGATGGTGCTGTGGCTGACGTCAGCTCTGGCGATTTCGATCATGCTGAGGACATAAGCCAGGGTGTCCATGCCAGCACCGCCGTATTCTTCCGGAACTTCGATGCCCATCAAACCCATTTCGCCCATTTTTTTGACGGTTTCCAGCGGAAAATCACCGCTTGCGTCATATTTTTCGGCGATGGGGACGATTTCTTTCTGAGCGAAGCCGCGCACGGCCTGGAGCAGGGCTTCGTGTTCTTCGGTCAGGGTTAAGGTCAGATCAACCATATTTTCGTTCCGTTCGGGTCAAAATCCAGTGAGGATGATTATATCATGATCCGGTACAATCGAGACTGGATAATACGAAGGAGAATCGCATGAGAAAATTACATCATGTCGGCATTGTGGCCCCGGATATGGAGGCGGTTTTGAAGGTCTGGCGCGATTTGCTGGACCTGCCGGTGACGAAGACCGAGCGCAACGACGAGGAAGAAGTCGAGATTGTTTTCCTGGGGGCGGGTGAAGGCGCGATTGAGGTGATGGTGCCGACGACGGAGGACAGTGGAATTGCGAAATTCATGGCGAAGCGGGGAGCCGGTTTGCACCATGTGTGTGTTGAGGTGGACGATATTGAGGCGGTGATGGCAAAACTGGCACAAAATGGCGTGGAAATGATCAACGAGCGGCCACGCAAGCGGCATGATGGGACGCTGTATGCGTTTACGCATCCCAGAAGTACCTTCGGCGTGATGATTGAGTTGTATCAAGCGCCATGAGCGGTCAGGAATTGCTGGATGCGGGTGACTTTGCCGCTGCCTATGCGCATTTTGAGGCGGCGGTCGAGGCGGGCGGCGACGCGGATGAGCGGGCGGATAACCTGAAGCTGTTGGGTGAGGCCGCTGTGGGGTTGGGACGGTATGCGGATGCGCTGAAGCATTTTGAGATGGCGTTGGAGGCGTTCCGGGAGATCAACAATCGGGATGAGGAGGCGCAGGTGCTGGGCGACATCGGCATTGTGTATGACCGGCAGCGGAAGGCGGACGCGGCGCTGGCGCATTTTGAGCAGGCATTGGCGATATTCGAGGATGTGGGGGATAAGAACGGGCAGGCGCTGACGTTGAGCAGCACGGGGACGGCGCATTCCAATGCCGGGAAGTATTCGGAGGCGATGGATTGCTACCGGCGGGCGCTGGACCTCTACCGCGAGATTGAGGATTTGGAGGCGGTGGGGACGATGCTGAACAATGTGGGCAAGATGCACGCTTATCTGAAGGAGACGGATGCGGCGCTGGCGCATTTTGAGGAGGCGCTGGCGCTGCGGCGCGAGACGGGCGATCAGAAGGGGGAGGCGACGACGCTGGACAATATTGGCGGATTATTCGCCGGAATGGGGCAGAAGAAGCAGGCGATTGTGTATTTTGAGCAGTCGGTGCCGTTGTTGGAGGCGGTGGATGATAAGGCGGGGCTGGCGTTGACACTGACGAACATCGCGGCGTCGTATTCGTCGATTGGGGAGGCGCGGAAGTCGGCGGCGTACCGGAAGCAGGTGAAGGCGCTGGAAAAGCAGGTCCGAGCGGAGAAGAAGGCGGCGAAGAAAAAGCGATAACTGGCACATTTTTAAAACGGGTCGCATTTATTCCGGGAAGATGTCGTTGACAGCGAGGGTGAAGCCGGGCAGGACCTCGCCTGAATAGCGGGCGGCACATGTGCCGCCCCTACGACAGATCGTCATTTTGGGTAGGGGTTCCACATGTGGAACCCGCCAATTTTCGCTTTTTGCACAGCTATGCGAACATGCCGCTCATGGCGGGTGAACTGGCGGGGTATCTATTCGCCTATCCATGAGAATTGCTGTCGTCCGCCGGGCATTTCAACGCTGACGAGACTCGGCGTCAGGCCAGGGCGAGGATGTGGGTGACGACGGTCGCGCCGGTGCCGCCGATGTTCTGGGTCATGCCGGTGGCGGCTCCGGCGATCTGGTTAGCACCGGCTTCACCGCGTAACTGGGTGATGAGATCGACGAGTTCATAGACGCCGGTCGCGCCGACGGGATGGCCGCGGCCTTTGAGTCCGCCCATGGTGCTGATGGGGATGCGCCCGGTGGGGGTGATGTCGCCGTTCTGGGCGAGATCAACGGCTTTGCCGCGTGGGGCGAATCCGGCGGCTTCCAGGCAGAGGGCGGCCATGACACTGAAGGCGTCGTGGGCCTCGAAGACGTCGATGTCGTCGGGTTGCAGTCCGGATTGTTGGTAGGCTTTGGTGGCGCTGATGCGGGCGGCCTCCAGGGCGAGCATATCGGCGCGGTCGGCCAATCCGAGCGAGTCGGTGGCGGTGGCGCTGGCAAGGACTTTGACCGGCGGCTTTGAGGTCAGGTCGGCGGCCATCTCCAACGGACACAGGATGATAGCGGCGGCTCCGTCGCAGATGGGCGAACTGTCGTAAAGGTTGATGGGGTCGGAGATGACGGGTGAGTGGTCGTAAACGGCCTGGGTGATGGCCTTGCGGAACATGGCGTTGGGGTTGTTGACGGCGTTCTGGTGGGCGTTGATGCTGAAGGGTCCGAAGGCGGCGTGGGGGATGTGGTACTCGTGCATGTAGCGGCGCATGATGAGGGCGTTAAGGGCGACGAAGGACGCGCCCATGACGCTCTCGAAATCGGCGTCGGCAGCGGTCGCCAGTCCGGCGGTGATCTGGCTGGTGGTGGCGTCGGTCATCTTCTCGACACCGCAGACAGCGACGGTATCACACATGCCGCTGGCGACGGCGCGGACACCGGCCTGGAAGGCGGCTCCGCCGGAGGCGCAGGCGGCTTCGACGGTGTAGGCTTCGATACCGCGCCAGCCGGCGAAATCGGCCACGAGAGCGCCAAGCTGGGCCTGATCGCTGAGGCGGGGGGCCAGCATATTGGCTACAAAGAGGGCGTCGGGCTGCTGGATGCCGGTGTCGTCTACGGCGTCACCGATGGCTCTGGTCGCCAGATCGCGCAAGGACATATCCCATAGTTCACCAATCGGTGTTTGACCGATTCCGATGGCACAAACTTCTCGCATTTTTCTTCCCGTTTTTTTTCGCCTGTACTGGCGTGACTATAGCATTTTTAGCCGATCAAAACCTCTCTCTCATGTGGATATGATAGGTTTTGACGGTTGAGAATCGGACAAGCAGGGCTATAATCGAACATACGTACAAGCCTCTCAAGGATATTGCCAATGCAAGACAAAATTGTCGTTCGTGGCGCGAGAGAACACAATCTCAAAGATATTGACGTGGTGATCCCGCGTAACAGGTTGGTGGTTATCAGCGGGTTATCCGGTTCGGGTAAGTCGTCGCTGGCGTTCGACACGATCTTTGCCGAGGGTCAGCGCCGTTATGTCGAGAGTCTGAGTGCGTATGCGCGGCAGTTTCTCGGCCAGATGGAAAAGCCGGATGTCGATCAAATCGAGGGCTTGAGTCCGGCAGTTTCGATTGACCAGAAGGGTGTCAGCCACAATCCGCGCTCGACGGTGGGTACGGTGACGGAGATATACGATTATTTGCGTCTGTTGTATGCCCGGATCGGTGTGCCGCACTGCCCGGTGTGTGGTGAGGTACTGGCGGTGCAGAGCGCCCAGCAGATCGTGGACGCGATCAAGAATCTGTCGGACGGGAGCCGGACGCAGATTCTTGCGCCGATCATCAGCAACAAGAAGGGTACGCACGACCGGGTGATCGACGACATTCGCAAGGCGGGTTTCTCGCGGGTGCGGGTGGATGGCCGGGTGCATGATTTGAGTGAGACGATTGTGCTGGACCGGTATGTGATCCACAACATCGAGGTGGTGGTGGACCGGATCATTATCCGGCATCACGATGACCCGGAGAGCGACGAGGCACGCAGCTTTGAATCGCGGCTGACGGATTCGGTGGAGACGGCGCTGGAATTGGGCGACGGTGTGATTATCGTCAACGATCTGACGGAAGAGCGTGATATTCTGTTCAGCGAGCATCTGGCGTGTGTTCACGGGCATGGCAGCTTCCCCGATCTGGAGCCGCGTCTGTTCAGTTTCAACACGCCGCGTGGAGCCTGCCCGGATTGTCAGGGGCTTGGTTTCCGGTTGGAGTTCGATCCGGCGCTGGTGATCCCGAACCCGTCGTTGAGCATCCTGGAGGGGGCCATCGAGGCGAATGGGTGGACGATGGACGACGATAGCTGGCATCGCACGGTGGTCGAGGCGGTGTGCCGGGCGAACAAGATCGATCCTGGCGTCCCCTGGCGCGATCTGACGAAGCAGCAGCAAAACATCCTGCTTTACGGGATGGGCAACAAGAAGGTACAGGTCAACTACCGCAATCGCTACGGCGACCGGCGGACGTATTCTTCGGCTTATGAGGGAGTCATCAACAACCTGGCCCGCCGTCACCGCGAGACCAATTCGGATTACATGCGGGAGCGGCTGGAAGCGTTCATGTCGCAGACGCCGTGCAACACCTGCGGCGGTCAGCGTTTGCGGCCCGAAGCGCTGGCGGTGACCATCGCCGATAAGCCGATCAACGAGGTGACGCGGCTGCCGGTGAGTGAACTGGATCACTGGGTTGCGTCGCTGCGGGGGCAGACACAGGCCGGTAACGGGGTGGGTGCGGCGTTATCGGAGCGCGACCAGCAGATCGGTTATCAGGTGTTGAAGGAGATCGAGGCGCGGGTGCGCTTCTTGAACGATGTCGGTCTGGGGTATCTGACGCTGGGCCGTTCGGCGGGCAGTCTGAGCGGTGGTGAGGCACAGCGCATCCGGCTGGCGACGCAGATCGGCAGCCGGCTGACGGGCGTGCTGTATGTGCTGGATGAGCCGTCCATCGGTCTGCACCAGCGCGACAACGCCCGTCTGATCAACACGTTGATCGGTCTGCGTGATCTGGGGAATACGGTGCTGGTAGTGGAACATGACGAGGAGACCATGCGCAGCGCCGACTGGCTGATCGATCTGGGGCCGGGTGCGGGGGAATACGGCGGTCGGATTGTGGCTGAGGGGACGCCGGAAGACGTGGCGCAGGTGGAAACCAGTCCGACGGGCAATTTTCTGTCGGGTCGGTTTCGGATTGATGTTCCGGAGGCGCGGCGGCCCGGCAACGGGGAGTCCATCGTCGTGCGCGGTGCGCGGGAGAACAATCTAAAGAACATCGATGTCGAAATTCCGCTGGGCAAGCTGGTGTGTGTGACCGGGGTCAGCGGGAGCGGCAAGAGTACGCTGGTGGTCGAGATTCTGTATCGCCGGTTGACGCAGGTTATTAACGGCAGCCGGGAGCGTCCCGGCGATCATGACGACATCGAGGGTGTGGACAACATCGACAAGATCATCAACATCGACCAGAGTCCGATTGGACGGACCCCGCGCAGCAATCCCGGCACGTATACCAAGATGTTCGATGCGATCCGGTCGTTGTTTGCTGAACTGCCGGAGAGCAAGATACGCGGTTACGGTCCGGGCCGGTTCAGTTTTAACGTCAAGGGCGGTCGCTGCGAGAACTGCCAGGGGCAGGGCCAGATCAAGATCGAGATGCAGTTTTTGCCCGATATTTATGTGGACTGCGAAGTGTGTCATGGTCAGCGGTATAACCGGGAGACGCTACAGGTTCACTACAAAGGCAAGAGCATCGCGGATGTCCTGGATATGACGGTCAGCGAGGGGTTGGATTTCTTCGAGAACATCCCCACCATTCACAACAAGCTGCAAACGCTGGATGCGGTGGGATTGGGGTATATCCGTATCGGTCAGCCGGCGACCACGCTCAGCGGCGGTGAGGCGCAGCGGATCAAGCTCAGCCGCGAACTGTCAAAACGGGCGACCGGGCAGACCCTCTATATCCTGGATGAGCCGTCAACGGGGCTGCATGCGGTCGATGTCAAGCGGTTAATCGATGTGTTGCAGCAGCTTGTCGATCAGGGTAACAGCATCGTGGTAATCGAACACAACCTGGACATCATCAAGGTTGCGGATCATATCATCGATCTCGGCCCGGAAGGCGGCGACGCGGGCGGTATGGTGATCGCATCCGGCACGCCGGAGGCCATCAGCGAGATGGAGAACAGCTATACCGGCCAATACCTCGCGCCGTATCTTCGGGTGGCAGACCTCATCCACACGTCTTAATCTTCGTTTAAGCGAAACCATTGTAGAATGGGCATAGTGTACAGGATCATCATTCGTGGAGCTATGCACTATGCCTAATCGTGACATTTATCTATGTTGTTCGGAATTAAAATGCTATATACTGAGCAAAAGTATCAAATAACTAATGTTTCGCTTGAAAGGAGTTAAGCTGAATGGCAACCGCGCTCAGCATGTCCACCGTTCGTAATTCCCCTCCCGATGCCTTTGAAACCGCACTTGCCCAATATGACCGCGCAGTCGAACATCTGAATATCCCGGATGACACCATCGAGTATCTCCGTTACCCGCAGCGTGAATTCACCGTCAACTTCCCGATCCGCCGTGATAATGACGACCTGGAAATGTTCACCGGCTACCGTGTGCATCACAGCACGGTTCTGGGGCCGTCCAAAGGCGGTATCCGTTACAGCCTGCATGTCGATTTGAACGAAGTGCGGGCGCTGGCGATGTGGATGACATGGAAGTGCGCTTTGATGCAGCTTCCCTATGGTGGGGCTAAAGGCGGCGTCGTGGTCGATCCGAGTACATTGAGTATGGGGGAACTGGAACGCCTGACCCGGCGTTTTGCCTCGGAGTTGGTGCCGGTCATCAACCCGTTATCGGACATCCCGGCTCCCGACATGGGGACCACGCCGCAGATTATGGCCTGGATGATGGATACTTACAGCATGACTGTCGGATATTCGGTCCCGGCGATTGTGACCGGCAAGCCGCTGGCAATCGGCGGCAGTGAAGGGCGTACCGTCGCAACCGGACGGGGCGTGATTATCTGCATGATCGAAACGTTGAAGCGTAACGGCTACAACAACCCGTCCGATGTCGATGTTGTGATTCAGGGATTCGGCAATGTCGGCTCCAATGCGGCAGCGTATGCGCATGAACAGGGCTACCGGGTGGTCGGTGTCAGCGACGTCAATGGCGGGATTTATAACCGGCATGGCCTGGACATCCCGGCGATCCGCGCCCATGTCGCTCGCGGCGGTAGTCTGGTCGATTTCCCGGATGTGGATGTGGTCACGAATGAAGAACTGCTGGTGCTGCCCTGCGATGTGTTGATCCCGGCGGCGATGGAAGGCCAGATCACCCGCGACAACGCGCATAATGTCCAGGCCAGATTTGTCCTGGAAGGGGCCAACGGTCCGACCACGCCGGGTGCTGACGACATTCTGAACGAGCGTGGCATCGTGGTGGTGCCGGACATTCTGGCGAATGCCGGTGGTGTGGTGGTGTCGTACTTCGAGTGGGTTCAGGATTTGCAGTCGTTCTTCTGGGAGAAGGAAGAGATTTTCCGCCAGTTGAAACGGATCATGATCCGCAGCTACGACCTGACCTGCCACAAGGCCGAGGAACACGGGGTCGATATGCGGACCGGGGCGCAACTGGCGGCCATCGAGCGGGTGGCGGAAGCGGTGCAGATTCGCGGCATTTACCCCTAATTAGCCCCACTCTACACCAGAAAATCATCCGGGACGGTCTGCAAACCGTCCCGGTTTATATTTGGCTCAGCGCCCAGGCGGCGTGGTGGCGGACGAGGGGGTGGTCGTCGTCGGTGAGGCGGGTGAGGGCCGGGATGACGGCGGGGTCGCCCCAGTTGGCGGCGGCGATGATGGCGTTGCGGACGAGCCGGTGCCGCCGGATGCGCTCGACGGGGGTGCCTTTGTAGCGCTGGCGGAAGGTGCCGGTATCGAGTTGCAACAGGTCCAGGAGTGGTGGGGCGGCGCGGTCGATGAGGTTGTCGGGGTAGAAGGCGGGTTCGGTGGCCGGGAGGGCGAAGCGCTGCCAGGGACACACATCCTGGCAGATGTCGCAGCCGTACACCCAGTTGCCCATGAGCGGGCGCAGGTCAGGGTCGATCTCGCCTTTATGCTCGATGGTCAGGTAGCTGATGCAGCGGCGGGCATCCAGCACATAGGGCCGGGGGAAGGCGTCGGTGGGGCAGGCGGTCAGGCAGCGGGTGCAGGAGCCGCACATGGACTCGCGTCCGGGCTGGTCGTAGGTGTTGAATTGCAGGGTGGTCAGGATTTCGCCGAGGAAAAAGTAGCTGCCCCGGCGCGGGTGGATGAGCATGGTGTTCTTGCCGGTGAAGCCGAGTCCGGCCTGCTGGGCGTGGGCGCGTTCCAGGATCGCGCCGGTATCGACATAGACGCGGTGATCGGCTCCGAGCGACTGCGCCAGCGTTTCCAGGCGCGGCGTCATGATGTCGTGATAGTCGAGTCCCCAGGCATAGGTGGCGAAGCGTCCGCGTGCGGGGTCGTCCAGGATGGCGTCGTCAACGGGCAGGGTGCGGTAATCCAGACCGACGAGGATCATTGATTGCACGCCGGGCAGGATGATGTTGAGGTCCTGGCGGCGGTCCTGGCGGTCAGGACGGGCCATGTAGCCCATCTTGCCGTGCATCTCGGCGTCGATCCAGCGGAAATAAGCATCCAGGGTAGGTGCGGGCTGGGCGGGGATGGCTCCGGCAAAGTTGAAACCGAGAGCGAGCGCCTGGTCTTTCAATTCTTGCAGCTTAATGGGCATCTGCTACAATCTTCACAATTAACGGCTTACCACGAGATTTGACGTGCAATCACAAAAAAATGGGAACGCAATTTTCTACATCATCGCCGGTGTGACGCTGGTGGCACTGGTGTTTACCGGCGTATTCCTGCTGCTGGACGATGATGAGCAGGCGGTAGAAGCGACGCCAACGGCTGCTGCCGGTGTGGACGACGGCGGCGGCACGGTGGTCGATCCGCCGCAAGCGCTGCCCGATTTTACCATGACGGCGAATAACGGCGAACCGCTGAGCCTGGGCGATCTGGCGGGGGATTATGTGCTGGCGTACTTCGGCTACACGCACTGCCCGGATGTCTGCCCGGCGACGCTGCTGGACTTCCGGCAGGTCAAGCGCGAGTTGGGCGAGGCCGCTGAGGGTGTGACCTTCCTGTTCATCAGTGTGGACCCGGAGCGGGATACGCCGGACCTACTGGACCGGTACCTGGAGCGGTATGATCCGGACTTCATCGGTCTGAGCGATGCCGGGGCGCTGGCGGAGATCAGCGAAGCGTTCGGGCTGACCTACATCAAACGCGAGAACACCGGGTCGGCTGCCGGGTATCTGATGGACCACACCGCGACCAAATTTCTGATCGATCCGCAGGGGCGGTTGGTGCGGGTGTATTCGTTTACGGCGGACCCGGATGTGATCGCGGCGGATTTGCGCGGGTTGATGGGATGATACCTCACCGGGGGACGCGGGGCAGAATGGCGCAGGCGACCTCGTAGTTGATGGTACCCACCTGGGCGGCGATGTCTTCGGCTGTGATGGTCTCGCGGCCCTGGGTGCCGAGCAGGACGACCTCATCGCCGGTGGTGGCATCGGGGATGTGGTCGATGCGGATGGCGGATTTCTCCATGCTGACGCGGCCAATCAAGGGTGCGCGTTGTCCACGCACCAGCACCTCACCCCAGTTGTGGGGCGCACGGCGGAAACCATCGGCGTAACCGACGGGCAGAATGGCAATGCGCTCTGCATCCGACGTGGTATAGGTGCGGCCATAGCCGACGGTATGCCCGGCGGGCAGGGTTTTGGTCTGCGCGATGACGGTCTTCCAGGTCATGACCGGGCGGAATCCATCGGGCAGGCGCACCTGCTCAGAGGGATGCAGGCCATACATCGCCAGCCCGTTGCGGACCATGTTGAAATGGCTGCGGGGATGGGCCAGGGTGGCGGCGCTGTTGGCGGCATGGATGTACTTGAACTTGAAGCCGGTTGTGGCCTGGATGGGATGGACGACATTGCGGAATGTGGCAAGCTGTTCGTTGGTGAAGTCGGGGTCCTCATCGGCGGCGGCGAAATGGGTGAAAATGCCTTCGATGGTGATATGCTGCATGCCGATCAGATGGCGGAACAACTCCATCGCGTCGTCGGGGAGCGGTCCCAGGCGGCCCATACCGGTATCGATCTTGACATGGACACGGATGGGTGCGCCGCGTTCACGGCCTACCCGGTCGTAGTCACGGGCGACGGCGAGATCGTAGAGCGTCAGGGTGATGTTGTGCTGGATGGCCTGCCGTGCCATATAGGGCGGGGTGTAGTTCATCACCAGGATGGGTGCGGTGATGCCGCTCTCGCGCAGATCGAGCGCTTCTTGCAGCGATGACACGCCCAGATAGCCAGCCCCGTTGAGGAGTGCGGTGCGGGCGGCGACGGCTGCCCCGTGACCGTAGGCGTCGGATTTGACGACCGCCATCAGGGTAACATCGTCCCCGACGACCGACTTGAGCATACGCACGTTGCTGGCGAGGGCTTCGGTGTCGATCTCGACCCAACTGAGGCGAGATGGCTGGTCGATGGTGATGGCGTCCCAGACGAGATGGGTGCGGACCAACTGGTTCTGGTCGTCGGGATCGTGCAGGAGGGCCTGCGTGACCTGTTCCATGCGCGAATCCGGGCCACCTTTGAGCAGGACCAGATCGCCGTCGGTCAAATCGTAGCCGCTGAGGAGGGCCGCAATCGTATCCTGGGTGGCGTAGGTAACATGTACATGGAACGGGTCCATGCCATGATCGAGGGCGGCTCTGGCGGTGATGGCGGCTTCGGCTCCGCGTGTGACCAGCACATCTGCGACTTCGGCAGCACGCTGCCCGATATGGCGGTGGCCGATTTTGCTTTTTGGCCCCAGGAACTGCATATCGCCAAAGACGAAGAAGACCCGGTGGTAGCGCTCTTTGATGGCTTGCAGCCAATCCAGCGCCGCCAGGGTTGATTGGGGGTTTGCGCCGTAGGTGTCGTCCACCAGACGCGATCCACCTTTGCCTGCCAGTAGATTCATTCGTCCAGCCAACGGCTGCAACTGCTGCAACACGTTCAGACCGGTCTCGATGGGAATGCCGTAATGCAGCCCGATGCTGAGCGCGGCCATCACACTGTTGAGATGGTAGGGGCCAAAAATCGGAATGTGTTGATCGATGTAGCGTTGGCTGCCCATGCGGAGGTCGAAGCGTGTGCCATCGTGGGCAATGGTGACGTTTAGCGCGGTCATATCGGCCCCAAAGCTGGACATGCCAAAGGTTTTGACCTCAGCGCGGGTTTTATCCGACATGGCGCGGACCAGATCGTCGTCGTAGTTGAGGACGGCCAGTCCGCTAGGTGAAAGATAGTTGATGAGCAGGCCGATTTCTTCCGCGAACTGCTCGGAGGTGTCGAACCAGTCGGTGTAGTGATCGCCGACATTCATCAGGACCCCGACTTCGGGCTGAATGGCTTCGATCATAGCGGCCATCTCACCCGGCTGTGGTGTACTCAGCCGCAGCACGACGAAGCGATGGCTGGCGTTGAGTCCGGCCAGTGCCAGCGGGACACTCAACTGGCCGGTGCCGGTCTGTAAACTGAAATGGGTAGGATAGCGAGTTTGCAGGACACGGGTAATGGCGGTCGCCGAGATGGACTTGCCTGCCGAACCGGCCACACCGATGACCTTGATACCGTACTTGCCCAGAACGAAATGCGACCAGGCCATCAGGGCGGTTGCATAATTCTGGACCAGCAGCACGGAGACGCCATCTGTGTCACAATCGGGTGGGCGCTCACACAGAACGCCGGTCACGCCGCGCCGAATTGCCTGACGGATGTGCTGGTGCGTGTCCCCGCGCCGGGTGCGCGTGACCACAAACATCTGATTGGGGGCGGCTTTGTCGGCATCAATACAAAAATCTTCAAAAATCTGCGCGACAGGCGCACCATAAAGCTGTCCACTGGAGGCGTCGAAAAGGTCGTATAAGCTAATCATGCTGGCAGTATAGCACAAAAAAACTGTACCGACTTTGAATGCCGGTACAGATGTGCCTGTCGCTCAGCCTTCGGCAGGAGGGATCGCTGCCGGGTCAAAGGTGGGGGTGGCGGTCAGCGAGACAGCGGTGGCGGTCGCCGGCATGTCGGCGTAGTTCTCCGAGAGCGTGACATTGCCGAGTCCGCGCACCAACGCGACCCAGGTGCGGCCCGGTTTTAGCATGATGGGGTCCGGACTGCCGGGATAGATCACTTGCAGGGCGCTGCCGGGGTCCTGGTTCTGACGCCGCCAGAAACCCTGATAGACTTTGCCGCCGCGCAGCACATAAGCGCGGCCCTGGTCCCAGAGTTCGATGCCGAGTGACTCGTAGTTGGCTCCCGGCGGGAAGAGATCGGGACGTCGGACGTGCGGTACCTCCACAATCACCAGATTATCGGTCCAAAGCTGCTGGCCGTCCCCGGCGTCAAAGTGTGGCACGCCATCGGTAAAGCGCACATAGCGATCGGTATCCGTTTGGTACTGCCAGCGGGCGTCGGCCTGACCGTACCACTCAATGTAAATGTCGTTGGCGTCGATGTCGCTGGGGGCGGGTTCTTCGCTGAAGGCGAATCCGCGTGCCTGATAGCCCGTGTTGACGTTGCGGCGGGTGGCGAGATCGTAGAGGGTCTGTGTGTTCAGGAACAGGGTATGCTCAAAGTCGATCCCTGGCTGGCGTGGATCGCGGCAGAAACCGGCGTTCTCACAGTTGTCGCCCTTGAGGGGAGAGAACGCCTGATACACCCAGTCCGCCTCCAGGATCATATTCTGGATGGGTTCGCTGGTACCGGAGTAAGCGATAAGGGCGCGGTACATCGTCACCAGTTCCATATCGACCAGACGGGCGCTACGGACTGATCCGACACGTTCCGGAGCGTTGCTGCGGAAGATGGCGGCAAAGCGGGTCACACCGCCCTCGGCTTCGATCTCATAAACCACATCGGCCAGATTGATCCCGGTCTGTGGGCGCACGACTGGCGGGTAGTTGGAAATTTTAACGATCAGGTTGCGCCGTGCCATCGCCTCGGCGTTGGGATAGGGCAGCCCGGTGAGTGGGTTGACACCTTCAGGATAAATGAAGGGGCCGTTGGGAGTCGGTGTCGGGCTGGGTGTGGCCGTCGGTGTTGATGTCGCGGTCAGTGTGGGGGTCGCGGTGGGTGTACTGGTCGGCGTTGCCGATGGTGTGATCGTCGCCGATGGGCCGACGGGCGTGTTGGTAGCGAATGACACTGGCGGACGTGGTGTGTTGGTCACAAATGCCTGATTGCGCGGCTCGCCCTGGACCAAAATGGGCGCAGCCAGCAGCAGGATAAACAAAAGCAGGATCACACGACGCATAGTTCCCTCTAACCAAACTGCTTGAAACAAGTGCCGAGTATACGTCTGTCACCCGCGCTTGCACAGGGAGCGTTCAATTAGCCATTTTTCGTCTCTTCATTTTGCGTTATGATCGACTCGAAAGAGGTGAGAGAATGCCAAAACGATTACTGATTGCGTTTGCCCATCCGGACGATGAGAGTTTCGGTCTGGGTGGTCTGATTACCAGGTATGTTCAAGAAGGCGTTGAGGTGTATTTGATTTGTGCGACCGATGGCGATGCCGGGACGGTTGTACCGGAGCATCTCAACGGTCATGAGTCGATACGCGAGCTGCGCCTTGCTGAACTGCGCTGTGCGGCGGAGCGGCTGGGTTTGAAGCAGGTGTTTACCTTTGGTTACAGTGACAGCGGTATGATGGGCAGCGAAGCCAACCAGAATCCCAACTGCCTGTGGCACCAGTACCAGGCGAATCCACAAAGTGTGACTGAACGGGTATTTGACGTGATCCGGCAGGTGCAGCCGCATGTGGTGGTGACGTTCAACCGTTATGGCGGATACGGCCATCCAGACCATATCGCCATCCAGCGGGCCACCGTCGATGCGTTTTATAGGGTGGATGTGACGCAACGCCCGCAAAAGCTCTATTTCAACGGCATCCCGCCGCTGCGAGCGCGGTCGCGGGTGTTGTCGGCCCTACTTAAAGGAAAGAACCCACGCCGGATGGGGCGCAACAAAGATGTCGACATTGTTGCGATTCTGGACAATATCGAGCCGACGCATACGCTGGTCGATGTGCGTCCGTATCTGGATGCGTGGGATGAGGCCAACGCCTGCCATGCCAGCCAGGGCGGTCGCCGGATGAGAGGATTTGCCCGGTTTGTGCGCCAGTGGACACGCGGACGCCAGCCGTTTACGCGGGTGTATCCGGCTCCAGTGGCGGATCGTGTGGACGAGTATGATCTGTTTGATGGCGTACACCTGGAAGAAGGCCAGCCTGCCGGATGAGTGGCGACTCGCGTGTTGACCGGTTGCTGGATGCGATTGAACTGGTAGAGGTCGGTTACCGTCCGGAAGCCTACGAGATTCTGCGCGAGTTGATCCGTGAGGACAATGACTTTGAACACGCCTGGTTATGGATGTCGGTGGCGGTTGGTTCATTTGATGAGAGCGAAATCTGCCTGGAAAACGTCCTCCGGGTCAACCCGGATAATTTCCAGGCTGCTGGTGCGCTCTACCGGATGCGTGAGACCGAAATGCTGATGGTAAAGCGGCGTGATCGCTACCGCCTTTATCGTGATCTCTCGCTGAGCTTGATGTGGCTGCTGGTCATGGTACTGCTTTACGGTATGTTGTTCAGTTATGGGTTTGCCGGAGCCTGAAATAGCGGCGCATGCCTCTGGGCGATGATCTCCTGTCCGTCAGGACTCTGAATCCAGCCGATTAGCTCCCGGTATGGGCCGGTTGGCGCTCTCTGGCCGACGACAAAAATCGTAGAGCGCAGCGGATAGGTGTTATCCATAACGGTCTGGCGGTTGGGCAGGATTCCGTTGAGGCGCAGAACACGGTTGTTATCCTGGATATGGCCCATCGAGACATAGCCGATGCTGCCGGGTGTCTGGGAGACAAGCTCGACAATCTGATCGGACGACGACACGACGCGGGCGTTTGATGTAGTCACCCGGTGGCCCATCACCATCTGCTCAAATTCGGCGCGTGTAGCACTGCCCTGTTCCCGACTGAAGACGATAATCGATTGGTTATGGATGGCATTCAGCGCGTGCCAGTCGGTGAGATGGCCCTGGTAAATGGCCCGCAGTTCGTCCAGCGTGATATTTTCCAGTTTGCTGTTGGCGATGATGGCAAGGCCGTCCTGGCCGATGGGGGCAGCCCACAGTTCACTGTCGGCGGGCAGATGATTGGTGAAGAAATAAAAGGCGTCGTCACTTTCTAATTCGGCAAGCATCATCTGGTAATTGGCAAAGCGCGTCTGGAAACTCTGGTCCGGTTGAATCCGGTTATAGGCGGTTGCGAGGTCGAGTGCGAGGGGGTGGGTGGCTGTCGTCGTGTACATACGCAGCGGAGTAACAGAAGTCGGCGGAGTCGTTGCCGGTACTGTCTGGTTGCTGCAACTTACCAGGGTGGTCAGCGCGACGATAGCGAGGGTGCGTTTGCCGATCATTGGGCCAGATAGCGTCTCAAAAACGAGTCAAGATATGCTTCAAGCCGTCCTTCTAGAATCGCCTGACGCATCGATTGGACGTGATGGACCAGGAAGTGAATGTTGTGCAGGCTCAACAGATAATGGGCCAGCAGTTCTTTTGAATGCACCAGATGGCGCAGGTAGGCTCTGGAAAAGTGACGGTTGGTGTAGTTATCCAGTTCAGGTTCGAGGGGGTTGGGGTCGTCAGCGTGGACGGTGTTGCGCATATTCAGGCGGCCATCGTAGGTGAAGGCTGCGCCGTGCCGGGCCAGACGGGTTGGGATCACGCAGTCGAAAATGTCCACACCGCGCAGTACGGCCTGGGCCAGATCATCTGGTTCACCGACTCCCATCAGGTAACGGGGTCTGGTGGTTGGCATCAGCGGCATGGTATAGTCCAGCGTGTGGTACATCGCTGCTTTGGTCTCGCCCACGGCCAGACCGCCAATGGCATAACCGGGGAAATCCAGGGATTGCAGGAATTGGGCGGATTGCTCGCGCAGGTCGGGAAATACCCCTCCCTGTACGATGCCGAAGAGCGCCTGAGTCGAATCGTCGGGATGCGTTTCGCGGCAGCGGATGGCCCATTCGTGGGTGCGTTGTACGGCGGCTTCGACCTCGGCCCGGTCGGTGGGGGATGGGCATTGGTCAAAGCACATGATGAAGTCCGCACCCAGATTTTCCTGGATGCGAGTGGCACTTTCCGGGGTGAGGCGGCGCTGGCTGCCGTCGATATGGCTGCGAAAGGTGACACCATCGTCGTCTATACGGTTGATCTCGGTCAGGCTGAAGACCTGAAAGCCGCCGGAGTCGGTCAGTATGGGACCATCCCAGGCCATGAAACGGTGCAAACCACCCAGATCACGGATTCGTTCATCACCGGGGCGCAGGTGCAGGTGATAGGTGTTGGATAAGACCAGCGTTGCACCGATTTCGATCAGGTCACGCGGGGGGACGGCTTTAACCGTCGCGGCAGTCCCGACAGGTGCGAATACCGGTGTGGGTATTGATCCATGTGGTGTATGTAGAATACCGGCACGGGCATTACCGTCCGTTGCCACGACTTCAAATTCAAAGGCCATACCAATTCCCCGATGGCATGTGGAAATAGCCAATTCCCTAAGAATATAACCGAAATTACCAAAGTTTTAAACGGGAGGAAATTTTACTATGGATCCGAACAAGTCATTATCCAGCCAGCGCTTTGGCGATCAGGCAGATGCCTATGTTCGCAGCCCGATCCATGCGACCGGCGCTGACCTTGACCGGCTGCTGGAACTGGCCGATCCGCAGCCGGACTGGCTGGCGTTGGATGTGGCAACTGGTGGCGGTCATACCGCTCGTGTGCTGGCTCCGCATGTGGCGCGTGTCATCGCCAGCGATCTGACACCGCGCATGCTGATGGCGGCGCGTGCTACACTGCCGGAAGGGGTGTCGGTGGTCGCATCTGATGCGGAACGGCTTAGCTTCCCGGCGGACACCTTCGATCTGGTGACCTGTCGTATTGCCGCCCATCACTTCCCCGATTGTTTCACCTTTGTGCGCGAGTGCGCCCGTGTTCTCAAGCCGGGGGGGCGGTTGGTGATCGAGGATCATGATGCACCGGAGGACGAAGCTGCTGCCCGTTATGTTGATGCTTTTGAACGGCTGCGCGATCCCAGCCATGTGCAGGCATATGCCGGGTATCAATGGGAAGGGATGTATCTGGACGCTGGGTTGGCCGTCGATCAAATTGAACAGATGCGCCGGTCTGCGGGGGGACTAACTATCTGGGCCGAGCGCCAGCGGTGCAGCCCGGACGTGATTGAGAAACTGCATGTGCTGCTGGTCCAGGCACCGGAGGTGGTGCGTGCATTTCTGCGTCCGCGCCATGCACACACGCTGGATGCCGATTTCGACCACTGCTATGTACTCGTCGCCGGGCATAAACCTTCGAGGTGATCGGCGGCGCGTTCGGGGCCGCCGAGTTTTGCCATCGCCTGTGCGAGACTCTGAGCGCGGGCGTTGACCCGCTCGTCCTGGATGAGCGCGGCGGTCCCTTCATGGAGCATGCCCTGCTGTACGTCGTGGGCGGTAAGGTTAAGCCCCACTTTGGCCGTCGCCACCCGCCGTGCCTGGACACGTTGATCGGCGGCGTGTGGTACGACGATCTGCGGCACACCATGCACGACGGCGGCGTGTGTGGTCCCCATGCCGCCATGATGGATCATCAGACGCGCACGCGGCAGGACATGGGCGAAGGGGACCCAGTTCAACAGATAGGTGCCTTTGGGCAGTGCCGCGACCAGTTCAGCTTTTTTATCCGGTTCGATGGGATTCCAGCCGAGTGCCACCACCGGCACCATGCCAGCGCGTGCGGCAGCCTGTGCGGCCCAACTGAAGAAGCCCAGGTCGCCGGTGAAGACGCTGCCCAGTGTGATGACCGCCAATGGTAAATCATCGGGGATGGCGCTCAGCCACTCTGGCGGGGAGCCGTCGGGTGGTTGGATGTTGCCACCGACGAAGACATTTTGCGACAGCAGGCTGCTGGCCTCGGTCATGTACCAGCTTTTGGTGAAGTAGCAGATATGCAGGTGGGGGCTGATGACCGCCGGGGTCGGACCGCTGGAAAAGTTTGTGCCGGTCAGGTCAAACTGCTGGCAGAGACGACCGATGCGCTGCTGGCTTTCACTGCCCAGATCGCGCTGGATGGGAAAAAGTGCATCTGTATCGAGTTCGCCCTGTGCCGGCCATCCGCCAACCACCAGCGGCACATCCAGTGCTTCGGCGGCCAATGCCGACGCGCTCAAGAAGGGGTCGGTAACGAGAACGTCGGGTTTTCCCACTCGTCCGGCCAGATCAATTAACTCGTGCGTGGCAGCGGCAACTCGATCCTCACTCAGCCAAGTGTTCAGCGCACGGGTATAACGCAGATTGACGGCTTCCTGCGGCGGGATGCTGGAAAGGTCCGGTGCCGGGGGGGGCGGCCATAGAAAGCCGGTCTCGTTGACCGGATCGAAATCTAATCCGGCATGTTCGATGGTGCGGGCCAGTGCGGTCGTGCTGGCCCAGGTGACGGTGTGACCACGCTGGTGCAGAATGCGGGCGGTCTTCAAGAGGCCGCCCCAATCGGTATGGCTGTAGAGCGGTGCGGAAACAAACCAGTATGTCGCCATAACTCAGACTCCCAGATAGGACGGTGTTCGTGAAATACGCAGGATCGCTAGCAGTGCCTCGGCTTCTTTCCAATCTGCTTCGGCCCGGTCAAGGTTCCCGCTCATCGCATGAACCTCACTGCGCAGGGTCAAACCGTCGGCCAACAGACGGCGCATCCCGGCACGGCGAGCGACATCAATGGCCTGTTCGGTCAGGTCGCTGACGGTATTCAGGTCTCCTTGCTTGAGGGCGACACGGCCTTTCCCGATCAAAATGCGTATATGCGTTTCGGTGCTGCCCGCATGCATCTCCGCCTGCTGGAAATGATCGGCGGCTGCTTCGAGTTGATCGATAGCGATCAGGCTGTGGCCGATGTTGGCCTTAACGACGGCCACCCAATGCGGGAAATTTAGCTTTTCCAGCCGGTCCAGGGCGTCCCGATGAAAGTCCAGTGCTTGCTCATGCTGGCCCAATTCGTCATAGGCGAGGCCGATGTTGTCGGTCTGAACCGCAGCCTGAAGGCCCAGGTTCAACTGTTCGCTTTCTTTAACCGTAAGGATCAGTGTTTCCAATGCTCGCTGGGGGCGTCCGGTGGACAGCAAAAACCAGCCGTAATTGCCGCGCCGGGTGACTTCAGCGGCACGGTCGCGTAGATTTTGGGCGATCTGGATCGATTCTACGAAGAACGCCTCTGCTGTCTCGATGTCGCCCTGGTCTACATAAGCAGTGGCGGCATTCGCCAGAATAACGCCGCGTGTTTCCGGGTCGTCAATCGCGCTGAGCAGCATCAACGCTTCCGAGTAGTGTTTCATGGCTTTTTTACCGCTGCCGATTTGCTTGTATAGATTTGCTATATCGCAGCGTAGACGGGCGACGCTGGCATGCTGGTTGGCTTCTGCATAGATGTCGATGGCCTGATGCCACGCCCGCAAAGCGTCTTCGTAGTGGCCGCGCCGGGTGTGGAAGATACCCTGGTCGCGGTAGGTACCGGCCAGTTCCAGCGGACTGTCACTGGCAGCGGCAATCGCCTGCTCATAGGCGGTGGCGGCTTCATCGAAACGCGCCAATTCGGTGAACGCTGCCGCCAGATTGCGCAGCACATCGACAACGGTGTAATCGGCCTGTGTTAATGGGTGCTGGCTGTAACCGGCGACGACCGATTGCAGATGCTCAACTGAGCGAGCGAACTGCCCGTCGTAGCGCAGGACGATGCCGACAGCCGCCTGGGCCAGCAGCGCTGAGTCGGCGTCGCGGGCTATCTCTACCGCCTGCCGGGCATAGTCCATGGCCGAATGGGGTTCACCGAGTCGCAGGGCAACCTTGCTGATCTGGCACAGGGTGACGACCAGATCATCCGCCGGGGTGTTGGTCGCCGTCAGAATGACCTTGAGATGGCGCTCGGCTTCCTGGTAGAGGCCGTCCTCAATGGCGTGCATTGCCAGGATACGATGCCAGCGGTGTTCAAATTCCCGGTAGCCCATTTGCTCGGCCATGCGCAAAGCTCGCCCGATGAGATGCTGGCCGTCGGTGCGTCTGCCGGTGGCGACCATGGCTTCGCCCAACCGCCCGACGAAGTAACTGCTCATCTCGATGTCGCCGCTGGCATTGAGCCGGGTCAGCGCTTCTTCCAGTAGATATGTGCCGAAGCTGGCGTTGCCCTCGTGCAGGTAGGTATCGGCCAGATGGCCTTGCGCCCGACCTTCGGCAGCGAGCGATCCGGCACTGCGAGCGAGATTGACGGCTTCATCGAATAAGGTCTGCGCCTTCTCCCATTCGTCGCGGGCCTGGGCCAGACTGCCCTGGGCGATGCGGATATAGGCCAGGTGCTTGATCCGGTCACCGTGCGCTTTTTGCAGTGTGTCCAGCAGCGCTTCGGCCTTCTGCCAGTCACCCTGGGCGGTGTAGATGTCGGCCCGGTGTAGATCAATGGCGATGTCGAGGGAGTCGTCAATGTGGTGATTGAGGATTTGCTGCGCCTGGTCCAGTGCGGCGAAGGCTTCCGAATATTTGCCACCGCGCCGGTGGCGGCGGGCGTTGTTGAGGGCTGCTTCCAGGTTGGCCCGGTCTTCCTGTTCGTTCTTCGTTTCGATGCCAATCCAGTTGGCGATGCGGTCCAGTATATTCATCGATTGTTTGTGACAGCTCTCTAACTAAGCGTAGGTTAGTTGTAACGTGTTTAATACAGATGAGCAAAGGGTTGGCGTTTGGGATGACTCTCTGCTACGATGCAGCGATGTCCATGTACGCTCGTTTTCTGCAACGCAACCCCGAATACCGCAAGCTCTGGTTTGCCCAGATTATCAGCTTGCTGGGCGACTGGTTCAACACCATCGCACTTTCGACATTGGTGGCAGTCTACAGCGGCGGCTCTGGCCTTGCTATCAGTTTATTCTTGATGGCGCGTTTCTTGCCGCCGCTGCTGGTCGGTCCCTTTGCCGGTGTCCTGGTGGACCGTTATAACCGCAAGCTCATTTTGATCTGGTGCAATGTGCTGCGCACCGGCGTCGTCTTGGTGTTCCTGCTGGTCACATCAGCCGATTTCCTGTGGCTGATCTACGTCCTAACCATCGTTCAGTTTATGCTCTCCGCGCTGTTTGAACCAGGGCAGGCTGCCATAACGCCGAGTCTGGTCAAACGGGAAGACCTTGTGATCGCCAACACATTGAGCAGCATAACGTGGTCGAGTATGCTGGCCCTGGGGGCCATTATCGGTGGTGTGGTGGCGACGGTCTTTGGCTGGCAGATCGCGCTGGTGCTGGATTCGTTGACCTTTGCGTTGGCGGGTTTCATCATCTCGCGCATCGCTTATGATCGCAGCCAGCGGGTGGAACTGGATGCTGGCGACAGCGGCAGTTTGCGCGATGGACTGCGCTATTTGCGTGCCAACCCCATCACGGCGGCGGTGTTGATCGTGAAAGGGGGCGGCAGCCTGGGCAATATCGACACCCTGATGACGGTCTATGCCACACAGGTTTTCATCCTGGGCAGCGATGGTGAACTCTCGTTGAGTTTCATGTACAGTGCTTTCGGACTGGGTGCCATTCTGGGACCGCTCGTTCTGAATCGGGTCAACAATGGGTCGGTTCACCGGATGCGACGGTTGATCGTGGTCGGTTTCCTGTGGATTATGCTGGGATGGTTGTTTCTCGGTCTGGCGGAATCGCTGGTCGTATTCTGCATCGCACTCTCGCTGCGGGCGATGGGCAATTCCGCGAACTGGACCTACAGTTCGGTTGTGTTGCAGAAGACAGTCTCCGACCGCTACCTGGGGCGGGTCTCCTCGCTGGATTTCGCCTTCTTCCAACTGGCGACGGTTATCAGTACGCTGGCACACGGCACGATTGTCGATCTGGTTGGTACTGACCAACTACCCTTAGTTGTTCTCGGAACAGCGGTGATCGCGCTGATCCCGTTCGTAGGCTGGATTTATGTCCTGCCAATGATGGAACAGCGCGAAGTCTCCAGAGCCGTTGGTGATTGATTGGCCTATTCTACGATTTCGATTGCCAGGCCCTCGCTGGTGAACGAGATCGACACCACCTCAATTGGGACTTCCGATTCGGGCAGATAGGTTCGCAGCGTGCGAACCAGCGTGTTATTCAGATTACTGATCCGCTCATCGTCGGCAGCGATGTCGCCAATTTCCAGATTGGTAAGCTCAGAAATGATCTCGCCATCGACCACCGAGAAGGACTGGTCGAAACCACCCTCAACAATGTTGCCATCGGCATCGCGGTAGGTGCCGTCAATACGGATGTTGCCTTCTTCCACATGCACATCGGTGACCCGCGTGAGAATGGGGTTGGCGGTCCGGGGAGCCAGCACTCGCTGGAACACGCTTTCGATGTTGTTGGCTTCGACGCGGATTGTGGTGGTTGATGCGCTGCCCCCGCCGGAGTCGTCGCCGTTGTCCTCCTCCTCGTCGCCACCGCCACAGGCAGCGAGAACCAGCACCAGTATCAGAATAAGAACCCGCAGTTTGCTCATCAGCTTCCTCCTGTTGTTGCCTTAATGATGCAAATTATAACGGGTTCTTACGCACAGCACTTTGTTGAAATAGACCAAAAATCAGATGCGGATGACTGTACCGCAGTATTCGCATTCGATCTGATTCTGACCGGCGACCAGCATGGGTACTTTGCCGCCGCAAACATGGCACTCTGTCGGGGCGCTGCGCAACTGCTCGATCAATTCTGGATCGGGTTCGATGGACCGTTCGTCATCGACATCGCCGCTAATCATCCGCTGAATCTGCTTGACCCAGAATTTGCAGTCCTCACCGCCTTTGACCTCGACCGTGATCCTGGGATAGGGTGCGCCGCTGCCCAATGTGAAGTGCAGCAAGTCAATGCCGCCGAGCATACCTTTCTTCTCGGCTTCCACGCTCTCAATCTGGTGTAGTGGGATGGTCCATTCGGCCTCCTGCACCTGCTTGCCGCCGAACATCCCCAGGCGCTTGCCCTCTTTTTCTTTCTGCTCAAAGATCAAGCGCTGGTCGGTCAGGAACAGGATGCCATCGGGGTCATTTTTGCCCTTGCCAGTCGCCACCCATTCCCCTTTGGCCGCCAGAAACAGGTTCTCACCCGCCAGGAATTCGAAACTGGCTTCGTCTTTCTGGTCGCAAATCCAGTTAATGTCGCGGAGTTGACGCTCAATCTGGCTCACATCGGAGCGGAGATTCTGGTAAATGCCGCGAACCCGTTCCTGAGCCGCCTCGACCTGGGTTTGCAGACGCTCCATGCCGTTTTCCAGACGTTCCAGGCGGCTTTCCGCTTCGGGCAGGCGCTCGGCTTGCTTGAAGGCCCGCTCAACTTCGTCGAAGTCCTCCTGGAGTTTTTCGCTCTCCTGGTGGATGGCGCGATCCACACGGTGCCGGATGGAGGTCCAGTTCTTCTCCATAACCTCCGCCTTGCGTTCCAGGAAGGAGCGGAACACATAACTGCGGCTGCGGATTTCCGCAATGGCCGCCGGTAAATCGCGGATAGTGGTGTGCATGTCGTTGACTTCGCGGACCTGGTCGTTCATGCGTATATCGTCCGCGAACTGATCGTATCTTGAGCGCAGCGAGTCCAGACTCATACAAGATTCTCCTAACTGAATTCTATGCCATCAATTTTGGCGCGTAAGTACGCCTCCATGAAGCCGTCCAGCCGCCCACCGAGGACGGCTTCCGGATTGCCCACTTCAAAACTGGTCCGATGATCTTTGACCATCTGATATGGATGCAGGACATATGAACGAATCTGGTTGCCCCAACCGGCATCCACATTCTCACCCTTGAGTTCGGCCAGTTCGGCCTCCTGTTTTAGCCGCTCCATCTCGAAAAGCTGTGCCTTCAAAATCTGCATGGCGCGGTCACGATTCTGCACCTGGCTGCGCTGATTCTGGCACTGGACTACAACACCGGTGGGGATGTGAGTCAGCCGCACCGCTGTGTCGTTCTTCTGGACGTGCTGGCCGCCCGCACCGCTGGCCCGGTAGGTATCGATGCGCAGGTCTTTTTCGTTGATTTCGATGTCGATATTGCCCTGGATGTCGGGCCAGAGTTCCACTTTGGCGAAGGATGTATGGCGGCGGCTGGCCGAGTCAAAGGGACTCAAGCGCACCAGACGGTGGACACCCTGTTCACTGCGCAGGTAGCCATAAGCGTAATTGCCCTGAATGTTCATGGTCACACTTTTGATGCCAGCCTCACCCTCGGCGTTGCGGTCGATAATTTCGACCTTGTAGCCACTCTGCTCGGCCCAGCGGATATACATCCGTTCCAGCATCTCGGCCCAGTCCTGTGAGTCGGTCCCACCGGCACCGGCGTGGATGGCGAGAATCGCATCTTCCGAGTCGTGGACGCCGGAGAGCATGGCCTGGAATGACATTTTCTCGACCAGTTGAGTCAGGTCTTCGACCTCAGCGGCGAGTTCTGCTTCCATCTCCTCGTCATCGAATTCGGATAGTTCCAGCGCGTCATTGATGCGGCGGGCGACTTTCTCCCAGGTATCGACCTGAGCTTTCAGCCGCGACATCTGCTGCATGGTTTTCTGCGCGGTTTCGGGATCGTCCCAGAATCCCGGTTCGGCGGCCTGGTTTTCCAATGCGCGGGACTGTTCGGCTTTGTCGGCAATGCTCAGGCGCTCCATGAGACCTGAGATTTCATCTTTCATCTGTGCAAGAGGTTCGGTAAAACTACTCATAACCTGACGCCCACAAGGGGCTTCCACTCCTTTACCAGTAGATCAATTATATGCGAGATTGAGGGTATTCGCAGGTCAGCGGTGCTGGCGCAGGGCTTCATACATGAAAATTGCGCCAGAAACAGACACATTGAGTGAGTCGGAGAGGGTGCCGCACATGGGAATGCGGATACGTTGTTCAGCAGCGGCCAGCCATGCGGCATCGAGTCCCTGGTCTTCTGTACCCAGGACGACAGCGACCCGGCCTGATAGATCAGCGTCAAACAGATCGTAGTTGCCATCCACAGCGGCGGCGACCAGCCGGTAGTCGTTTTCGCGCAGCAATCGGAGTGCTTCGTCGGCTGTCGGTGTGTGGATATTGTGCAGGAAGCACGCGCCGGTGCTGCTGCGGATGATGTTGGGGTTATACAGATCGAGCGCGGTATCGACCAGCAGGATTGTCTTGAATCCGGCGGCATCGGCGGTGCGCAGGAGTGCGCCGATGTTGCCCGGTTTGGTCAGACCGACCAGCACCAGCACCGGATGTCCGCCCGCCAGATTGATCGTATCCGGCGGGGTTGCTTGTTCGATAACGGCAACGATGGGGGCGGGGTTCTGGCGGTAGCTGACTTTTTCCAGGACAGAGCGGGGGACGTCGTAGACCATCCCCACCCGTTCCAGCAAGGTCACCGGTCCCAGGTCGGCACAGTAGAGGGCGTAATCCACCCGATAGCCCTGATCCAGCGCCCGTTCCAGGTCACGCACTTCGTCAATGACGAACCGCGCCTCGCGCTCCCGGTGTCGCCGGTCGCGCAGGCGCTTGACCTGCTTGATTTTCGGGTTCTGGAAGCTGGTGATTTGTTCCATCAGTTTTCGTCGAACAAACTCTTGACGAAAATCTCCGGGTTGAACAACACCATATCGTTGATGCCTTCACCCAGGCCTATATAATGGACGGGTAGTTCAAGGTCGTTGAAGATGGAGAAGACCATGCCACCTTTGGCGCTGCTGTCCAATTTGGTGACGATGCAGCCGGTCACGTCGATCATGCTCTTGAAGTGTTTGGCCTGTTGCAGCGCGTTCTGGCCGGTGGTTCCGTCGATCACCAGCAGGACTTCATGCGGCGCACCTGGAACTACCCGGTCCGATATTGCACGGATTTTCGCCAGTTCTTCCATCAGATTGAAATTGGTGTGCAGCCGTCCGGCGGTGTCGATAATCAGAATTTCGTAGCCGCGTGCTTTGGCAGCGGCGGTCGCGTCGTAGACGACGGCAGCGGCGTCTGAGCCGGGTTTGTTGGCAATGACCGGTACACCGACACGTTCTCCCCACACATTTAGCTGGTCAATGGCGGCGGCGCGGAAGGTGTCACCGGCGGCCAGCATGACTTTCCGACCGGCGATGTGCAGCCGGTGGGCCAGTTTTGCGATAGAAGTGGTCTTGCCACTGCCGTTGACCCCCACCACCAGGATAATCGACAGTTCGCGTCCGCTGATGTCCATTGTCGGCGGGAATTCGAGCAGTTCTTCCATCACCTCGCGCAGGGCGGCTTGAAGTTCATCGTTACGGGTGATACCCCGCGCTTTGAGTTGGTCAATGATCTTGAGTGTGGTATCCACACCCAGGTCAGCCTGGATCAGAATCGCCTCGATGTCGTCCCAGGTGTCTTCATCGATCTCGGTGTTGCCGAGCATGTTGGCAATCCGACCAAAGAACGAATTGCGAGTTTTTGAAAGTCCGCGACTAAAAAGGCCCAACGGATTGTCTCCAGGTTAATTGGTCATTTTCTCCCGAATCCATGTCCAGGATCGTTAATCATACACAGCCGCTTAAGTGAACGTCAACCGCGCAGCCCCATCCAGTCGAGCAAATCCTCATTGTTGAAGCTGCCCTGCGACAGATCAATAACCAGACCGACCGGGTCCTGAACCACACGGGTGGTATCGAGTACCAGCCCGGTATCGCCGATCATATCGCGCAGCATATCGTTGAGAATGAACCAATCGTGGCGGGAAGGATCAAAGAACGGGATATTGCGCACAATCCAGGTCAGTCCATCCTGGCCGGTGGCGACGGTGATGGCTTGAAGCTGGCTGCGGGCTTCATCCGCCGACGCATCATCAAACACCAGTTGATTCTGGACGGCCTGCACCATCCGGATGTGGTCGTCAGTGATGTGGTCGGGACGGGTGAGGTCCTGGGGGATATACGTCCCCAACGGATACCACGCCGGGTTCCAGTCGTTGGCGATGGTTTCGGTCAACTGCGCCCCGCCTTCGGTGTCGGTCAGGCTGCGGATGTAGATATTGGCCTCAAAGCCGACAATCGGTGAGGACCCGAACGCCACGCGGGTACCATCGGGCGACCACGCCAGCCGCTCGACAAAACTCTCGGCAAATAACCGCCGGGCCGCACCGCCACCCACACCAATAATGTAAGCGGCGCGGTCGGCCTGCATATCCGATATAAACAGGATGCCGCTGCCATCGGGTGACCAGTCGGGTGCGATGTCCATCGCGTCGTTGTCGGTGATCTGGTTGACGCTCTGACCGTTGATGTTCATCGAGTAGAGTTCGTAATCGCCTGCCGGTCTGATGTACAGGTTGCCGAAGGCGTCCGGGACCGGTGGTGTGGGCGTGGCGAGCGTGCCATCCGGCAGGACTATCGGGTCGGGTGGATCGGGCTGGTTGGTGCTGAAGGCGACGTGGGTCCCATCGGGCGACCATGTTGGGTGGATATCGTCGTAGTCGTTGTCGGTGAGTTGGCGTACCTCGCTGCCATTGGCGGCGATGACGTAAATCTCGGCGTCCTGATCGCGCTCGGAGACAAACGCCATGAACTCGCCGGTAGGCGACCAGGTGAGATCGCGCACATCGAACTCGTCGTCGGTAAGCTGCATGAGTTCCTCCGTCTCCAGGTTGAGGATATAGATTTCGTCAAAGCCGTCATGGTCGGAGACGAAGGCAAGGCGCTGACCATCAGGCGACCAGCTCGGGTCGCGGTCATTGGCGAAGTTCTCGGTCAGATTGCGCAGGTTGCCACCATCTATATCGGAAAGATAGATTTCCTGATCGACATCACGGTCGGAGACAAACGCGATCCGGTCAGGCTGCGTTCGTGTCCAGGGTGGACGGCAGTATTCGGCAAACCGCAGCATAGTCATGGCGGCCTGTTCATTATCCGCGTTGTCGATATAGCGATCATCGAAGAAATAGTGGCGGGCATCCTCGCGCACATCGACGGTGACCGGGAGGAACGCCAGATCACCCTGGGTGAACGACATCAACAGGGGTGTGCTGCCGTCTTCCGCTGTGTAGAAGCCTTTATCGCCCTGAGCTTCCGGTGTGACCAGATAGCCGGAGAAGGCCAGATCGACGCCGCTGGCGTTCACGGTTACGGCCAGTCCTTTCAGCCAGTACGGCAGCAGGCTGTCAGCGTAGGTGAAGGCGAAATCCTGCTGGTTGATGCCGCCTTCACGCGGGACCGATACCCGGAACAGCCGTTGCAGCAGATCGTTTTCTTGCGCCCAATCGGCGCTGTAGAGCAGGAGCAGGCGGCCCCCGGAGAGACGGAATTCATGGAGCGCGGTAAACGGGCTGGCGGGTTCGGTCGTGTCACCATCACTGTCTAACGTCATGGCTTCGCTGCCGGGACTGCCACCATAGATCGCGCCGACGACATCCGGTTCGCGCAGGGCAGCCACGAAGTCGGCTTCGGTCTGGTAGACGGTAAGGTCGATCCCGCGCAGGAACGCGAGACTATCGAGCTTGGTGAACTCACCACCGGTGGCATAGATGATGACGCGACCGCGTTCGCCAGTTATGCAGGATGTACTCTGTGTCTGGGCGATGTCGGTTACGTTGATAAGCAAGATGAAGGTAATCAATAAAAACTTTCTCATTGACAATTCCCTGTGATGTGCTGGCAATGAACATTGTAGCCATAACAGTATGACAGCGCGAGTGTACGCTGGAAATCCCCGGTGGTCTGTGGTACAAAAACTCGTCAGCATATCCGACAAGCAAAGGAATAACTGATGTCCAGACGAGTCGTGGTGACTGGCCTGGGGCTTATCACACCTGTGGGTAACACGGTGGAAACAACCTGGGAAAACCTGCTGGCTGGGCGTTCTGGCGTGGGGCCGGTCACGCTCTACGACACCGGGGGCCACAATGTCCGCATCGCTGCTGAAGTCAGAGATTATGATATAGAGGCTGTGTTCGGACGGAAAGAAGCCCGCCGCCATGACCGCTACCAGTTTTTCGCTGCGGGAGCCGCTCAGGAAGCCGTTGCCAGCGCCGGTCTGGAAATCCAGGAGGCCGATCGTTCGCGGACCAGTGTGATTGTCGGCTCTGCGGTCGGCGGTATTCGCAGCTTTGAAGACCAGATGACTGCCGTATTGACCACCGGCGATCATCGTAAGGTGACGCCGTTTGGTATCCCCATGCTAATCGTCAACGGTGGCAGCAACATGGTCAGTATCATGGTCGGTGCCACCGGTCCCTCGCAGACACCGACATCAGCCTGTGCCACCGGCGCGGACTGCATCGGTCAGGCGTTTGATCTGATCCGCCTGGGGCGCATTGATACGGCCCTGGCTGGTGCTGCCGAAGCGCCGATTACCACGATTGGCGTGGCGGCGTTTGACCGGATCGGTGCGATGTCGCGCCGCAACGATGATCCTGAAGGTGCGATGCGACCGTTTGCCGCCAATCGCGAAGGGCTGGTCTTCGCGGAAGGAGCCGGTGTGCTGGTGCTGGAAGAATACGAACGCGCCCGCGCACGGGGTGCGCCAATCCTGGCGGAACTGGTCGGCTATGGGTCCACATCCGATGCTTTCCATATCACCGCGCCGGAGCCGGAAGGTCTGGGCGCGAGTGAGGCGATCCGATTGGCGCTGGAAAGTGCATCCTTGAATCCGGAAGACGTAGACTACATCAATGCGCACGGCACGGCGACCGCTTTGAACGATCCGATGGAGACAAAAGCCATCCGGCGGGTGTTTGGCGATTACGCTGACCGGCTCCCTGTCAGTTCGACCAAGAGCATGACCGGACACGGCATGGGCATGACGGCGGCGCTGGAAGCGGCACTTGCGGTGCTGTCCCTGCGCGATCAGCGAATTCCACCGACAATCAATCTGCATGAGCCGGACCCGGAGTGCGATCTGGATTATGTGCCACACACGGCTCGCGACGCTGCTCTGGATGTGGTGATGACCAACTCGTTCGGTTTCGGTGGTCACAACGCATCGCTGATTTTCAAGAAGGTGTAGCAATTTTGGACGCATTTCAAGAGCGTATCGGTATTCGATTTAACGATGTCGATCTGCTCAAACGAGCGTTGACGCATCGGTCGTACATCAACGAACACATCGAGGAAGAATTGGAAGATAACGAGCGCCTGGAGTACCTAGGCGATGCCATCCTCGATTTTATCACGGCGGACATGCTGTTCCGGCGGTTCCCCCATATGGCGGAAGGCGAGATGACTCGACTTCGGGCGGCACTGGTGCGCACCGAGTCGCTGGCGCTGCTGGCGAACGACTGCAAAGTGGGTGAATCGCTGTTTATCGGCAAGGGTGAGGCCAACAGCGGCGGTCGGGAGCGCATCAACAATCTGTGTGGTGCGTTCGAGGCACTTGTTGGGGCCATCTATCTCGATCAGGGGTTGGAGGCGGTCAAGCAATTCGTCATCCCGCGCCTGACTGTACTTCAGGCGGATGTGATGGAGGAGGCTATCCGCAAAGACCCACGCAGCCAGTTCCAGGAGTGGGCGCAGGCGGAACACAGCATTACCCCGGCGTATCGACTGGTCGGCACCGAAGGGCCGGAACACGAAAAACAGTTTATCGTGGAGGTCTACCTCGGCGAGGATGCGGTGGCACAGGGGAGCAATCGCAGCAAACGCTCGGCTGCTCAATCCGCTGCCCGTGTGGCGCTGGTTAAGCTGGAAAAGGGTGAAATCGAACTCACCGCGCCCGACGATCCATCAACGTAGCTGCATCTCTACTACCAGCATGCGGTGGTCGGATGCCTGGCTATCGACCACGATCCGTCCCAACGGCTGGAAACTACCGATATTGAAGGTCCACAAATAGTCCAGCCGCGCCCGCGCACCCGTCCGCCAGAATGTCGCCGCCAGTTCAATCGGCTGACCGGCGAAATGGTCCTGGAATCCGTTATTGCGCATCCGTTGGATCAGGTCAGAATCGGGGATGTTATTGAATGTGCCGCCGATAATCGTTCGGCCCAGTCGCCCGTCCGGTTGGTGATGGGCGTTGATGATGCCGAAAATCTGGTCAAGCTGGCGCTGCTGGCTGTCTTCGATCTCCCCAAGCTCGCCGCCGGTATCTACCAGCGGATCAAGCAGGGTGTTGTACACGGTGATGACGCCGGTATCGGGCAGAATCTGCACCCGCTGCATGCCCGTCTGGCTGCCGACATTGTCCAGGAGTACGCCGTCATCGAAAACGATGTCGATCCGTGAAAGGACGGCCAGCCCTTGCAGCGACTCGTTGGTCGGGAAGAAGCTGATCTTCATCCCCAGGCGGCGGGCCAGCCAGAGCGGTTGATCGACGCCGAAGCTGGACATGCGCCCGGCTTCGATCTCCTGGAGCAGCACCACCGCCGCGCCGCTGCGCTGGATGGTCAGGGCGATGGCCTCCATATCGTAGTGGTAGAATTCGTTGAACCCGGCGTGGATGTTATATGAGCCGAAGCGCACGGTCTCCGGTTCGATGACACCGGTTACGACCGGCGGACGTGCCAGATAGGATGCACCGGTCGCCATACCCGCGACAAGCAGCCCAGTCAAGACGGAGGCGATCAGTTTGCCCCCGGTCCAGGGAATGCGCCGCTGCATTTGTGTCATGGGTAGGGCGGTGAAGAACCCGCCCAACAGAATAACCGCCAACCCCAGACCGCGAAAGCCGCGCAGCAGCGGCGGGATCACCGGGTTGAGGAAATCGAACTCCGGCGCGAAATCGCGCACGAAAGCGTATTCGTAGGTGAAGATGTCGAACACGACCAGCAGGGCGAAGATCAACATGCCGATCACCAACCAGATGCCGGTGAAGTTGCGCTCTTTGGCCGCCTGGGGCCGCACCAGCCACCACCACAACATGCTGGCAGTGAACTGTGCCAGCACCAATGCGACTCCGGCCATGATGCCGTTCAGGCGGGTGCCAAACACCAGCAGCAGCAGCAGCATCATCATCCACACCCAGCCGCGCACACTGCTGTCGAACAGACCGATGAGTGTGCGAGCCTGCCCCCGCACCCAGGGTATCAGCGGCAGAAGGGTGGCGACCATGACCAGCGGTACCATCAATGCGTAGTCAGTCTCGGCGCGGCGGGCGACGACGTTGGGCAGTGCCAGCAAGGATAGTTGCAGAAATAATAGGCCACCCAGCCCAATGCCGCTCCAGATGGTCATCAAACCCCGATCCGGCGAGACGCCGCTCTGGCTGTCGTCATCGTCGCTGCGGGCGGGGATTGCGGTGATACCGGCCAGAACGACGGTGGCGATGGACAGAATCGTCTGTATGGTAAGGTAGTCCGACCCCCATGAGGGGTCGAGGGTATCCCCGGCAGCGCGAAATAGCTGGTCGATGCCGATTGCCATTACCATCATGACCGGCAGTGTGCGGGCGCGGTGGCGTACCATTAGGGCCATATAGAGCAGTCCGCCGCCGATAACGAGACTGGCGCTCATCGGCAGGGATAAACCGGTGTCGGCGGCCATCATGTAGCGGCCACCGGCGGCGATCACAGCGGCGACGAAGAGCATGAAACGGAAACGGCCCAGAATCAAAGTGAGCAGCGGCAGGGCCAGCATATAGACCAGGAAGCTGACCTCACCGCTGGCGGTCGCCGGTTCGATCAATCCCGGCAGGTCCGGGTCGATCAAGCTGGTATCCAGCGACGGGTAGAGTGAGGCACTGGCGATACGGGCGTAAAGCGTCCCGACCAGATAGCGCAGAGCCTGGATGAAAAACAGGCTGACGAGGACGGCTTCGACCTGGCGCAAGTCAACGAAGTTAGTTAATGAACGCAGGCGATTTACCATGCGTTGCTCCTGATGGTGACAAATCCTGCACAAAGTTTAGCGAAGCGATACAATAATGCCAATTACGAATCATCGGAGGAGACGATGGAGCGCGTAAATACAATTCTGGCTGGTGGTACGGTTATTACCATGAACCAGCAGTTTGATCTGTGGCCGGAGGGCAGTGTGGCGATCCGTGATGATAAGATTGTCGCCGTTGGTCCTACTGACGCTATTCAACAAGCCTATGAAGCCGATGAGGTGGTCGATTGTCATGGGCAATATGTGCTGCCGGGACTGATAAATGCCCATACTCATGTTCCCATGACGCTGCTGCGCGGTCTGGCCGATGATTTACGGCTGGATGTGTGGCTTATGGGCTATATCATGCCCACCGAGCGCGAGTTCGTCAGTCCGGTGTTCTGTACCCTGGGGACCCAACTGGGTTGCGCCGAGATGATTCGCGGTGGTGTGACGACCTTCGCAGATATGTATTACTATGAGGGCGATATTGCACGGGCGACGGCGGCGGCGGGTATGCGAGCGGTATTGGGGCAGACCATCCTCAAGTTTCCCGCGCCGGATGCCGAATCATATGAGGAAAGCCTGGCCTATACCCGCACCTTCATCGAAGAATGGTTGCCTCATCCACTAATTACCCCGGCGGTTGCCCCACATGCGCCTTATTCCAGCACCAAAGACATGCTCAAGCAGTGCGCCCAGCTTGCCATGCAGTTCGATGTGCCAGTGATTATCCACATCTCTGAAGCAGCCCAGGAGGAAGAAGACAGTTTCCAGGAGTACGGGACGCAGGTGGTCCCCTGGGTGAAGACCAGCGGTCTGTTCAACGCCAAAGTGCTGGCCGCCCACTGTGTCCATATTGACGCTGGTGATATGTTGACCCTGTACGAGAATGATGTTACCGTGAGCCACAACCCGACCGCCAATCTCAAGCTGTCCAGTGGCATCGCGGCGGTGACGGAGATGCTGGAAAACAAGCTGACCGTTGGCATCGGCACAGACGGTCCGGCCAGCAACAACGATCTGGATATGTTCGAGGAGATGCGGTTGGCGGCGGTTCTGGCGAAAACGGCTTCCAACGATCCGACGGCGCTGCCAGCCCGACAAACGCTGCTGATGGCGACTCGTCAGGGTGCCAAAGCGCTCTTTCTTGGTGATGTCACTGGCAGCCTGGAAGTGGGCAAGGCGGCGGACGTCATCGTCATGGATTCCAACACTGTCCACAATCTGCCGCATTTCTGGCGCGACCCCGATGCGGTGTACTCACAGATTGTATATGCTGGCAAAAGCCATGATGTGCGGCATACAATGGTCAACGGCCAGTGGTTGATGCGTGACCGTATCTTACTGACGGTTGATGTTGATCGGGTGCTGGCCGAAGCACGGACCTTCGCCAGCGAAGTAGACGAGTTTTTGATCGCCCACGAAGGCGATGTGTTGAGCAAGCTGCTGGCGGTGGGCGGAGTCGAGCGTTCAGAGAGCTTCGAGGTCCAGGTCAAGGCGATTTTGCACGATGAGTCGGTTGTCCGGAATTTGCTGGAACACCCGGATGTGGAAATCCTCAAGCATATCCATTACCACCAGTACGACACCATCTTCGCCTTTGATGATGCCAGCATGGGGCGAGTGCGCTACCGCGAGGATGATCGCGTCGATAAAAAAGATGAGGTGGCGGAGGTTCGCGCCCGGTTGACCTACACCATGCCCACCAAAGAGCGGGAGTTCAACGGCACAGTGCTGCTCTCGCATTCGCGTTTTATCGCGCCCGCCAGCCGCCCGCTGCGCTTCTATCGTGAATATTTCCAGTCGTCGCAAACATTTGAGTTACAGAAGGATCGACTGCGCTGGCACATCCATTACCAGGGTGTGTTGTATTATATCAATGTGGACGAGGTAAAAGACCCGCATATGCCGCATAAATTCATCGAGTTAAAAGCGCGGACATGGTCACTCCTGGATGCCGAACACAAGGCTGATGGCATCCAGCGGATGCTGGACATTCTAGGCATTCACCGCGACGATGTTGTCCATGAGGAGTATGTCGATATGCAGGAGGGATGATGGTTTATTCCAATCTACCGGAGCCATATCGCTCAGAATACCAACGAGACTTGAACGGGCGTGCAAACACGGATGCAGACATGGATAAGCCGGATGACTTCGATGCGGCACTCGCTGTAACCCGGTTGCTGGTCGGCGGCACAGTTGAGGGGACGTTTCAACTGTTGCAGCGCCTGCATGACTGGGAACAGCTTGTCCGGGACGATGTGCAGGCTGAGACGATTGAGTCAGAAGCGGACCGGCTGCGCTATGCGCTGGTGGGTTTCATCTTCGACGCGCAACTGCAAATGCGCCGCCGCATGGCTGGATTGCAGGCTCAGTCTGAATCGCTGACCAAGGCGCTTAAACCCATTACGGATAGCTGGTGGTTGCGTCCCATCAAGAAGCAGTATGATGCGTTGCAGACACAGATCGACGAGTGGGCCGAGATCGGTCGCCATGAAGAAGCGCTCAGCCGGGCGATTGCGTCCGAGGGTATGTCCGAGATCATTGATGAGTTCCTCCAGTATCTCTCGGAGAACCCCGAAGTCAAGGAGATGGTGCAGCAGCAAAGTGCCGACCTCGCCAGTGATGTGATCGGTTCGGTGCGCGAGGCGTCGGTCTCGGCGGATGCGGTGCTGGAACGGGTTGTCCGGTCCATCTTCTTGCGCCGCCCGCGTGAAGAACTGTCTCGTTCACCTTATGGCAAGGATGGTCGATGACATCTCGCTCTTATGAGGGTGAATACGCCGGGTTTGTGTCACGGTTGGCGGCTCTGGCGATTGACATCTTGCTGATGACCATCACGACGGTGACGGTCACGGGGATTTCGTCGCTGATACTGGCTTTTTTCATCAATCAGCCCACTCAGTTCGGTGAGCAGATTCTGCATATTCAGGATGAACTGGTGATGCTGGGGACGGCGCTGGCTTTCCTGTTTCCCCCAGTCTATTTCATCGCTTTCTGGACTCTCTTCGGGCAGACCATCGGCAAGGCCATCATGGGGCTGCGCATCGTGCGCCGCGATGGTGGGCGTGTCAGCGTGTTTCAGGCGGCGACCCGCTGGATGCTGTTCACGATTCTGGTGCCGGGTACGCTCTTTGTGGGGGCCTTCTGGGTGCTGCTGGACAACCGTCGCCGGGCGTTCCACGATATGCTTTCCGGGACGGTCGTGGTCTACTCTGGCACATTCCGCCTGCACGATGACCTGAATGTGCCGAAAATCAAACCGAACCATCTCACCCGGCGGGAGGACCTCCCGCGTCTGCGTTAGCTGTAGCGGCTGTATTCTTCATAGCGCTGTGTGTAGCATTCGTCGCAGATGCCATAGCGATGGCCTGGCGGCAGCTTCTTACCGCAGCTTTTGCAACGGCGGGACGTGTCAATACGGCGTAGCAGCGCAGCGTCAATCTGCATGGACCACTTCAGGCGAAGCTGCGCTACCTCACGTACATCAAGGGCCTGCAACTTGAACTCATGCCGGTTTGCCAGCCACAGGTAAATATCGGCACAACTGATGCAGATTTCGATGTCTTCCAGCGCCACGCCAGTGGAGATGCGAGCGGGTGGCGAGGGCGGCATGGGCATGGGAACGCTCGTGAGAATGCTCTGGGCGCAGCTATACCAGTAAGCGCGGCTGGCCTGCCGTGTGGGTGCATTGACCAGACGCAGGGCTGATTCCAGCCCCAGCCGGTTGACCTCAGCATCGGTCAGCATCCGGGCCAGTTCGATACGCTCGGCCAGGTTGGCCGTGCCGATGACGTTCCGCAGCGAGTCGGGGATCGACTGTAAATTTGACCACTGCACCAACCGCTGCCACAGGCTGCCGGGTATCATCTCCAGGTCTTCCACCGATGGCGCGACATGGGCGTGCGTGAGGGTGTCCGGTTCTTCGTAGAACAGTCGCGCAATGACTTTGAGATTGCGCCGGTTGGTCGCGCCGACCTCACCTGCCGTCCCCAGGCCGAAACGTCCGGCCCGTCCGCCAATCTGCTGGACTTCGGCGGCTTTCAACTGGCGGATTTCCTTGCCATCATACTTCTCGACTTCGTAAAAACAGACGTAATCTGCCGGGAGGTTTAACCCCATACCGACAGCATCAGTGGCGACACAGATGTCGGTCTCGCCTTCGGCGAAACGGTCGGCCTGCCGCCGTCGTACCTCCGGTGGCAGACTGCCGTAGACCACCGAGACCGTCCGCCCAAGCTGCTCTAACACGGTCTTGAGATGCAGCACCATGCGCCGGGAAAAGGCGACCAGAATAGTACGCGCCGGGAGTTGATCCAGCGGCCAATTGCGCTCAGCCACCTTGATCGGTGCCAGCCGTTCGTGTTCAACAATCTCAAGCGGGATGGCGGCGGAACTGGCAAGCTGCACGATCAGATTACGGGCGGTCTCCGGGCCGATGACGTGAATTTCCGGGGCTTGCGCCTCCATCAACGCACGAGTCCAGGCCCAACCCCGGTCGGAGTCGGCCAGCATCTGCGCCTCATCAATGACCACACATTCGCCGCTGCTGTTGGAATTGAACATTTCGATGGTGGCAGCAGTGATCTTCGCGCCCGGTATATCAATATGTTCTTCGCCGGTGAGCAGGTTGCACAGCACACCCTGGCGGTTGAGCCGGTCAAAAATCTCAAAGGCCAGCAGCCGTAGGGGGGCCAGATACCAGCCGACACCGGCGTTCATCAGGACGGTGAGGGCGTCGTGCGTCTTGCCGCTGTTGGGTGGCCCGATGTGCAGTGTGATGCGCTGCTCGGAGCGGCCTTCATGCAGCCATGTGGGGAATGCGGCCACCAGTCGTGCCCGCAAATCTGAGATTCGCTGGCGCTCGCGTTCGATTTCTTCCAGACGGCGGCGTTCTGCCTCAGCGCGGGCGGCGGCTCGCTGCGCCCGCCGCTCAGCCCGCTTCTCTTTGGCAATCTGGCGGAATTCGCGCAGGCTGGGCGGTACACCGTCGAGATGCTGGCGCACGTCGCCCCAGCGGGGACTCCCCCGACTGATGCCTGCTTTTAGCAGACGACGTCGAACCGTTGATGGGCTGATCCCGATGACATCGGCGACTTCACGCAGGGTGAGGGTCTCCGGTGCGGTGATTTTGGCCTCGCATTCGGGGTCGGTATAAGCGGCTTCGATTTCATGCGCCGGGATACGGATACGGCCCTCCGGGTCCTCAAAGGCCGACAACCGCTGCTCTTTGACGGCCCGGTTGATGGTGTGTTTCTGAGTCCCCAGACGATTTGTGGCCCGGTCGATGGTGTAGGTGCGGGCGATGACGCGGATACGCCGGGTTTTGCCATCGCGTGCGCCGGTCCGGACCACATCACCGCATAATTCCAGGGCCGGTTCCCATTCTTCGTCTTTGATACGCACGGCCTCACGGGCCACCTTCTGGGCGGCTTTGGCGTCGGCCTCACGCAGGCTCACCCAGTATTCCGGTTGGACGTTGACCTTGCGCGTGACCTGGAACAAGGTGAACTCTGTGCTGTTGACCAGTTGGCGTGCCTGTTTGCCAAAGTGCTGCACCAACTCCGAACGTGGGGCGGTTTTGCCCGGTTTGGCCTCGAGATAAGACACGATTTTCTGGCGCTGGGCGTTGAGTTTGGCCTGGTGCGCCAGTTCGGACATGGTACCCTGGCTGAGACGCAGTGGGTCGAAAGCAAAGTCACCTGCTACCCCCAGAACACCGGCTTCGGCCAGTTCTTTGAGGACCGTTTGATCGTCGGGCTGCTGGCATAGGTCTTCGATCTGCATGTAGCCGGGGCTATCGTCCATAGCACGCACCAGGCGGACATGGTGTTCGGCATTGGACTCCGCAAGCTGGTAATCGCGTTCTCGGCGGCGCTCAATGATGGGCCGCTCGGCCAGGAAGCCGTCGTCTGTGATCCGGGGCATGGATGGACGGCACCACCTGTCCAGTTCGCGTGCTTCTTCCTGGCTCAATCGGGAGGCGTCGTACAGCAGTGTGCCATCGCGCACGACTCGCGTCGAGGATAAAAGCCGGTCGGTCATACTCTTCTTGTACATCTTGACGCGCTTATTCAACGCGGATCGCCGGATAATGCCTTCTGGAATGCGCAGGAGTATGCCTTCCAGCAGTTCCGATTTGGGTTCAAACTTCTTGGGCATGTTTTCGTTGACTGTTTATTGACATTTACTCATTGTAAAGTGTCATGGATTATGCATACAGTGTCAACTGTGCGCCCGGTGTGCGGCGTGGCATAGGTGATGCGGCGGACCTGTCTGGCTGCGTCATGATAGCCCAGATCGTCTAGCATCAGGGCGGTGCTAAGGATGGCCGCACGCGGATCGGCGGTACCTCTCCCGGCGATGTCGGGAGCGCTCCCGTGTACTGGCTCGAACACGCCAGGACGGCTCACACCCACATTGGCGGATGGGGCCAGTCCCAGACCGCCAGTCAATCCGGCGGCCAGATCGCTGAGGATGTCGCCGAAGAGGTTGGTGGTGACGATTACATCGAACCGGGTTGGGTCCTGAACCATGAACATCGCGGCAGCATCGACCAGTTTTTCAGCGACCGTCAGCGCCGGGTAATCGCGTGTGACCGCCAGCGCCACCTCACGGAACAGCCCGCAGGTCTCTTTGAGGACGTTGGCTTTGTGAACCAGTGTCAGCTTTTTGCGCCGCTGCATGGCCTGTTCGCAGGCGACCCGCACAATTCGCTCGGAGGCTGCCGCTGTGATAACTCGTTCTGCGATGGCGGTCTGGCCGTCGTTTTCCAGGCGTTCACGACGGCTGTAAAGCCCTTCGGTGTTCTCGCGCACGATCAACATATCGATTTCGTCGTTTACCGCTGGCCGTAGATTGGCGAACAAATCGAAATGCTGCCGCAGCGACAAAATGGGACTCTGGTATCCGGCCACCTTTGTCATGGGGGATTGAGTCGCGCCGAACAGAATCGCGTCACTGGCTTCGCATAAGCGCAGGGTTTCGGCTGGCAGCGCGTCGCCATATTGCTCGAACGTGCCGAATCCGGCCTCGGCTTCCTGAAAGGTCAGCGGCAGGTCCAGCGATTCAAGTATCTTTCGTGCCGCCGGAATGACTTCCTGGCCGATACCATCACCGGGGATCAAAGTTATGGTGTGGGTCATGACGATGCCTGCTGCTGCAAATACGGGATGATGCCACCGGCCTGCACGATATGGCGCACCGAGTCTGGCAGCGGCGGGAAGCTGAAATCCCCGGCGGCACAACGAATCAGACCTGTTTCCACGTTGATCTCAAGGTCGTCGCTCGTCTGGACCACCGGTACGATCTTCGGGCAGGTGATAACCATCAGGCCGTTGTTAATGGCGTTGCGGTAGTAAATGCGGGCAAACGACGCGGCGATAACCGCCTGAACACCGGCGGCCACCAGACAGGTGACGGCCTGTTCGCGGCTGCTGCCGTTGCCCCAGTTGCGCCCGGCCACGATCACATCGCCCGGCTGGACCTGTTGGGCAAAAGTCGGATCGAGGTCTTCCAGGGCATGCTTCGCCAGTTCA